>CAZDWN010000008.1:0-10267 GCA_964509365.1 uncultured Pseudomonadales bacterium | reverse complement strand
GGTATATGACGGACCAGTCTCCCCAGTTCTCGAAAGTTACCGAGCACAGCTTGCCGCTTCACCTGATTTGATTTTATAACCAGCTCGTCCGCCCTTCAACTTTATAACTTGACAACTTTATAACCTTGAACGTTTGACGTTCGACCTTCGACCTTACTTGTCCCGCTCTGCGGGATGACCTTCAACCTTCAACTTTATAACTTTCTAACTTTAATCTTTTGACCTTCGACCTTCGACCTTCAACTTGATAACTTTATAACCTTATAACTTTCTAACTAGTTCTTCCCCCTCAGTACACCACTTCCACATCCCCCAGTGTCGCGACAGAGAGTGTCTTAGTCGCCCCATCATAGTAGCCCGTGAGCAGCACGCGACTCCCCAGATAGCCATTGAGTGACAGTGTAGCCGGCACACGGACGAAGAGGGGCTCGCCATTTTCCGCGATCAGGACATACCGGAGCGGTGTCGGCGTTGGCGCCACATCCAGACTCGCAGACTCACTCGATACCGCAGGTGGAGGAGTGACCGTCGGCAAAAGATTTTTCACTTGATACGTCGCGCGCACGATCCCGAGCCTCGTTACGAGCACCGGTGCTGGCGTAGGCACGACCACGACAGGTGTTGGCGTTGGCTTGGCGATCCACACCATCCGTTCCGCGATCTGCCCCTCGACATACGTGCGCGGTCCCGTCAGGACCGCGCCCATCACCCCGCCGCCTCCCATGACGACCGCGAGAAACGTGAGAAACCATAGATACGGTATCTTGACGCTGATCCTCCCATCTTTATTCTTCTCCAGTCGGACGAGATAGTTCATGAGCCAGTGAAGAGGGTTGAAGAGGTGGAACTGGAAGGTGAAGAGTTTGTCAGTTGACTCCTTGGGAGCACCGAACTCCTTCACAAAGTGACCGTGCTCATCTCGAGAGCGCGTTTGGCTTGCCCGCCTAACTGCGGAGCTGTTGGAGGGGCTAGTACTTCTATTTCTAGAGGATACCATTGCAAATATCAGTATGCCAGACAGTAGATATTATTTGCAAGTGGGATATTCTTTAACTGCATTCGAAATCTCCTCTTGAGAGGAGTACGGCGAAGACGGGAGGTGTGTTACCTATACCCGTCATCCTCGCGAAAGCGGGGATCTAGTTCGTAAAGTCCATTACTTGCCCAAGAGCCAAAAAGCATCTGTTCACATTATTTATACAATTGTGTTATTTGACGCACAATATTTATTATCTGAAAATGCAAAAGATCAGAGTACAATAGATGAGCTAATATCTATGCAACTACCCAAGTTTTACGAAGCATTTATACCGACTTTACAGACACTCGCAGATAGCGGTCCACTTCACTACAATGACCTTCGTATCAAGGTTAGAGACGCATACTTCTCCCATCTCCCACGAGAGCTACTCGACCAAAAGACAAAAAGTGGCGACATACTGATTCTGAATCGTATTGGATGGGCCAAAGCATATCTCAAACAGGCTGGCTTAGTCGAGCAACCAAAACGTGCGATAGTCCAGATCACTGATAGAGGACGAGCCATACTCAGCAAGGGCACACTCACTCTAAAAGATCTCAAAAATGATGAAGTATTTATTGCCAATCGTAAACCTGATCAAGAGACCAGCGAGATCGCGATCGATGAGTCATCCCCTCAGGACCGCATTGACAGTGGTATGCGATCGATAGAGTCAGATGTCAAAGCCGATCTCCTCTCCAAGCTCCAAGCAATGGATCCGTACTATTTCCAAAAAGTGATACTTCTATTACTTGAGAAGATGGGATATGGCGATTTCATTGAGACCAGTAAGTCTGGTGATGGTGGTATCGATGGCATCATCAGTGAGGACAAACTGGGACTAGACAAGATCTACATCCAAGCCAAGCGTTATTGCTCGGACAACAAAGTTCGCGAGCCAGAGATCCGCAACTTCATCGGTGCAATGGGACGCGAGACCAACAAAGGAATATTTGTGACCACTTCAGCATTTGATACAAAAGCTGTTCAAAAAGCTCACGATGCAGGACAAAAAATCATTATGATTGATGGCGACATGCTAGTAGATTTGATGTATAGATATGGGGTTGGTGTTCAGGTGAAAAACTCGTATGAGGTAAAAGAACTAGATGAGGATTTTTTTGAAGGGTGACACCATGTGATATGCAATCATAATGATTATTCTCTGAAAAATTTATGGCCATAAAAAAATCACAACTCTATAGTTCTATTTGGCAGGCATGCGATGACCTTCGCGGTGCGATGGATGCTTCGCAGTACAAGGACTATGTGCTCGTTCTCCTCTTCGTTCGCTACGTTTCCGATAAGTATGCCGGCAAGAAGCACCAGATTGTAGATGTTCCAACAGGTGGAAGTTTTGCTGACCTTGTAAAACTCAAAGGAAAAGCAAATATTGGCGAGGGTATTAATACCGTTCTTCGCAAACTTGCTGATGCAAATGGTCTTCAGGGCGTTATTGATGCAGTTGATTTTGATGACGATGACAAGCTCGGCAAAGGCAAAGAGATGATTGATCGTCTTTCAAACCTGATCGCGATTTTTGAAAACACTGATCTTGATTTCAGTAAAAACCGCGCAGAAGGCGACGATCTTTTAGGGGACGCGTACGAGTACCTGATGAAGCACTTTGCGGTTGAGTCTGGTAAAAGCAAAGGACAGTTCTATACCCCGGCAGAAGTGTCTCGCATTATCGCAAAAGTGATAGATGCTCATAATTCAGCTGGCATGATGCAAACAGTGTACGATCCGACATGTGGTAGTGGTTCACTTCTCCTTAAAGTTGCTGACGAAGCTCCACGAGGTATTTCTATATATGGCCAAGAGCTCGACAATGCGACAGCTGGACTCGCCACACTCAACATGTGGCTTCACGATAAATCGACTGCGGTGATCAAGAAAGGTTCGAGTACTATATCGACTCCACTTTTTACTGAACACAGCGCACTTAAGACTTTTGATTATGTCGTCGCCAATCCACCCTTTTCATATAAATCATGGCGCAATGGCTTTGACCCAGATCACGATCCATTCGGACGTTTTGACGGATTTGGTGTCCCACCAAAAAAGAATGGAGACTATGCCTTCCTCTTGCATATCCTAAAGTCACTCAAAAGCACGGGAACTGGCGCGGTTATTCTTCCTCATGGAGTACTCTTCCGTGGCAATGCTGAAGCTGATATTCGAAAGAATATTATTGAACGTGGATATATTAAAGGCATTATTGGCCTACCAGCCAATCTCTTCTACGGAACTGGTATTCCTGCATGCATCATCGTTCTCGATAAATCTGGTGCCAGCGCTCGCAAGGGTATCTTTATGATCGACGCATCCAAGGGCTATGTAAAAGACGGCAACAAAAACCGCCTTCGCGAGCAAGACATTCGCAAGATTGTTGATACCTGGAACGGCAAACTGAAAATAGAAAAGTTCTCACGCTTTGTACCGAACGAAGAGATTAAGAAAAATGAATTCAACCTCAATCTTCCACGCTATATCGACACCCAAGAGCCGGAAGATATCCAAGACATCGAAGCGCATTTGAAGGGCGGCATTCCTGATGCCGACATTGCCGCACTTTCTGCGTACTGGGAGATATGTCCAACGCTCGAAAAGTCTCTTTTTAAACCAAATGGTCGCAAAGGATACAGCGAGGTCAAGATCCCGCACGACGAGATCAAGAAAACCGTGCTTGACCATGCCGAGTTCGACGCCTTCCGCCAAGAAGTGCTCGCAACCGTACGCAAGTGGCAGACAAGCTCCACTGCTTTTCTCAAAGAGCTCGATACCAAGAACCACCCCAAGGCAGTCATTCAAAAAACATCAGATGATCTGCTCGAAGTGTGCAAAAACCTAAAACTCGTCGACAAATACGATATCTACCAGCACCTCATGAACTACTGGGAGGAAGCGATGCAGGACGATACACACATCATCACCGTCGACGGATGGAAAGCTGGCAATGAAATCATCCGCCTCGTATCCGAGACCAAGAAAAAAGACGGCACCGTAAAGAAGAAAGAAATCGCCGGACTTGCCGGACTTGAAGGTCGCCTCATCCCACTCTCGCTTACTATAAGCACCTACTTTGCCAAAGAGCAGAAAGCGCTCGATGACCTCAACGCGACGCTCGAACAGGTAGGCGTAGATATGGACGCGCTCAAAGACGAGCATGGTGGCGAGGAAGGACTACTTTCAGAAGTCATCGACAACGACAAGATCAAAAAGGCAGATGTTCAGCGCCGTGCGAAAGAAATAAAAGGGAGCAAGGACGATGCAGATGAATACGCGATGCTTGAGAAATACCTCGCGCTCTTTGATAAAGAAGCCGATACCAAGAAAGCAATCAAAGAAGCCGAGGCAGACCTCGAGAAAAAGGTGCTCGTGAAGTATCCGACTTTTACCCTGGACGAAATCAAGACGCTCGTCGTCGAGAAGAAGTGGCTCGCGGAGCTCATGGTGCGCGTACTTGGCGAGATAGACCGCCTCTCGCAGACGCTTGCAGGTAGAGTAAAGGAGCTCGCCGAGCGCTACGCCGAGCCGATGCCGGAGATTTTGGAAGATGTGGAAGGACTCACCAAAAAAGTTGCCGGACACCTCTCAAAAATGGGATTTGATTTGAAATAGTATGCAAGCAAAAGAGCAAACAATTCCAAAAGGATACAAACACACCGAGGTTGGTGTTATTCCGAGTGATTGGAAAGTTGATTCCTTCGGCGAGTGTGCTGATATTTACCGCGGTGGTTCCCCACGGCCAATTCAGGATTATTTAACGAATAACCCCGAAGGTATTAACTGGATAAAAATAGGAGATGTGGCTATTGGAGCGAGGTATATAACTAGCACTGAAGAAAAAATTGTTCCAGCGGGAGCTATACGGTCGAGACGAGTAAGTGCAGGAGATTTTCTTCTCTCAAATTCGATGAGTTTCGGAAGACCATATATTTTAAAAGTTGACGGATGCATTCATGACGGCTGGCTCGCTATTCAGAATTACTCTAATTTCTTCACCACAGATTATCTATACTACATATTGTCATCCAAAATTGTTTTAGATCAATATTTGCAACTTGCATCAGGAAGCAGTGTTTTAAATTTAAACAAGTTGGTAGTTTCCACTGTTAAATTACCTATCCCAAAAAAAATAGAACAAACTGCAATCGCAACCGCGCTCTCTGGCACCGATGCGCTGATTGAAAAGCTGACGAAGTTGATTGAAAAGAAAAAGAACATCAAACAAGGCGCGATGCAGGAGCTCCTCACCGGCAAGCGCCGCCTACCTGAATTTGGCGGAATGTGGAACCCTATTAGTATGTTCGATCACTTCAGTCTAAAGGCAAGAATTGGGTGGCAGGGATTAACAACAGCGGAATACCTCAAGAGTGGAATATACCATCTTGTGACAGGTACAGATTTTAATGATGGCAGGATAAATTGGTCAACTTGCTGGTTTGTAGATAAGAATAGATATGTTCAAGACAAGAACATCCAGTTATTAAAAGGTGATGTTCTATTAACTAAAGACGGCACAATAGGCAAAGTTGGCTATGTCGATTTTTTGCCAGGACCGACAACACTCAATAGTGGAGTTTTTGTTATTCGACCTAGAAATAACGACCATAGTCCGTTATTTCTATATTACATTTTGAGGTCAAATATATTTGATGAATTCCTCTCCAAACTTCAAGCAGGTTCAACTATTGCTCATCTATACCAGAAAGATTTTATTGGCTTCCAATTTGCTGCGCCGAGTCGAGAGGAGCAAACCACCATCGCCACGGTGCTCTCCGATATGGACACCGAAATCGAGCGACTGGAATCGCAACTTTCCAAATATCAGAATTTGAAGCAAGGCATGATGCAAACATTACTAACCGGTAAAATACGACTCATATGACCAATCAATCACCCAAAGTAGGACAAATCGAGCGAGCAACCCAGAACCGCGTGGTGGCGCTCTTTCGTGATCGGTTGGGATATGAGTATCTTGGCAATTGGGAAGAGCGACTCGACAACAGCAACATCGAGGTTGAGCATCTCACCGCCTTCCTCACTCGTGCTGGCCACAGCGAGACTTTGATCAAGAAAGCGATCGAGTCGCTCCAGAAATGTGTGAATCGCCCACAACTTTCTCTCTACGACTTGAACCGCGAGACGTATAGCTTGCTCCGCTACAGCGCTAAAGAGCGCGAGAAGCTCGGTGAGCACAAGCAAGACGTGGAGTTTATTGATTGGGAGAATCCAGAAAACAATCATTTTGCTATTGCAGAAGAAGTAACCTACAAGGGCAACCGCACGAAGCGTCCCGATATCGTGCTCTATGTAAACGGCATTGCTCTGGGAGTGCTCGAACTCAAGCGAAGCACGGTCTCGGTGTCTGAAGGCATCCGCCAAAATATCGGTAACCAAAAAGAAGAATTTATCAAAACATTTTTCGGCACCGTCCAGCTCGTGATGGCGGGTAATGATACTGAAGGACTTCGCTATGGCACAACGGAAACAACTGAAGAATTTTATTTAGCATGGAAAGAGCCAGGGTTTGAAAGCGAAAACCGTCTTGACCGCGCAATTTTGCAACTCTGTGACAAGAAGCGACTTTTGGAGATGGTGCACGACTTTATTGTCTACGACAGCGGGATCAAAAAGACCTGCCGACACAATCAGTATTTTGGCGTCGTTGCTGCGCGCGAATATGTGAAGCGCAGAGAAGGTGGGATCATTTGGCACACGCAGGGATCCGGCAAGAGCCTCACGATGGTATGGCTTGCCAAGTGGATACGGGAAAATGTAGACGACGCGCGCGTGATACTTCTCACTGACCGCACTGAGCTCGATGAACAGATCGAGAAAGTATTCAACGGAGTCGACGAGCAGATTTATCGCACCAAGAGCTCACGCGATTTGATTACCGAACTCAATACCAAGGAGAAGTGGCTTCTCTGTTCACTCGTGCACAAATTTGGTCGCACTGGCGCTGTGGCGGATACAAGTGTAGATGAATATGTGGCAGACATTCGCAAGAATCTTCCGAAAGACTTTTCGCCAAAAGGTAACCTGTTTGTGTTTGTGGACGAGTGTCATCGTTCCCACACCGGCAAACTCCACGAGGCAATGAAGGAGTTATTGCCAACGGCAACGTTTATCGGCTTCACTGGTACACCACTTCTTAAAATCGACAAGCACAACAGTCAGGCATCTTGGGGCGACTATATTCATACCTACAAATACAACGAAGCTGTGAAGGATAAGGTGGTGCTCGATTTGCGCTACGAAGCACGCCGAGTGCCACAGCAAATCACGAACCAAGAAAAGATCGACGAATACTTTGAAGAAAAAACAAAAGGTCTAACCGACTTTGCCAAGGCACAACTCAAGAAGCGGTGGGGCACGATGCAAGCACTCCTTAGTTCTGAGGATCGCATGAAACGCATTGTGTTTGATATCCTTGATGACTTTGAAAGTAAACAACGTCTTTCTTCCGGTAGAGGCAATGCAATGCTCGTAGCAAGCAGTATTTATGAAGCGTGTCGCTACTATGACATTTTTCAATCCAAAGGATTTACCAAGTGTGCGGTAGTGACTTCATACGAGCCAGGTGCGCTCGATACAGAGAGCCCAGAGTACAAGATCTACACACGAATGCTCGAAGACTACAAGCGTAACTACGGAGCTATCACGAAGAAACCCGGAGAGACAGAATCAGACGCTTTTGAGCGTGAGGTAAAGAAGATATTCATCAAAGAGCCGGGGCGCATGCAGCTGCTCATTGTTGTAGATAAGCTCCTCACTGGGTTTGATGCACCTCCTGCGACATATCTGTATATCGATAAGAACATGCAAGATCACGGACTATTCCAAGCGATTTGTCGTGTGAACCGACTTGATGGCGAGGATAAAGAATACGGGTACATCGTTGATTATCGAGATTTGTTCAAGAAGCTTGAGAAAGCAGTCGGAGACTTTACTGCCGGAGCACTCGAAGGATTTGATAAAGAAGATGTTCTCGGACTTCTTAAAGATAAATTTGAAGAAGGCAAAAAGGATCTCGATGAGGCGCTTGAGGTGGTGCGTGCATTGTGTGAGCCGGTTGTCCCACCGAAGGATTCGGCTTCCTATATCCGATATTTCTGCGGAGATGTTGAGAATCCATATTCCCTCAAAGAGAATGAGGTAAAGCGTGTGAAGCTCTACAAGACGGTGAGTCATATGCTTCGCGCTTATGCTGAAATGGCAAACGACATGGTGGACTCTGGATATACTCAAGAGCAAGCAGAAGGGATCGAGCGAGAAGTAAAACACTTTGAACAAGTGCGCACTGAGGTAAAGCTTGCGAGTGGCGACTACATAGATCTCAAAAAGTTTGAGCCTTCGATGCGTGTCCTGCTTGATCGTTACATTACGGCGAAAGAGAGTGAGAAGCTTTCTGCGTTTGATGACATGTCGCTCGTGGACCTCATCGTACAGAAGGGTGAAGATGCTATTGATGCATTGCCGGATGCGATCAAACAGAGCCAGGAAGCGGTGGCAGAAACCATTGAGAACAACGTCCGCAAGCTCATCATCGATGAAATGCCGACTAACCCAAAGTACTACTTGCGTATGTCAGAACTCTTGGACGAGCTTGTAAAGAAGCGAAAACAGGCAGATGTTGAGTACGAGGAATATCTCAAGCAAATCATTGCATTATCGAAGAAAGTAAAAGATCCTATGGATGAGTCGGTCAGTAGTGAGATCGATACGCAAGCAAAGCGATCACTATACGATAACCTGGCACAAGATGTAGCCAAGGCGCTCGCGGTTGATAGTGCTGTTTTGAGTGCACGCCAAGCTGATTGGAGAGGAAATCACCTCAAAGAGCGAGCGATTAAGATCGAGATCTCAAAAGCACTTCCAGATCTTTCCGATGAAGAGTTGAAGAACCTCTTCGAAATTATCAAAAACCAACATGAGTACTAATTCCTATCTACAACTCGGGACCATTGAAATACTTGTTGTAAGGAAGAAGGTAAAAAATCTACACCTCTCCGTTCTTCCGCCATCAGGTCGTGTAAGAGTGACATCGCCCGAGAATATGAAGGACGATGCTATTCGCACGCTGATCTCAACACGATTACCGTGGATCAAGAAACAGCAAATTAAATTCACAGGGCAAGAAAGGCAGACCGCTCGCAAATATGTATCAGGCGAAAGTCATTACTTTTTGGGCAAGCGACACAGGCTTGAAGTTATATACAAGGATGAAGCGCCTAGGGTTTCAGTTAAAGGAAAGAATAAAATTGTTTTACAGGTCAGACCAAAAAATACCGTACAAAAAAGAGGTGAAGTATTGACTTTGTGGTATAGAGAACAACTCTATCCAATTGTGGATGAACTGATACAGAAGTGGGAGAAGAAACTAAACGTTAAGACAAGTTACTGGGGCATAAAACAAATGAAGACTCGTTGGGGTACCTGTAATCACAAACGAGCGAGAATCTTAATTAATCTTGAGCTGGCGAAGAAACCACTCGCGTGTATTGAATATGTGGCGGTGCACGAACTAATCCATTTGATTGAGAAGAAACACAGCGACAAATTTGTGTCTCTACTTAAAAAGTATCTACCAAAGTGGAAAAGCAGCAAAGAAGAACTAAACAAACACATTCTGTCTTATGCAGAGTGGAATTAAAAATGATCTGCATGGCAAAACCGTCTATTCCTAACATTCTATTTCTACTTTTGAAGTAGGGGGTATGGTAGGGGAGAGTCACACTGATTTTTCCATCCTCTATCATCTGCAAATGCTCCTAACCACATCATGTTACCATGTTGAGATAATGAATTAATGACCTTCAACTTCCAACTTTATAACCTGATAACTTTAAACGTTTGACTTTCGACCTGATGACCTTCGACTCACATACTTATCCTGCTACAATCAATCCATTAGTATTTTTATACTATTTATGAAATGCGTCAAATGTGGAGGAGAGATGGAGGAAGGGGTGTTGGTTGGGGATTATGGGGGTTTAGTAAATTCTGTCGTAATTCCAACAAAGTTTGCCACAGGGTTCAAGTCCTCTATTTTCTGGGGAAAAACAGCAGATATAAAAGCAGAAGTGAAAGTATATAAATGTGTTCAGTGTGGCTATCTCGAGAGCTATGCGAAGTGATGGTTACTTTGTTGGCGAGATGAGCATGCAGCAAACCTAGTTTAATTAAATCTCAAAATGCCCAAAATCATATCCAACAAAACCGCATACGAAGACA
>CAZDWN010000007.1:0-19843 GCA_964509365.1 uncultured Pseudomonadales bacterium | reverse complement strand
TGCCACGAGCCAGTCGTATCTTCGGACCGGGTGCTCGTGAGATCAAAGAACTAGGATTTGATAAAATTGCATCCCTAGCACAGGAAGTGCTCTAAATATATGAAATTGAAAGTTAACGACACAGTGATGGTGACTGGAGGAAAAGACAAAGGCAAGACCGCAAAGGTGCTCAAAGTCCTTCCAAAAGAAGATCGAGTGGTGGTGCAAGGCCTCAACATGTACGTCAAGCACATCAAACCAATGCAAGGTCGACCAGGCGAAAAAATCCGACGCGAGCGTGCATTGCCAACTGCAAATGTCGCCATTATGAACCCTGAGACCGGCAAAGTTGATCGAGTTGGCTACAAAGTCGATGGAGATAAAAAAGTCAGAATCTTTAAGAAAACTGGAGCTGAAATCAAATAATATATGAATAGATTGCAAGAGAAATACCAAAAAGAGATTGTGCCCGCCTTGGAAAAGGAATTTGGGAAGACCAATGTGATGGCCATTGCTAGACCAACAAAGATCGTGGTCAATGTCGGTATCAGTAAAAAAGAGGGTGATACCAATAAAATGGTTGAGAGTTTGAATGGTCAATTGATTGCGATCACTGGACAGAAGCCAAAAGTATGTAAGGCCAAAAAATCCATCGCTGGATTTAAGACTCGCCAAGGCGATCCAGTTGGACTGTGCGTCACATTGCGAGGATCTCGCATGTGGGAATTCTTTGACAAATTGGTAAGTATTACATTGCCACGTGTCAAAGACTTCCAAGGTGTCAGCCGCAACCACATCGACAGTGCCGGAAATTACAACTTGGGTATCTCTGAGCAGATCGTGTTCCCAGAGATCAACTACGATCAAGTCGCCAAGATGACTGGACTGCAGATTACGATCGTGAATAAGGCAGATACAAAAGATGAAGCTCTGAAAATGCTCGAACTTTTAGGTATGCCGTTTGAAAAGACGACATAAGCTGCAAGCTATGTCGGTTCAGAAACGCGAGATGCAATCTCGAGTGAATGAACGCTATAAAGAAAGAAACATAGAAGAATTATTTGAGTTAAAAGTAATAAGAAAGTATGGCAAAAACAAGCAAAATCATTAAAACACAACGGGCGAATGTCAAAGGATTTATGACGCGCCGCAAAAACCGATGCAAGCTCTGTGGACGTCCTCACGCCTACATGCGCTACTTCGGAATATGTCGTTTGTGTTTTCGAGAATTAGCTGCAAAAGGAGAATTACCAGGAGTAACAAAAGCGAGTTTTTAATATGACAGATCCAGTCTCAGACATGCTCACCAGAATCAAGAATGCATACATGGCCAGAAAAGCCACTGTGTCGATGCCAACTTCAAAAGTGAAGGAAGCAATCGCTGCAGTGTTGGTCGCAAATAAGTATGTGGCCGATGTGAAGAAAGAAGATGACCCAGTGCAACCAGTGCTGGTGCTCACGCTTTCCTACAATGGCAAGAGTCCAGCGCTCACTGATTTGAAACGAATTAGTAAGCCAGGTCGCAGACTGTATACGACCGTGGACAACATCCCACGAACTCTCGGTGGATATGGTGTCACCATCATCTCAACCAGTCAGGGAGTCATGAGTGATTCAGACGCAAAAAAGAAAAATATTGGAGGAGAGATCCTCTGTCAAATTTGGTAAAGAATATATGTCAAAAATCGGACGCCAACCAGTCGTAATACCAAGTGGAGTCACTATAACCGTGACCCCAGCAGACATCACCGTTAAAGGTTCCAAAGGAGAACTAAAGACGTTGATGATGCCAGGTGTGAGTGTCGTCGTCGCTGACGGAAAAGCAACTGTCTCTCGAGACAGTGATCTTCCTTCACAACGTGCCGCTCATGGTTTGATCCGCAGTCTTATGCAAAACATGGTCACTGGAGTGACCTCTGGATTTGAACGAAAACTCGAGATGGTCGGAACTGGATATCGTGTCGCGATGAAAGGACAAGGATTGACATTGTCAGTCGGTTTCTCTCATCCGGTCGAAGTGGTCCCACCAGCTGGAATTACGTTTGCTATAGAAGGAAATAACGTGATCTTTGTACGAGGAATTGATAAGGGATTGGTTGGGCAAACAGCAGCAAACATCCGTGCTGTGAGACCTCCAGAACCATACAAGGGTAAAGGGATCAAATACTCAGATGAAGTTGTACGACGTAAAGCAGGAAAGGCCGCCAAAGCAGCTGGGGCTAAATGATCAATATGAAAGTTAATCACAACATCACCGCGAAGCAACGACGTACGATCCGAGTACGTAGTAAAATTCGTGGCACGACTGAGCGTCCTCGCTTGACTGTGTTCCGATCCAATGAGACCACCTACATGCAAGTCATTGATGATACAGTAGGGAAGACATTGGCAGCGGCAAATGCAAAAATGACAAAGACTGACAAGAAGCTCACAAAGCTTGCGGAAGCAATTGAGCTCGCAAAGTCACTCGCAGCCGATTTGAAAAAGAAAAAAATTGGGAAGCTCGTGTTTGATCGCGGTGGCAATCGCTACCACGGACGAGTCAAAGCAATCGCAGATACTGTGCGTGAGCAAGGTATAGAAATGTAATTTTTATGAACAGAGACCAACAATCAAACAATCGAAACAACAGACCACAAGAGCCAAAGGAATTTGATGAGAAAGTGGTGCAGGTTTCCCGCGTGTCCAAGAAGACCAAAGGCGGAAACAAAATGGGCTTTTCAGTTCTCATGGTCGTCGGTGATAAAAAAGGCCGAGTTGGTGTCGGATTGGGCAAAGCGAAAGACGTCCTTTCTGCTATCAAAAAAGGTGTGAAGAAAGCCAAACGAAAATTGATCACTGTCCCAATGAATGGAACCACCATTCCATTTCCAATGGAAATTAAACGTGGTGCTTCACGAATCATGTTGAAGCCAGCTCCAAAGGGATCTGGAATTATTGCTGGTGGACCAATCCGAAATGTCGTCGATGCCGCCGGTATCCGCGATATCAGTAGTAAGATCAAAGGAAGTAATAACAAAGCCAGTAACGTCTATGCGACGTTTGACGCTCTCAAAGAGATCAACCGCATCGTGGCTCTCAAAGGAATTACGTTGAAATCAGTGGTACAAGCTGAAGAAGAAGAGAAACGAAAGCTCAAAGAACTGGATAAAGCAGCTGAAACTCCGAAAAAAGTTGAAGCCGCACCAGCTCCTGTCGTAGAAGCAAAACCAAAGCCGAAAAAAGTAGTGAAAAAAGCCTAAAACCATATGTTGAATGAACTTATCAAATTGACCAGTAGAGCAAGTAAGCGAGTCGGACGTGGCGTCGGATCAGGAAAAGGTGGACACACAGTCGGACGAGGCTCAAAAGGACATACGTCACGCGAAGGTGGGACAATTCCATTGTGGTTTGAAGGTGGACAGTTGCCATTGATTAAGCGTTTGCCATACGCTCGCGGAAAGTTTCATTTCAAGTCATTGAATAAGAGATCAGTTCCGATTAAAGTGGAACAGTTGGCATTCGTGAAAGATGGAATCGTGACCATTGAGACACTCGTTGCCTCAGGTTTGGTAAAATCGATTCAAACACCAGTGAAAATCGTTGCTGGCGGAACTGCGAACGTCAAAGAAGTTCGCGGCATCGCTCTTACTCAAGCAGCGAGAGAAGCTTTGGAAAAAGCGGGAACAACCATTCATACTCAATAGAGGATACTGTGAACCAACTGCGCTCAGGTTTTCAAAAACTGCGATCTCATACAGAGCTTCAAAAAAAATTGCTCTTTACCTTTGTACTATTTTTCGTGTTTCGATTATTTGCTCACGTCCCAGTCCCAGCTGTTGATATTTTGAGACTCAAGGAGTTGTTTGCTGGCAATCAAATCTTGGGACTTCTGAATATTTTCTCTGGTGGAACACTTTCAAATTTCTCAGTGATGGCAATTGGTATCAACCCGTACATCACGGCTTCGATCGTCATGCAGTTAGCGACGATGCTCATCCCGAAATTAAAAGCACTTTCAAAAGATGGTGAGGCAGGACGAGAAGTCATCAATCAATATACTCGATTCCTTGCGCTCCCATTGGCAGTGGTCCAAAGTATCTCGGTCCTGTTACTTCTCAATAGTCAGAAATTGATCCAAACCGGTGACCCATTTCGTATCGTCGCGATGATCTTTACGCTCGTGTGCGGATCGATGCTTCTCATGTGGCTTGGTGAATTGATTACGTTGTACGGGATCGGCAATGGGATCTCCATGGTGATCTTTGCTGGTATCGTCGGTTCGCTACCTGTCGCAGCTGCTCAGACCGTGACCGTGACGCAGACTGCGTTCGTTCAAATTGCGATCTTCTCAGTGCTCTCACTGGTCGTGATTGCAAGTATCGTATTTATGACGGAAGCGATCCGCAAACTGCATTTGATGCATGCGAGACGCAGCCGTGGATCATCTGAATATGGAGCCTCATCAACGTACTTGCCACTTCGTATCAATCAAGCGGGTGTCTTGCCGATTATGTTTGCAGTGTCACTCATGCTTGTCCCGTCATTTGGAGCGAGACTCTTACTGACAGTCCCAAATGAGATGGTGAAACAAGGAGCTTCATGGGTCGCGACCAACTTCCAACCCGGAAGTAACTGGTATGAGATCATCTACTTCTTTGTCGTGTTTGCATTTACGTATTTCTCGACGGCAGTGTTCTTTGATCCGGAAGATCTCGCTGAAGAACTGAAGAAGAGTGGCGCATATGTGCCTGGCGTGCGGCCTGGTATGCCAACTGCAGAACTCATCTCGTATATCGTCGTCCGCATTACGCTCGCTGGTGCAATTTTCTTAGGATTGATTGCGATTTTGCCAGCTATCGTCTCTCGTGCGATCAATAATCCAAGTTTGACAATTGGAGGCACCGGATTGTTGATTGTGGTCTCAGTTGTTTTGGAAACAGTAAAACAAATTCAGGCATTGTTAGTGAGTCAGAACTACGATAAGTTCGCGGAATAGATAGAAGTTAGTAGGTGGTAGCTCCCGCTGGGTGTTGCTAGCTACTAGTTCCTATCTATTGTAGGTGGACTAGAGTACTCAGTAGGAGAACTATGAAATTAATATTAATTGGCATCCAAGGAGCGGGGAAATCCACGCAAGGAAATATCCTCTCGGAGAAATTAGAGATTCCTTACCTTTCAAGTGGACATATCTTCCGCGAGATGGCCAAAGAAAAAACTCAACTTGGTCGATTTTTGAAAGAGACGCTCAATGCTGGCTTCTTGGTTCCAGATGATAAGACCATCGCGATCGTCGAAGAATATCTTGGCCACGCAGAATACAAGAATGGATATATTCTAGACGGATTCCCACGTACCGTGGAACAGGCAGAAGCATTTTCAAACGGAGTCGAAGCAGTCGTGTATCTCAAAGTCTCTGATAAAGAAGCCCTGTGGCGATTGGCAGGACGCGATGATGGAGAGCGAGCTGACAATACGCTTCAAGCGATTAAGAAACGAATTAGTTTGTTCCACGAGAAAACAGAACCAGTGATCGAATATTATCGATCAAAAGGCCGACTCGTCGAAGTCGATGGTGAGCAGTCAATCGAAGAGATTACCTCACAACTATTATCGAAACTACAAAAATAGCTTCGATACTAAAAGTATAACCTACGAGGGCTCTGCCAATAGGGAGAGCCCTTTTTACACAGTCTATGACGCGAAATCAAAAAGAAAAAATTGAGATCATGCGTGAAGGTGGAAAGAAACTCGCCTTCGTCAAATCCGAGCTCGTCAAAATGGCGAAACCCGGAGTACGTTTTGAGGAGCTCGAAGTCAAGGCGCAAGAACTCATCAAAGCATCAGGATCGCTTCCTTCGTTTTCGACCGTGGAAGACTATAAGTGGGCCACGTGCATCACGAAGAATGAAGGATGTTGCCACGGCATTCCAAGAGATCACGTCGTACAAGAGCAGGATGTGCTCAAAATTGACGTTGGGCTGATTTGGAACGGGTACCATGTGGATACGACCACGACCATCTTTATCGGCGATCCAAAAAAAGCCGATCCCAAGACGATCAAATTTATCGAAGATGGCTGGACTATCCTCGAGCGATCTATCGCCAAAGCGACTGTGGGTAATAGCGTCTATGACATTAGTCATAGTATGGAAACTGAGATCGAAAGCAGAGGCTATGGAGCGGTCTACCAGCTCACAGGACATGCAATTGGACACACATTGCATGAAGACCCGCAAATCCCGTGTGTGGCGTACCGCAGCGATAAGAAACAGAAGCTTTTTGAGGGGGAGACCATCTGTATTGAAGTGATGGACACCATGGGGGACGCCAAGCTCAAGCTCGGAAAAGATGGATGGACGTACGAAACCGTTGATGGCAGTCTTTCCGGGATGTTTGAAGAGACCGTGTTGATTACTACTCGAGGACCGGAGATTCTGACGAGATAGCATTTTCCACCCTTGAGAATGGCTTTTGTATCTGGTACAATGTGTTGTCTTACGGTAATTGAAAGGAAGTGGACTATCGGGCCCTAGCTGCCCGCACCTATTATGCCTCGTTTAAAACCTGGTGAGTATGAAGTTGAAGGAGTAGTGTTAGAAGCGCTGCCGAGTTTAACATACAGAGTCCAAATCACTTCTGGACAAGAAAACCTGATCGGAAAAGAGTTATTGGCGAAAGTTTCCGGTCAAATGAAAATGTTTAAGATCAAAGTCATGCCTGGTGATGGAGTCAAAGTGCTCATGACCAAATATGATGAAAAACGGGGACGAATTACGTTCCGTTCAAAAGAATCAAAGCCGATGCCAGCAATGGCAGCAGCTCAATTGGGACTCGACACTGAAGATGAAGTAGTCGTAGAAGAATAAAAAATTTATGAAAGTCAAAGCAAGTATTAGACCACGATGTAAAGATTGCAAGATGCTGAAGCGTCACGGCAAGCTTTTCGTGGTGTGTAAGAATCCACGTCATAAACAACGTCAGGGATAACCCTCTATGCCACGTCTCTCAGGTGTCGATATTCCAGCCTCAAAAATCAACCGCATTGCGCTCACCTATATCTACGGTATTGGTCGCGGCAATGTCGAAGAAGTCTTGCATGATGCAGGTGTCGATGGTGCCAAACGTGCCAAAGATTTGACCGCTGACGAAATTTCTCGACTCCAGAGAGTTCTTGACCGCATGAACACCGAAGGAAACTTGCGACGTATTATTCGTGAGAACATCGAACGATTGAAGCGAATTGGGTCTTACCGTGGTTCACGCCACATCAAAGGATTGCCAGTCCGTGGACAGCGAACTCGTGTCAACGCTCGTACCAAGCGTGGTCGACGTATGACAATCGGCGCATTGAGTAAAGAAGTAGCAGCAAAAATAGATGCAGCCAAGACTGCAGACGCAAAGAAATAATCATCTATGGCAACTGTTCAACCAACAAAATCGGCACCAAAAAAGCAAATCCCGCGAGGACGCATTTATATCCAAGCGACATTTAACAACACGATCGTGACGATTACGGATGAGACAGGAAATACAATTTGTTGGGGTTCTTCAGGAAACGCAGGTTTCTCAGGCTCACGCAAATCGACTCCATATGCAGCGACAGTGACTGTCGAAAAAGCGATTGATAAATCAAAAGAGTTTGGAATGCGTCAAATGGACGTCTATATTAAAGGCCCAGGACCAGGACGCGACAGTGTATTGCGTGTCGTCCGTGCCAAAGGTATCAGAGTCGGTATGATCGCGGATGTGACTCCAATCCCACACAATGGGACCAAGCCACGCAAGCGACGCCACGGTTAAACACTAGAAATTATTTGTACTTACGAATTGTTACATTGAAAAATTGAAAATATGGCAAGATATACAGGACCAAAACAGCGATTACAACGAGCCTTCGGTGAAGACCTTGGGTTAAAGACCAACTCCGTGAAAACGCAGCGACGTCTCGCTGTGCCTGCTGGCCAACACGGAAAAAAAGGCCGAAAGAAAGTCTCGGACTACGGCTTGCAACTTCGTGAGAAGCAAAAAGTGAAGATCATCTACGGTATCCTCGAAAAAGCCATGCACAAGTACTACGAAGTTGCGACGAAGACTCCAGCTTCTACCGGTACCGCACTCTTGAAGCTGTTGGAACGCCGATTGGACAACGTGGTATTCCGACTTGGCTTCGCACCGACTAGAGCTTCGGCTCGCCAATTGGTGGCTCACAATCATGTGACCGTCAACGGAAAGAAAGTGACTGTCGCCTCGTACTTGATCAAAGTCGGAGACGTCGTCGCCTTAAAAGAAAATGCTGCCGCTATCCCACAAGTCGCTGCTTTGTTGAAAGATGAGAAAGCAGTTCCAGCTTGGTTGGAACGTAAAGCTATCGTCGGGAAAGTCGCTCGATTCCCAGAACGCGATGAGATTGATTACGATGTGAACGAGCAATTGATCGTCGAATTCTATAGTAAATAACACTCATGAAACGGAGTCCCTCTCCATTTTTATTCTATGAGGGGCGATGAAACGCAAAGGAGAAATATATGACACAACCAACATTTTTGATCACAGTCGACAAGCAAGAAGGCAACTACAGCCAACTTTCTTTCGAACCATTGGAACGTGGCTACGGCCAAACGATCGGAAACGCACTTCGCCGTGTGTTGCTCTCGTCGCTTCCTGGGTTTGCGATCACGTCAGTGAGAATCGATGGAGTCTCACACCAATTTTCGACACTCGAAGGAATGAGTGAAGATATTGTTGAATTTATTTTGAACCTCAAACAAGTTCGTCTTTCTTCTGATTCACAAGATGCAGTCGAATTAACAATCGACAGCAAAGGTGAAGGCGAAGTGACTGCAGCTGACATTCAGGTGTCAGGAAACGTCACGGTCGTCAACCCAGAGTTGCACCTCGCGACACTCGCTCCAAAATCACGATTGTCGGCAACGATGACCGCTGAATATGGTATGGGCTACTCGATGGCTGAAGAGCGAACAGGCAGTGGAGTTGGAGTGATCCCAGTCGATGCATTGTTCTCGCCAATTGAAAAAGTAAGTTTCAAGATTGAATCCACTCGTGTCGGACGTCGCACAGACTTTGACAAACTCGTCTTGGACATTTGGACCAACGGAACGGTCGAAGGAAAGACGGCAGTGGAAGAAGCAGGCAAAGTGCTTGTGGCTCAATTCACTCAGATCTTCAATCCTGTCGTGACCGATGCTCCAGCAGCTGTGGCTCCGACTTACACCAAGCAAGATGAAGTCATGAAGCTCACCGTTGAAGAACTCGATCTCCCGACCCGAATTGCGAACGCACTTCGAAAAGGTGGATTTAAGACTGTTGGTGATCTGCTTTCCAGTAACAAATCAGATATCAGTAAAGTAAAGAACTTGGGTGGAAAGTCCATCGAGATCGTTCAGGAAGCTTTGGATAAGAAAGGTTTGTCACTTGTATGAGACATCGATCAGCCACTAGCCATCTCGGTCGAGATACCGAACAACGCAAGTCATTGTTCAAGAATTTGATCCAAGCTCTCTTTGAGCATGGTTCAATCGAGACCACTGAAGCCAAAGCCAAAGCTATCAAAGGTATTGCAGACAAGTTGATTCATCGCGCCCAAGAGGGGACGATGCCAGCTCGCCGAATCCTCCAGAGATTCTTCGGAACTCGCAAAGCTGTGAACGTACTCGTCGACCAAGTCGCTCCAGCGATGAAGGATCGTACCAGTGGCTACACTCGTATTGTCCGATTGGGAAAACGACGTGGCGATGACAGTATGATGGTAAAGATGGAACTGGTGAATGCTCCGTTGGCCAAACCTGAGGTTGTGAAGCCAGAGGCGCCAAAAGCAGAGAAAAAGCCAGCAAAAAAGGCTGCAGTGAAAAAAGTGGTCGAAGCGAAAATTGATGAAAAAAGTGAAAAGTAATCTATGACAACAAAACAAACCAAACCAACAGAAGTGAAGCGCGAATGGCACATAATCGATGCTAAAGGCAAGATTTTGGGTCAAGTCGGTACAGAAGCTGCAGTGTTCCTCATGGGCAAACACAAAGTCTCCTATACCCCTCACGTGGACAGTGGAGATTTTGTCGTCGTCATCAATGCCAAAGATGTCGCCGTCACAGGAAATAAGCGTGCAGACAAAATGTATTACAGTCACTCGATGATTCCAGGTGGCTTCAAATCGATCTCTTTTGAAAAAGTGATGGAAAAAGATCCGACGCTCGTGATTGTTCACGCAGTGAAGGGAATGATCTCAAAGAACAAGATGCGCGATCCACGCATGGCTCGTCTCAAAGTCTTTGCAGGTGCTGAGCATAATTATAAGGACAAATTTACAAACATCTAGTCACTAACCACTAGCAACTAAAATTATGGCCGTCTTAAAAAAGAAAACACAAACCGTTCAGAAGATCGTAAAGAAAGCTCCAGTTGCTTCCAAAGCACAGGGAGGTTCTTCACAGTCAAAGACGCAAAATGCCGGTCCGTACCTCGCGACTGTCGGTCGACGCAAAACTGCGATCGCACGGGTGCGTTTGTACACTGGTGCTGGTGACAACACCATCAACGGAAAGTCAATTGCAACGTTCTTTAGTGATATTTCATTGCACCGCATTGTGTTTCGTCCTTTGGACATCTTGGAGAAGCGAGATGGAGTCCATTTCTCGATCAAGATCGTCGGTGGCGGATCGCACTCTCAAGCAGAAGCGATCGCTCACGGTTTGGCTCGCGCCATGCTCAAAGCAGACGTCACTCACAAAGATGCTCTCCGCAAAGCCGGTCTCTTGACCCGTGATCCACGTATGCGAGAAACTCGCAAAATGGGTACTGGTGGAAAAGCTCGACGCGCAAAGCAGTCTCCAAAGCGTTAATCCTCAGACTACAGAACATAGTTCACAGACTACAGGAGTGGTTGTCATTCCTGCGAAGGCAGGAATCCAGACAACAAATAATTCATTTTATTTGTCATCCTGAGCAGCCAAGTCGATTAGACATGGCGGTCGAATGGATAGTTTTCTTTTATTTTTCCGTTCCTCTGGTGATACAATATATGCCTTGGCCTGGTGGCCTGCCCGCAATGCTGCGCATAGCGCTGTAGGCGGGTAAAACTGGCAGACAAATTAATAATTGGCCTGGTGGTGAAACTGGCAGACACGCAACACTTAAAATGTTGTGATCGCAAGATCGTGAGGGTTCGACCCCCTCCCGGGCCACATTTAGTCTATAGGTATTACTAGAGAAACCAGATATAATACAGATCTGGATATAGCCTTTCGGGGTGTGGCTCAGATGGCTAGAGCGCTTGCTTTGGGAGCAAGAGGTCGTGAGTTCGAGTCTCACCACCCCGACTTATACTCAAAATTGAGGAAATGTTAATAGCTTTCTTATCTCCAAAACTACTTCGTGGTAGAATATTCCAAATAAAAACCAAAGAGAATGTATGAAGATTTACGAACATGGTCTTACCAACCTAAAAAGAGCAGATTCACTCACGATCAAGGATTGGATTGCACAAAGAGCTATAGGGAAGAACTCAACATCGTTGGATTCTGCTTACACATCGTCAAGAATGGGAACTTCAGAGCTTATTGAAGCTTTATATCAAGAGGCTGATAGTCAAACACAGCAAAAACTTCAAAAAGCGCTTATCCTTCTGCTATCAGAATCAACATCACAGGGGAATTTTATTGTTTTATCAGAAGTATTATTTTCAATAAATCGTATAGATTTTGCTTTTCCCTCTCAAGTGCTATTGGACTTTGTGATAAATAATGCATCGAATGATACCGCCCAGCACGTTATGTCAGATGCGATTGCTCTGTTATTTGAGACCAGTCATGGGATTACGGATATAGAAAATGTATTTGATGCGTGGTTTTGGATGGATCCGATCCCTTGTGGTAACACTTATTCGTTATTAATCTTTTCAGGTTTACTTAACAAAAACCCGGAAAGACTTCCAAAATTATTGCCACGTATGATGAGCATAAATGCAAACTTGTCGCCGGATGAACAATTTGGAATGGATGAAATATTAAGTGCGATAGTGGATAACTGTACTGAAGACGTTCTCCAAAGCGGACTACCTACAATATCGAAAGATATACAAAATCAACTACTAGAACCACGAAGGCAATATCCTGATCTTTTCAGTTGTCAGTAAATACATATTGAATGTTAATACTATTTGTTCTAAAAAAGGTTCCAATTTCGTTACACAGCCTCGACACGATTATTAATCTGATCTTCTGAGTGGGGAGCCCACAGAAATAGTCCCGCAAATATCTTCTGAAACTTTGATCTCATGATCAGGATATTCGGTTTGGTGCTTGCTTGCTTCACCATAGATATCGAAGAGACTTTTTCCTGATTGATCTGATTCGCTCTGCCAGTTACAGTTTTGGCAAATAGCTTGGCCATCCTTATTGCCAAATCGCTTTTCAGCATATGAGGCTTTGAGTAGAAACTGCAATCCCTTTGGAGAGTATTCGATTGGCATAGAATGGTAGTATACCTCTGTATATGCTTACCATACTCCATGGTGATGACGAGATCGCCATTCACAAAGAACTTTCAAGACAAATAGCTGATGCTAATGCTAGGGGAGTGCAAGTGGTGCGAGTGGATGCCAAAGGACTCACGTTGCCCATCTTAGAAAGCATGCTCGGGACACAAGAGTTGTTTGCTACGGAAAAAGTCTTGATCATTGATCGATTGCACGGGCTACTCAAGAGCAAAGCAAAAGATGAGCTGATACAGCTCACAGCCGACAGACTACAGACTACAGATGAGATGATGTCAGTCATCTTGGTCGAAAACAAAGTGCTGACAGCGACCATGCTGAAGAAATTTCCGTCGGCAAACGCAAAAGTTTTCAAGCTTCCGATGCTCCTCTTTTCTTTCGTCGACTCTCTGGGGATGCAACCGCCAGCTCGACTCATCACTTCATTTCATCAAGTCATCCAGACCCAAGATGCTGAATTTGTATTTGCCATGCTCATGCGACAAGTACGGATGCTCGTGGCGTACATTTCGGACGGCTCATATAGCGGGGCACCATTTGGGAGAGCAAAGATCGCCACGCAATCTTCAAAGTTCTCGTTGGAGCGAATTTTGGCGCTTCACTCGCAGTTGCTGGCGATCGATATCGGGCAAAAGACCTCAAGATCCGCTCTTTCTTTGACACAGGAAATTGACCTTTTCCTATTTGGGATCTAGAATGTGGTTGCCAACGTCTATTTGTACTGTGTTCGCTTCGTGAGTGAACGGTGGCCCTCTTTTTACAAAAAAGGGGACACGGAGCAAAGGAGGCAACATGCAAATAGTTCCAGTACCAAAAGTGGTTTTTCGTGGATACGACATTCGAGGTTTGGCAGACAACGAACTCTCGGAAGATGTGTACTACACTTTGGGTCGAGCATACGCCACTTTTCTCACACAACGACGAATTAAAGAGAGCACGGTCGGACGAGATAACCGTCTTACTTCTGAAAAATACGCAAAAGCATTCATTCAAGGCTTGAATGAAGGAGGCATCGATACAATAGACATGGGTCTTTCACTTTCCCAAATAGTCTATTACTCCTCTTACGAGTTCAAGACCAAGGGTGCTGCGATGATCACGGCTTCGCATAATCCAAAGGAATTCAATGGATTGAAACTTGGAGTCGGATACTCAGACACTATGATCACAGAGGAAGTGCTGTACATGTATGAGCTCTGTGAGAAGAAAGAGTTCTCGACAGGCGCGGGAAAAAATCGCGAGGTCGATGTCTTCCCAGCATACAAAGAAACACTTCTCAAACTATTTTCATTGAAGAAACCATGGAAGGTGGTCGTCGATACCTGCAACACAACGTCTGGGAAATTCTATCCAGATATTCTCCGCAGTGCAGGGTGTGAAGTTATCGAACAGAATACGACTTTGGATGGGAACTTCCCACTTGGTGTCCCAGACCCAACTGAAATCGAAGTACTTGAACGACTCGCAGAAGGTGTCAAAAAGGCAGGCGCAGATATCGGATTTGCGTACGACACCGATGGTGACCGCATGGCAGTCGTTGATGATAAAGGCAACACTTTGTGGATGGATTCGATCGTCGCATTGTTTGCCAAGGATGTCCTCGACTTCATGCCAGGCGCACCAATTGTGTACAACACGTTGTGTTCACGACAAGTGACGGAAGCCGTTACAAAAGCAGGTGGACAGCCGGTCGTATGGATGACAGGTCATTCGTTCATCAAAGCAAAAATAAAAGAAGTCCGTGCTCCATTTGGAGGTGAACTTTCAGGACATATCTTTTTCATGGACAATTTCTTTGGACATGATGATGGTGCATACGCATCACTGCGATTGCTCCAATATCTCGAACGCAAAAACCAACAACTGAGCCAGGCTGTGAGCGAACTCTCTATCTACGTCAGTAGTCCAGAAATTAAATTTGGATTGGCTGATGATATCAAGTTCAACTTTATCAGTACGGTGATCAAAGCCGAGTTTGAGAAATTGTGGCCGAATGGTGAGTACATTACCATCGATGGAGTCAGAGTCGATCTTGAAGACCGAATGGCAATTTGTCGTGCATCTCAGAATGGTCCCTACATCACTGTGAAGTTTGAAGGGAAAACGCAAGCCGTTTATGATGAAGTGAAAGCTCAGCTGAAAACGATGTTGTCCTCGCATCCAGAAATTGACTGGAGCAAAGGCGTGAATACCCACGCTTTAGGATAATAAGGTACAATCAGATGACTATGTCACATCCAACCGTCCTCATTCTTGCGGCAGGTGAAAATAGTCGTTTCTTTCCACTCAATCAAACGACGCATAAGGGGGCGTTGACGCTCCTGGGCAAACCCTTAATTCTGCGCATGCTTGAGAATTTGGAAATGACAGGTTTTACCGACATCGTGATCGTGGTATCTCCAAAAGATTGGGATGGGAAAGGACTTTCAGGATTCCTCCATGAGCATCCATTTCCTAAACTTTCAATTCAATTTGTCCTACAAGCAGAATCGTTGGGTATGGGTGATGCAGTGCTGAAGGCTAAAGATAAAATCCCAAACGCTTTTGCGATCGCGTATCCGTACGTCCTCAATGCTGGTGATCAACTTGAAAAGCTCATGGAGCAGGCAGGGAATGGTGGATCGCTAGAAGTGGCATATACCAATGAACCTTGGATGTTTGGAATTGTGACTCTGGATGGAAATAAAATCACCAGTATCGAAGAGAAGCCTGCCAAAGGCAGTGAAAAATCCAATCTCAAGCAACATGGTATGCATTTTTTAATGCATGAGTTCTTTCAGTTCCTGGAAGCGACTCCACCAGGACAGTACAACTACGAAGCGGCACTTGATAAATACTTTCAAGTCTTTGATGTCAATGCAGTCGAAGAGATCAAAGTCTTACCGACATTAAAGTATCCGTGGCATTTGTTTGAATTTCAAAAACTGTTGTTTGAATCGCTCCCATCATATGTCTCGCCACTCGCGAAGGTCGCAAAGACAGCAATCTTGGATGAAACGCACGGACATATCTACATTGAAAATGGGGCGCATATTGGACATGCAGTGAAGATAGTCGGTCCCGCTTACATTGGCAAAGACGTCTTTATCGGTGATTTCTCTCTCATCCGCATGTCAAGCTTTGAGGAAGGCTCATCTGTGGGAGTGCATTCCGACGTCACGCGTTCGATCGTCATGGAACACAGCAAGATGCACAATGGCTTTGTAGGCGACTCGATCATTGGACGTGACGTGACGATAGGAGCTGGCTTTATCACAAGCAACCGACGAATGGATCGGCAAACAATCTCCATCCATCTCAACGACAAAAAAGTGGACACAGGTACCTCATCGCTGGGGACCGTGATCGGGGACCACGCGAAAATTGGGGTGCGAGTCAACATCATGCCAGGAAAATTTATTGGCTGTCGATCACTCATCTATCCTGGCATCACTATTTGGGAGAATATCCCCCATGATGCGACCGTTAAGCAGAAGATGGATATACAAATTACGACTTCGTAGGGGTTCGATTCATCAAACCCATTTGATTTTGGGCGTAATAAATTACGCCCCTACATTAAGTTATGAATTTCTCTAAATACAAAGCAATTTTATTCGATGTCGACAAGACACTTACCAATTCAAAAAAAGAAATCACTCAAGCGACGAAGCGGGCGATTCAGAATGTCAGCGCGAAGGGGTTGTTGACTGGAGTATGTACAGGTCGCCAATTCGCGACGATTCAACCGACAATCGCTGATCTTTTTACTCCCCAAGCACTGCACATCGTCGCCGGTGGCGGTCAAGTGATCACCACGACCGGAGCGATCAAATATGAGCAAAATATAGATGACGACATAGTGAAAAAGCTTGAGGGAATTGCAGAGCAAAATGGCAGCCGGATCATCCTACAAAGTGGAGATACGTTGTATGGAAATGAAAAAGCGTTACTCGCTCCATCGCAAACCTCACTCTCCGGAAAAGATGCGAAGAAACGACTTGGACTCAAAGAGCTCGCCGATTGGTCCTCACCATTGGTCGTCATCGTCGGAGTGACGCCAGACCTTCTTCATTCAATACAATCACTTCCGGTTGATTTCAAGCAGATGGTGAACTATTCCGGGGAAGCATACGTCGACATCACTGCGAAAGGAGTGAGCAAAGGATCGGGAATCGGCCAATGGTGTACAATCACTGGCATACAACCGGAGGAAATCATCGGATTTGGTGATAGTGAAAATGACGAAGAATTTTTGAAGTCCGTCGGATATTCTGTCGCTATGGGCAATGCGATCGACTCACTCAAAAAAGTCGTCAACGAAGTCACCGGTGATTGCGATCACGACGGTGTCGCACAGTGGATAGAAAAAAATATATTCTTATGACCGAGATACCTCACTTCATAATTCAAGTACCGAGAGAGCGGATTAATCGTGACGAGTCAAAAAAGCCTGAAGATGATGATTATTTCTGTGCCGATCGAATATCTACGAGTGAGAAAGCCGTTCGTAGAGAGGAAGTTTGGGATCTCCTCACATCTCTAGTCGCTCAAGGACTGCTTCGATACATGCCAGAAAGATATACATACGATATGGTACAAGTGCCGGGAGAAAAAATCAGAGTTTCGAGCGGAGGAAAATCCATAAACATTAGGCTGGAAAAAGCAGATAGACCAAGTTTTACAAGTCAGTAGCAGGAGAAAATAGTATGCCAAGTATCGTCGATTCACGTGAGGAGATCTTAAAACTCGATATCAATAACGGACTTCGATCAATCGAAGAGTTGGGGAGTCAAGTAAAACAAGCATGGGATGAGACTCGGACGATTGAGTTTCCAGTTGAATATAAAAATGTACGAAACGTCGTCGTGGCAGGGATGGGCGGATCCGCATACGGGACACATGTGATCCAAACATTGTTTAAAGATGAGTTAAAAGTGCCAGTTTTTTCAATCCCTGATTACACGTTACCGGCTTGGGTGAATAGCGAGACACTCGTCGTCCTCTCAAGCTACTCAGGAAATACGGAAGAGACGTTGTCAGCTGGTGAAGATGCTCTTAAAAAAGGAGCAAAAATTACTGGTATTTGTTCAGGTGGTAAACTCGCAGAATTCCTCAAATCACATAATTTTCCAGCGTACGTCTATGATCCGAAATTTAATCCGTGCAATGTCCCTCGTTATGCATTGGGATATTCTGTCTTCGGTCAAATGGCATTGCTCGAGCGCATCGGACTCTTACCACTTCCGCAATCCGAATATGAAGAAGTGCTCACTGTCATTGCAGATGTCGTGCTGCATAGCAGTGTCGAAGTGAAGCAAGATCAAAACCTTTCAAAGATCTTGGCATTTGAGTGCGTCGAACGCCTTCCGATCATTACCGTCGCCGAACATTTGGAAGGAGCCGGTCATACGGTCGCCAATGCATTTAATGAGACTGCAAAAACATACTCGGAATATCGAGTCATCCCGGAAATGAACCATCATTTGATGGAAGGACTGGCATTTCCAAAATCAAACGATGGGAACTTGCTTTTCTTGCTGGTGAGTTCAGATCAGTATGGAAAAGGGAATCAAAAACGCATCCAGCTCACCGCGCAAGTGATTGAGAAAAATCATTGCGAGTACAAAGAACTCACTCTGAAATCAAAAACCAAGATCGGGCAAGTATTTGAATTTTTGACCTATGGAGCGTATGCGACATTTTATTTGGCTATGCTAAATGGGCAAAATCCGACTCCAAATCTGTGGGTCGATTGGTTTAAGTCAGAACTAAAAAAATAATATGGAAATCAAACCATATCTCATCGTCCCAAAGCTGATCCCGCAACCGACTTGGGGCGGAAAATACATTGCAGCATTCAAAGGAAGAGATGATGCAGCGTTGTCGGTGGCCATCGGGCAGTCGTATGAACTGTCATCCGAAAGCATGCTCACGAGCGTCACAGATTCGGATCGGGTACCAATTGAAATAGGCGATGCCAGTACGGGGCGCACGACTGAACTTCTCGGCGAGAAAGCATCACTCTTCTCACTCCAGTCACTCATTGAACAAAACCCAACTGACATCTTGGGTGCTCGATATATTGAGGCTCGTGGGCAAACGATGGATATATTGATCAAATTCACTCAGGCAAAAGGAAACTCATTTCAGGTGCATGTCCGACCAGATCAAACGCTCGGTCACTGGAAATCAAAACCAGAAAGTTGGTATTTTTTTGAACCAGGAAAAGCGACGCTCGGATTACAAAATCCCACGCCAGAATCCATCGCTCAATACAAACGAACCTGTGAACAAATACTTGGCGTCATGGAGAGCCTTTCACAAGATGTGAAAAGCGGAGTAAAGACTCCTGGTCAGGCAAAAGTTGATGCGTTTCAATACATCTCCACTCATTCACCATTTTCTTTCGTCAATGAAATAGCTGTACCAAAAGATGCCATTATTGATCTGGCTTCTGGGGGGATTCATCACTCGTGGGAAGAAGGAGAGTCTATACCTGATGGCAATATCGTCTATGAAGTTCAGCTCAATGTCATGGACACGGATTGTACTCTTCGAAGTTTTGACAAAGGGAAAATTGGCGACGACGGGAAAATTCGTCCAATCCACATTGATGATTATTTTTCGGCGCTCGATACCGATCCTGGTCGAAACAACGTAGCATCTCTGGTGAAAATTGCAGAGGATGAGGTCATTTTTGACACACCATACTACAAGACACAGAAGTTACAAAATGTAGTGCCGATGGAAGATTCATTCCAACATGTGTTTGTGAAAGAAGGTGTGTTGGAGATTGCAGGACTCATGGTCCGCAGAGGAGCGTCGATATTTATCCCTCGAGGATTTCAGTTTTCACCGATCAACACCGCGAGCGTACTTGTTACGTATTTTTAGGAGATATGTATGAGACTGAAAATTATTCAAATGGAAGTTGCACTGGCATTAGAATTTGTGTTGGGAATGGTGACCAATTTGTTTGGAGTCCCGCCAGATGAGGTCGCCGAACATCCGGAGCCGCTCTTTGCCAAGATTGCATTTGGAATGCATGGCTTGCTTGGACTCATCATTTTAATAGGAGCGGTGTCCACTTTTTATATGACACTCAAGCAAGATCAAGGAAAGTGGAAAATATATGGTCTCGCTGGACTGTGCTCAGTCCTCATCGCTTTTGGCGGAGGGATTGGTGCAGTCGCACTCAAAGAGAATGCTGGCGAGATAGCTTCACTCGTCATGTCTCTTGGATTCTTGCTGTCATTTGTGAGCTACGGTTGGCTACTTCTGAAGCTTCACCAAGAATAGTCGGCCAAGGGGATAGAAAGAACCTGCCTACCGGCCGGCAGGGCCAACTCATTCCGGGCGCGATGAATTGAACCTCCTTCCTCACGCACCCCC
>CAZDWN010000006.1:0-37949 GCA_964509365.1 uncultured Pseudomonadales bacterium | reverse complement strand
GACGAAAAAACTCCAGGTTGCTGGAGTCTTTGATTTCAAAGAGCAAACCTTGAGGTATTCGTCAAAACATAAAGTTATGATACCAAGCTTCCAGAGAAAAGCAAGAGGAGAAGATGAGGTCCGCCTCTAGTCTATTTTTCGAATATTTCCAACGCATTTTTTTCTTCGCGAGAGAGCTTTTCGGGGATGGTAATCACGATACGGACATACAGATCACCCTTGCCTCTACCTGAGACGCTAGTGACGCCATACTCACGAAGTCGGACCATCGTATTTGGTTGTGTGCCAGCTCGCACCTTGAGAGAAATATCGCCATCGGTCGTGGGCACATTCATTTCTCCACCCAACGCTGCCTTCCAAAAAGGGACATTCACGTCGACGTACAAGTCATCACCTTCTCGCTTAAATCGAGGGTCCGTGCCGACCCCGACGACGATATCAAAGTCTGTGTAACGGATACGAGTTCCGCTATCTGCGCCGGCCGGAATTTTAATCGTTTTTCGTTTCCCATCAATCTCGACTTCCTTGCTCACTCCTTTGATCGCTTCCATGAACTCAATGTTTATTTGGTACACAGGTTTTCGCGGAGCACGCCTGCCACCGCCAAAAAACGACTCAAAGATATCAAAAGGATCTCCACCGAGGTCAAAGCCTTCAAAAGGGTTTCCACCGCCACCACGGCTCGTGTAGCTATACGAGAATGGTCCTCCTCCACTAAATGGATTGCCTCCCTGTGCTCCACCCATTCCGCCTTGCTGAAATGCTGCGTGACCATATTGGTCATACGCTGCTTTCTTCTCAGTATCCGAGAGCACTTCGTACGCTTCGTTGATTTCTTTGAATTTGGCTTCTGCTCCAGTCTCTTTATTTCGATCTGGATGAAATTTCATCGCGGACTTTCGGTACGCAGACTTGATGTCTGCAGCGGTCGCCGATTTGGTAACGCCAAGAATTTCGTAGTAATCACGTGAGGTTGCCATACAGAAAGTTTCTATTAATTCGCAATTTTCTTCGTAGAGGAATCGTCTTTCACTTGGATGACTTCGAGCTTGTACGAGACAATTTCAGTTTTTCCTTGTTCAAAGACCAAGTGATATGCCCCAGTTTCATTGATAGGAAATCCTTCAAAATTTGAGACAAAATTGAACTTGCCGTTTTCGCCAAAACTCAACTTCACATCGGCGCCAAAATCTTCTTTACCGCTCGGTGACATGACTTTGAGTTTCACGTCTTCACTGGTATTCGCTTCTCCCAAAAATGTCACGACAAAAGACATGCGAGCGTGATTGCTGGGAAGTGAGCGAACAAACAATTTATCGAAGATGCCGACGACGGAGAGCTTTTTGTCTTCTCCGGTCATCGCGTAATCAGCCAAAGCGATCAATTCGGTCGAAATTTTGGACATACCAATACCCCTGTCTATTATGAAGTAAGGGCGTGATGAATCACGCCCCTACAACACGTGTGTATAAAATTATTCTTTGACGACTTCACCTTCTTCTACTTTTTCATCTTTCTTTCCTTCGTCCGACGAATCCTCGGCGGAGTCGGAGCCGTCTGTAGGTGCCCCAGCTTTCGCAGCGTTCGCCTTCTGCATTGCTTCACCGATCTTCTGAGCCGATTGGAGAGTGGCTTCCATCGCCTTCTTGATCTCTTCCTCACTGGCGTCTTCTTTCTTCGCCATTACTTCGAGCTCAGTGACGTTTTTCTCGATCGCTTCTTTATCAGCAGCTTCCAAGTGTTCACCATATTCTTTGAGTTGCTTACGCAGTTCAAAGACCGTGTGTTCTGCTTGGTTTCGAGCATCGATCAAGTTCTTTTTCTTTTCATCTTCTTCACGATGCTTTTCGGCTTCATTCACCATCTTTTCTACTTCTTCTTTTGAAAGATTGGTTGAATTCTGGATGGTAATCTTTTGCTCTTTTCCACTGGTTTTGTCTTGCGCTTTGACGTGCAAGATTCCATTGGTATCGATATCAAACGTCACTTCAACTTGTGGGACTCCACGTGGAGCTGGTGGAATACCATCGAGGACGAATCGTCCCAGTGATTTGTTATCCGTCGCCATCTCACGTTCTCCTTGCAAGACATTGATCTCCACTTGCGTCTGACTATCTGCAGCAGTACTAAAGACCTGTGACTTACTGGTTGGAACTGTGGTATTGCGAGGGATGAGAGGCGTACGTACGCCACCAAGAGTCTCTAGTCCAAGAGTCAATGGTGTGACATCCAAAAGCACCACGTCTTTTACATCACCAGTGATGACTCCAGCTTGGACGGCTGCGCCCACTGCGACCACTTCATCAGGGTTGACACCCAAGTGTGGCTCTTTGCCGAAGAACTTTTTTACTTCTTCTTGTACTTTTGGCATGCGAGTCATCCCACCAACCATCACCACTTCGTTGATCTCAGATTTCTTGTGACCTGCATCTTTGAGTGCCTGTTCCACTGGTTTGAATGATCCTGTGATGAGGTCATCTACCAACTCTTCCATCTTGGCACGAGTCAAGTTCATCGTAAGATGCAGTGGTCCATCTGAACCTTGCGTGATGAACGGCAAGTTGATTTCAGTGGTCGTCGCTGACGACAACTCAATTTTCGCTTTTTCAGCTGCATCTTTGATACGCTGAAGCGCTTGCTTGTCTTTCTTCAAATCAACTGAGTTCTCTTTTTTAAATTCTGCGATGATCCAATCGATGATACGGCCATCAAAGTCATCACCACCCAAGAATGTATTTCCGTTGGTCGACTTCACTTCGAAGACTCCATCGCCGATCTCAAGGATAGAGATATCAAATGTCCCACCACCGAGGTCATAGACCGCGATCAGTTCATTTTTCTTCGTGTCCAAACCGTATGCCAACGCAGCTGCGGTTGGTTCATTCAAGATTCGTTCGACGGTAAGCCCTGCAATCTCTCCGGCCTGTTTGGTTGCTTGGCGCTGCGCATCATCGAAATATGCTGGGACGGTAATGACTGCCTGGGTGACTTTTTCTCCCAAGAACGCCTCGGCATCTGCCTTTGCTTTGGCGAGTGTCATCGCGGAGATTTCTTGTGGGGTGTAGACTTTCCCTTCCACTTCCACACACGCCATATCGTCCTTCCCTTTGACGATTTTGTAGGCGACGTGTTCCATGGTTTTCTTTACTTCAGGATCAGAAAACTTGCGACCCATGAGTCGTTTTACGGAGTTGATGATCTTGTCGGATTTTAAGACCATCTGTCGCTTGGCAGTGGCACCAACTGTACGAGTTGTTGGATCGACAATACTTGGATACGTGTTGGTCCCTTCCGCTGTTGGGATCACTTTTGGTTTACCACCCATCATGACTGCGATCGCACTGTTGGTGGTACCGAGATCAATTCCTATTACTTTTGACATATATATTCCTCCTACTTTTTAAAACAAATTAATTACTGGCTGTTTTACCGACTACTACTTTCGCTGGCTTGACGACAAACCCATTGAGTTCGTAGCCACTACTCATTACTTTCAATACTTCTCCTTCTTTGCCTTCGGCGGTATCGACGGCTTCCATCGTGGCCGCTTCAAACATCTTTCCTTCAGGATTAATTTCCTGCAGTCCTTGCGACTCAAAGACAGTTTTAAACTGTCCCATTACCATGTCCAATCCTTTATCTTTGACGTGAGCGGCAGCCAGTTTCAGATGATCGTATGGTTCGATCATCTCTTCGACGAAGCTTTGCGTTGCAAGCTTCGCAAAGCGAATATGTGCCTCTTTAGTCTGACGCTCTAGATTTTGATAGTCCGCGAGTGCTCGCTTATACTTTCCTTCAAATTCAATAACTTTTTCAGTCAGGATTTGAATCTGCAAATCTTTCTGATCACCTGATCCGCTGATCACCTGATCAACTTGTTCTTCGTCTTGTTTTGTTTTCTTTTTGTTATCTGTCATAGATTATTTTCCTACTACATCGACGATACAGGTACGAAAATAGCGCATCATTGGAATCACATACGGATAGTCAAATCTGCTACTGCCGACCACACCAAGCCAACATCGTTGACCATTCGCGACAAATGTCGTAAACACAAATCCCACTGGTTCCAATGAGGAATTCCCGAGCTCTTCCCCAAACACGATTTGCACCGGTTGCTCACCTTCAAATCGTTTGAAAATGTCTGCGAGGAGAGCAGTTTGATCGATCAAATTGAGCACCGCTCGCATGGCATCAATGTCAAAAAATTCAGGCATGGAAAGCAATTGAGCGGATCCAGAGATAAACAGTTGTTTGTCTTCAGTCATGGCGATACCGACGCTGTGAGCGCGTTGTGCCAAAATGTGAGCTGATTCCTGAAGTAGCAGGTTCAAATGGGTGCGCTGTTGCCAAATACGCTCTTTGAGCGAAACTTCATCAGCGACTGAGAGATCGCGTTCTCGCATGAGATCTCGCACATAGACTTTCATGGCAAGCGACGTTGGGATACGCCCAGCTGAAGTATGAGGTTGTTTTAAATAACCATGTTTGGTCAAGTAGACCATCTCATTGCGTATGGTCGCAGGAGAGACGCCAAGGCTGAATTTTCGATCAATGGTATCAGAGCCGACAGCCTCAGCAGTATTGATATACTCTTCGACCACGGCGCGCAAAATCTGAACTTGTCTTGAGGTGAGATCAATCATAACTGGCCACGCAAAGCGGGGTTAGCAGTTAATATAAATGAGTGCTAAGACAATGTCAAGCGGAATGTGGTGATTTATTCAAATCGAGCGACAATGGAACCGACGGCAAACAGCGCTAAGGCTGCAAAGGCCATCGTCCAAGTCGAGACACCAGTCTTTGGCGAGTGAGTCAAGTTGCCTGACCCAGAAGCAGTGACTTTTGGAGTGACGGTTGGTTTCGGTGCAAGTGTTGGTTTTGGTGTCGCAGTCGGTGTGACTGGCTTTGGAGTACTCGTTGGAGTAGCGCTGACGGCACTTCCACAGCTACAACTTGAGGAAGCTGGACAAATATCTAGGCGACAGACTCCGACATAACAGCGATATCCAGATCCGCAGTCAGTGTCGACATCGCAGCGCTGGTTGCACATGTTGGTGGCGGCGTACGTTGGCGTCGAGAAGACTGCAAACGAGCAAACGGACAGGAGAGTGACGAGTAGGATCTTTTTCATAGAAATTTTGCTATAAACTGATGTTTCGGGTGTAGTATACCCGAAGAGGTCACTTTACACAATAACCCCTCCTCCGAGGCATATAGGCCCATCGTACAAGACTGCACTTTGACCAGAAGCGATGCCCTGCTGAGGTTCGTTGAGGGAAATCACACTTCCGTTGAGCTTACATTGCAGTAGCTTGCCAGTGTGACGAATACGTACCGACAGGTCAGCATGCGATGACGGAGCTTTCTCGTCAATCCAGTGAATGTCCTCTAGCTCTAACTTGTCCCTATACGTCTCTGCCCCAAAACCGACTATGAGTTGATTCTGTTCCGAGTCCTTTTTGATGACATAAAATGGAGGGATTGCGTGTTTGTCCACACCGTCAACTTGCTTCACTTTGAATGCTTTGTCAAATCCATGGCGTTGGCCAATGGTATAAAACCATAGCCCTTTGTGACGACCGATGAGGTTCCCAGAAGTATCGACGACATCTCCAGGATTTTCTCCAAGACGCTCTTTTAAGAAATTGTGGACGTTGATCTCACCAATAAAACAAATTCCCTGACTGTCGGGCTTGTCAGCAGTAAGCAGTGAGTAGCGAGTAGCCAGACTTCTCACTTCGGATTTCAGTAAGTGTCCGATCGGAAACAGCACGTGCTCAAGTTGATCTCTTCGTAGTCTATACAAGAAATATGTTTGATCTTTCCACTCATCTCTTGATCTAGAAAGATGAAATATTTGATTTTGGTCGCGCGCAGCCGGACCCCGCTTGCGGGAGTCGAGCCTGCCTGTCCGGTAGGCAGGCACGCCAAAATCAGACTTTCGGCTTTCGATCTGTGCATAGTGCCCCGTCGCTACCGCATCAAAACAATGTTCCATCGCCCAATCATAGAATAGTCCAAATTTGACTTCCTTGTTACATAACACATCTGGATTTGGAGTACGACCACCTTTATAGGTCTCGAAAAAATACTCAACTACTTTCTCTCGATATGCTTCCTTAAAATCCAAAACCTGAAATGGGATCCCCAGTTTGAGAGCGATTGCCAATGCATCTTTGCGATCTTCTTCAGCTCGACAGCCTGGAGCTCGCCAGCATTCCAAAAAGACTCCAGTTACATCGTAACCAGCGTCTTTGAGTAAGACTGCCGACACAGAGGAATCGACTCCCCCAGACATGCCAAGCGCAATTCGTTTCATTTGGGTATTATCTCACGACTCTGAAGCGAGCAGCGTCTTCAGCAAGATGCCATGTCGTTTGATCACATCTTCGGACTTGTGTACGATAACGTCTCTCACATTCGACGAGTCATATTTTTTTACAGAGTCTCTAAAATCGTCACTGATGATATGAAGATCAAATTGTGGCTTTATGTCATCTGAGATTGGGCAGAAGAACATCCAGTCTTGAGGATCATCCTTGCGCAAAATCAGAGTTGAGTAGACAGGAAGAGAGCGAATTTTTGCGACGGTCAACCCAAATTTGGATTTGTTGTAAATAAGACCTGGATTGGCATAGATTCCATAAAAATTCCTATCTTTGCCATACGAAATTGACACACAGTCGTATTCAAAATAATCGTTGAGGAGGAGTTCCTGTAGACCAGCAGTGATCCCTCCACTCGTGTGATCCACTGCAAGATATGAAGCATGAATTTTCCTAGTTACCGCATCAAAGAACCCGATCAAGCCTCCTGCGAGCTCACCATCTTTGATACACACATAAGACAATGGCAGGCGATTTTTTGCAGTCACCTCGTCTAACCAGTCAGCTTTCAAGAATATATTGGGAGATTTCTTCGGTGAGATTTGTTCGACATAGAAGCAATAGAACTGATCAAAACTATTTTGATCGAGAGTCACTTTCGCAAAGGAGTATCCCTCACGTTTGGTAGAACGGATCATTTGCTGCCAACGATGAAAATCATGGGCTTTGGGAAATTGGTCAGAGATGCTTTCAATTGCTTGTTTTGCTGACTGCCACTGAATTTTTTCTTGTCTGCGAAACGACCCTTCTATATATTCTTCAATTTGTATAATGTCTGCTGTCCCAATTTGTTCATTCTGAATCTGGTGAGTAGTTTCGATTGTTTTTATTTCCATTGATTAGCTTTCAAGCTTGATGAATTGTGAGTATGGTATACCTGAAATCTCTATATTTATAGGTTTATATTTGTTGAGCGGTCCAGGTTCCGATCCGTCAGGGTAGACATAATAGAGATGCGGTACATTGGTATGCATGCAGTACACAATAAATGGTTCTGTGATTGGCGCATCGTTAAACTGAAGTTTCTGCCAACGTGAGCTTCGTGCTGGCCGCATCTTTAAACCCAGTGATACTTTATATTCATACAATGAAAGTTGAAGATAGATGCCAAAAAGATTCTTACCCATTCCAGTCTCACAATGCCTATATCCCAAATCTTGAGCACGAAGAAATACAAGATAGTCGATAATGAGACCTACATTGCATTTGACATCAAATTCGCGTGTGGTCGCTTTATGCGAGAGGTAAAATCCATCCCCATAGCTATACATCTTCATTCCTATGAGTTCATCATTGCGCCACAGTTCCAATGATTCCGGCGTCCTCCCTTGAGATTTCTTCTTTTCGTACCACTCTTCATGCAACATGTACTCATGCTTCTTTTCAAGATGAGTTTTTTCAAAAAAATGAAGGAGAAATTGGAACTGATCTTCGCTTTCTATTGTATTGACTCTCTGTTCGATCTGAAGATCTTTTAGAATTGCTCCTGTTTTCCTCAAGAATTTGCGTTTATTTTTTGAGTGAATGGCTTCCAACACCGAATTCTCAAAATCAAAATCCCATGCGAGGTTTTCAGGTAACTGAATTCCTTTTTTACCCGAAATACTCGTGATGTCAGTGAAAATTTCCATTTGTGATGCAGTTGTTATGAGATGACATCAAAATTTGGGGGGTCTTTTTCCATTTTTTCGAGTATTTGGCAAACTCCGAACAATGGCCTATTCTCCATTACATCTGCGAAAAACAATGCCTGCGGTCCAGGAGCACCATTGAGCTCATTAATGACAGTGTCATCCTCAGTCGGCAGATTGGATACGTCACTTGTGATGAGATCAAGTCCACAGTAGACCAAACAAGTTCGTTTATAAATTGTTTCAAATATTTCTGCATACGCAGGGTGAATTTGATCAAGAAGGATGCGTTTCGTTTCTCCACCTTGCGTCAGATTACACATGCTACGTACTTGAATTCGCTCGTTCGCTTCCGGAACTGAGTTCAAAGATAATTTCTTTTGCGATAGGTAGAAAAGCAACCCTTCATCAATTATTACATCCTCAAAAACGCCTTGAAACGTTTCTTGCCTATAGGTATTTCTTGCTTCGATCAGCTGTTGAATCGTTGATATTCCGTCACCGATCACGAACGCCGGAATCCGTTCAACAATATCAATTGCTTTCCCCTTCCAAGTGATTATCCTATACTCTTTCACGGCGTTCACATGATTTTCAATGAGGACATCGTTCTTCCCGAGCTCCTTCACTTGAGCTATCGCATGTTTTACTTGATCCACATCTGTAAGATTCGTGGTCACACCTTCTCCATTGTTTGAATCGATCGGTTTGACAACTAACTTCTTGTATTTGTTGAGTAGTTCGCTAATTTGAAGATCACTTACTGTATCTATCCTAAAGATTGTGGGATGAGTAATAAATTGGATGTGACCCTCTAGTACCAAATTAGTCAAATATTTGTTCACAGAAATTTCCGTTGAAGGTGTGCCATTGGCAGAGATTATTTCACCGAGTAGTTGGTACTGCACAGTTCCTTTGCGAATCAGTGCGAGACAACGCTCTTTCAAGATCATTTCTATTTCCCAACCGTTCTTGGCCGCACCGCTCAACCAGACATTTGGGCCTATTAAGTGTGTATATGGTGTGATTATTGGTTCTGCCATAGGCCTTCCTTATTGAAAAAATGTTCAATTACTTCATCTACCATGTCTGGGGTTGGGTCTCGACGCTCGCCTTCGTCGGGCAAAATATGCAGTTCAATTCCCGGAGACGCATTAATTTCCACTATTCCCGATTTTTGTTGTAGGGAGAGTGGAGCCGAGATATTTTTTGTCATGATATCTATCCCTGCGAAAGTCATTGTTAATGCCCTTGCGGCATCAACACATTGCGTCCGGATTTCCTCACAAATTTCATCAGTACAGTCAACGCAAGTACCACCTGTCGAAATATTGCTGTTTTTTCTGATGTAAAGTCGTTCCCCGAGTGCCAGCACCGTCTCCTTAGATTTTCCTTGTTCAGAAAGGAATTTGTGAGATTCTGCGTCAAAGAGTATCAGACAGGGATCTATTGCATTTGTGTATATTCCTCGAGCTTCATCTTCTGCTGTTCGTTTTTTCCTCTTCTCATTTTCGATATTCACAAGTTGCTCAATCGTTGACACTCCATCACCGACGACGTGTGCTGGAGAACGCTTTACTGCCGCAAAATACTTTCCTCGGACGATGAGAACTCTGATGTCTTCACCTTCAAGCATTTCTTCGACAAGGACATCCTTATGTTGAGGATGTTCGCGCATGTACACTTCTACTTCGCTAATCGAACCAAGTCCGATTACGACATCTTTGCCACCGTTCAAATTGAGCGGTTTGACTACAAATGGAGCCGTGAGTTCTAAGAGTCGATGCGTTGACTGGGCGGACACTTTCGCTCCGCGAGCCGTGGGCACTCCGTATTTTTCCAGTACGACCTTTGTGAGGTATTTATTTTCTGAGATGAAAAAACCAAGTTGATTTTGCACTTGCGTCTTTGTCGCGCTACAAAAGACACTTTTGCCATCTTTCTCCACCAGAAAAAGATTGGAATGAGGGAACAAGTGCGTCGAATATCCGCGCTTCTCAAATTCACTCATAAGAAAATATACTTGGATTGGAGGTCGTTTAGATGCCATACGTACTTTCTACCATATCAAGTATCGCACTTGCGACATCTCTAGGTTTACCTACAGAAGGATAATGGTGCATTCGTAGTCCTGGAGAAGCATTTATTTCAATAATTCCGGCATTCGCTTGCGTCGATAGTGGCTGTGAAAGATCGTCGCACATGACATCAATTCCCACGATATTCAAATCACAGTGGCTAGCGATAGATTCAAAAATTGATTTATTTTCTTCACAAATTTCATCAGTGACGTCGGTGGCTTCCCCTCCCGTAGATAGATTAGCAGTCTTACGTAACTGAATCTCCACACCACTCTCAGGAATGCTATCAAGACTCAAATTCTGTTCACGTAAAACTTGCAAAACCAACTCGTCAATTTTAATTTTTGTCAGCGGAGCATCATGAGTCTCACTGCGAAGCGGATCTTTATTTTTATCTTCTATCAATTGAGAGATGTTGTTTACTCCATTACCAGTCACATACGCTGGTTTTCGAAACGATGCAGCGACTACTTTGAAGTTTACGCATGTGACTCGAGTTTCCTTTCCTCGTAGCATCTCTTCAAACAACACACTACTGGACTGTGCCAAGAATGCTGCTTTTGCTTCCTCGAGAGTATTAATTCCGACGATGACACCCTCTCCTTGGTGACCGCCTACCGGTTTCATTACCAAAGGGAACTTTAATGAGAGTACTTGCTCAATATCCTCTGGCTTGATGACATGAACATATTTCGCTGTAGGGATATCGAATCGCTTCAGAATCTGCTTCGTTAACTCTTTTTGGTCAGCGATTGATTTTCCTACCGACGATTGTAAGGATGTACGCGATCCCTTGGTATACCAAGCAAAGCCGTTTTTCTGCATGAGCAGTAAATGCTTTCCAAATGACTCGCAGAGAATACTTCGGCGCTGGGCTTCTTCTTTGAGCAACCGCGCGCTCATACTTAATTGGATCATATGTTTTTTGAAAACGAACTAGAACTAATTATTCTTTTCAGCTCGCTTTGATAATTTGAGGCGGTCATAAATGGCGGCAATATTGGTTGATACTTTCCTGCTAGCGTTTGCGCTTTCTCCAAATCTTCAACGGCAATTTTCCCTAGATACAAACGAGCAGCATCATAGTCATTTCTCACTAGCCATTTGGAAATTTTAAACACTCCTCGAAAATAAATTTGGTCTTTCGTAAACCCACCCGGAAGCGAAGTGTCTGTGAGCCCTCGCTTCGCTCGAAGGGTGAGATTAAAACAGCGTTCACGATCTGACACGAGGTCACGAAGCTTCGAATATACTTGAGAGAACGACATGGTCGCAGCATACTCGCAGGCCAAGTAACGAATGGCACTATACCACAAGTTTGGAGTTGCTGAGCCGATATTTCCGTGGAGCACAGCAAGTCCTTCTTCCGTCTCCAAATAATTAGCCAATCCGAAATGGTCACGTTTTTGAGTCCACGGTTGGTTCTCGTCGTTGATTCTGCGAAAGACATGCGTTCCGATCTCGTGATGCAGCATTCCTGCTAGCTCGTTCTCTCGATACGACACTGGCAATCGTACGATCATCTTATACCCATCGATGTGCGTCCTCACGACACTTCGCTCAGAAAAACTCAGCGTCACTTTGTCTTGCAAATTGCATTGTTCCAAATACAACTTTATTCGTCTCGTCACTTCTGTCCTGTCCAGAGCTGGTCCTTCAACATTTTCCAAAAATTTTGAATCCGTCTCCCATTTCTTCAGTACTTCCTGACATATCGCTTCCGCCGCGTTGCTTAACGCACCGCTGACTGCACCATAGCGAGATAAGTAATTTTCGGGGATGGGAGCCTCGTATTGAAACTGAGGATTATACTGGACGTCGAAAAGAAATTTCTTCTTTTCTTCGTTCAGATTGATGGGTGATAAATTGTGGGTGCTCATGTCGTCATTCTCCGATTAAAAAACCTCCCAGATCTTTTCTTCCAATTTCAATATCATGCTTTACGGTAGAGAGCTGTTTGGTGACCACCATTTGCGTTGTGATGACACGATGTTTTAGTTTAAATTTTATCTCTACGACCGGCACATTCCCTTCTCCTTCTTCTTCCTGCTTCCAGAGGAGATCGTTTGCATCCATGAGTTTCAATTCTTTTGCCTTTGAGATAGAAATCGCACTTCGATACCTTCCCGTGTTCAACAACGCGTCAATTTCGTGTGGGTTGTCGTCTTCGTCAAAGACAGTGACAACCTCGTTCATAGAAACGATTGTTCTATCTCCTTCGAGCTCTTGCGTGGATATTGTCTCTGTGAAGAGTGACTGCGCAATTTTTACAGCGTGAGAGACAGATCGCGCTTCAATCTCTTCTATGCGTTCGAGCCGTTTGCGCAAACCTGCTTTGTTCGCGATTTGAATACGGAGTCCAGGTGCTCGATTGAGTTCTGCGACCATTGGTCCACGTTCAGGGTGCAAAAAAAGATCGACGCCGACATAGACGAATCCAGTCGCATTTGCTGCTCTCACCGCAGTCTTTAGCACATCTGTCCAATACGGGATTTTAATACCCGAAGTCTTCACTTCCGTATTTGGAAACCGCGTGAATAATTTATCTTGCTTTCCAATTCCATACGTCGTTTCTCCACTGCCCAAATCTACGCCGAGCCCATATGCTCCTTGGTGTAAATTTGCTCTCCCACCGGACGCTAAGGTTGGTAGTCGTAGCTCCGCCATAATCGGAATTTTATTGAACACTATCACTCGTATGTCTGGAGTCCCTACTTCGACATATTGATCCAAATCGGGATGAAGTGGCACACGTTCTTCCACCAAAATAATTGGCCTGCTGCCCCAGGTACTGTACTCTCCCTCCAAGATATTTCTTCCATGCAAAATCAAATCATCACGAGTGTATTCTTTTTTTTCAAGATCTGTCCAAAACGATTCCGTTTTTTTCTTTTTGAGAACCAACACTCCTTTTCCAGCACTGCCATTTGCTGGCTTTATCACAAACGTTGCACCACAAGCGGTCCAGTCAAAATTGCTGAGGTCTTCGAAGCGTTCGATTTTTGCAAATAGCTGCGCCACCGCAATTCCATGTTTTTGAAGAAAGAATTTTGCACGCAACTTACTCGTACCAAATCGATTGGCAGATCTTGGATTCAGAGGCTCATACAATTTATTTCGAGCATTCAAGCCTAGAATGTGAGAAGTTTTTACCATAAATATGTGAGACTATTCTTGCTCGTCTGAAAGCTGACGGAATCGTAACCACTCGGTAAATCGTAAACCTAGGTATCTTCCAATGACGATATTTAAGATACCGATGAGTAAGAAAGAAAATTCAGGATAGAGCAAAACAAATGACTGCAGCACTGTGGATCCTAACAGGAGTGCGCAAAGTAATCCGAGTACAAATGTCTCCAAGACACTTTGCAAGGCGGCTATTGGGCTACTTGAGCTCGAGATCTCCAGGAAACTCTCCGAAAGTAAGATCAAAATGAGGAGCGCAAAAATGTTTAAAATCGAAAGAGAGAACGCCTCAGTGTACGTCGACAATAAAATCAGTCCAAAGACTCCGATGGAAACGACCCATAAAATCATTGCAGTTCTAGGTAAATATGGAAGTTTCAATCCCGTTAGGAGTTTTTTTCCTACCGTAGCGAGGATGAGAATTGCAAAAAACAAGAGGCTGCCTCGAACTACGCCGAGGGACAATAGTGCGACCGCAAGAGCAGCAGGAGCATACATCGAAAGTCCGGATAGTCCGATCACATGTCGCGCAAACGCGATCAAACACGCAATGAGAGGAAAGAGCAAAACAAACGCGACTGTAGTAGCACTTACTCCGTGATTCACAACTCTGTGCACTGCATATTGAAGAAAGTTCGTCGGATTGAGCGCTGAGAGCTGTTGTGTTTCTACAAGCTTTCCAAGTCGATTTGCTGCGGTTCCCTCTTCCTTGGTGAAATCGTTTGGTGCTACGGTATTTCGTGCGATTGGTGGAAATGTTGGGAGGAGGGCGCCTGATTGCGAAGACTCTGCACTTTGACTCGCTTCAGGTACGAGCGTGGGTTCAGTTTGAGTTTGCGCGCGCGCTTGACTTGGTACGAATAGAATCAGCATCAAAAGCGAGAAGCGAATCAAATGATTTCTCATGAACATAGTATACCAGTTATCACTTCTTCATACAAAAATCCCTCCTGGCTTTTGCCGGGAGGGATTGTATATATCATTTCAGTCGATTTGCGCTTATTTTAAAGCTGCATCAATCGCTTTTTGAAACTCTGTGTATGGCTGAGCTCCGACCAATTGACTTCCATTGATATAGAAGGTTGGTGTTCCTGAAGCTCCCATCTTCGCGGCCAATGTATTGTCATCGTCGACGTGTTGCTTGAATTTACCGTCGGCAAGACACTTCTTGAATGAATCGACATTGATTCCAATCTCTTTTGCATAGCCCTCAAATTTCGGCTTTGGATCCGCATCATTTACCCATGCATCTTGGTTTCCAAAGAGCTTGTCATGCATTTCAAAATACTTCTTTTGATCACCGGCACACTCAGCAGCCTCAGCTCCGATGTGAGCATTTGGGTGGAACGGCAATGGCAAGTTCATGGTGATGTAGTTGATCTTGTTCGTATCAATATAGTCTTTCTTCAACTGGCCATAGGTGTCAGTAAAGAATCGACCACAGAACGGACATTGATAATCAGTGAACTCCACCACAGTCACTTTTGCATTTTTGTTTCCTTCTTGGTGCGTCCCAGCACTGACGACTTCCTTCCATTGATCATCGGTCAGTTGCGTCACGGGAGCAGCTCCTGGAGCTGCAGGTGCTGCCGCAGATGGCACAGACGGAGCCGCACTACCACCGAGGCTCAGTCCATTTGCTTTCCACATCATCACCAGCACACCAGCGACGACTGCGAGTGATGCAGCCGAGACAACGCGAGTCACCACTTCGACGACTGTTGCCCATTCTTCAAACATTCGTTTATCCATACAAGCACTCCTTCAAGAGTTAGTAATATAAGTATTCTGCACTTCGAGATAACGTATCAGAGATCACAAGTTGCGTCAATAATCGCTTCGTATTTTTTTATTCTGATAACCACCATTCGACATCTAAGCCTGCCATACATCCCATTCCCGATGCTGTGATCGCCTGCTTATAGCGAAAATCGACACAATCGCCGGCTGCGAAGACTCCTTCAATCGATGTCATTGTCGGATAATTGGTGAACCCTTGCCTCGTTACTATGAATTGTTTGGGATCCAGCTGAATTTGTGCTGAGAAAATCTCAGTTGCCGGCTTATGACCGATCGCGACAAATACTCCATCCGCAGGAATTTCCGATACCACATGCGACACCACATCTTCCAGGACCAGCGACTCAATTTTACCAGTACCTTTTATTTCTTTCGGGGCACTATTCCAGATCACCTTCACTTTTGGATTTGCAAGGACTCGATCCTGCATGATTTTACTCGCTTTGAAACTGTCTCTTCGGTGGACGAGCGTGACACTTTGGGCAAATTTTGTGAGTGCGAGTGCATCTTCCATCGCAGCATCTCCGCCTCCGATGACAAAAGTGTTCTTGTTCTTAAAAAATGCAGCATCACAGACCGCACAACTACTGACACCTCTTCCAATCAATTCTTTTTCTCCAGGGATATTAAGCCACACTGTTTGGGCTCCGGTTGATATCAATATGGCCTTTGCTTGAAATTCTTCCTCGCCAGACCAGACGCGAAAAGGTTTTTGTGAAAAATCTACTTTGGTAATGTTTGTATCGACGATCGTTGTGCCAAACTTCTCTGCCTGCTTTCGCATGTTTTGCATGAGCGTCGGTCCGTCGACGCCTTCGGGGAATCCTGGAAAATTCTCTATGACGGTCGTCAACATGAGCTGGCCGCCAGATTGCTCTCCAGCAAAGACCACTGGCGCCAAATTTGCTCTCGCAAGATATGTCGCCGCTGTCCACCCCGCAGGTCCCGACCCAATGATGATTACATTTCGAATATCATCCATATGGTCTCCTTTAGGCGGTAATCTTTGCGATCATCTCGCGATACTTCTCTTCTCCACCAAATCCAATTTGACGATCAGCTTCTGCACCAGCTTTGAAGGCAATCACCGTTGGAATACTCATAATTCCATACTTGCCAGCCAGCTCACTCTGATCAGTATCTATTTTAACGAGTTTCACTTTGCCTTCAAACTCCTCTGAGAGCTTATCGATGATCGGCGCTGCCGCTTTACAAGGTCCACACCATTCAGCGAAGAAATCAACTATCACTGGAATATTTGATTTCAGGACTTGTTCCTCAAATTGGTCATCGGTTATATGAGCTGCAGCCATACTTCTCCTTCATTATTGTATTTATGATAATTCAACTAACGTTTTTAGGATCCGATCAAAATCTTCTGGGGTACGGCGCCTGGCACAGCGACTTGCTTCGTCAGCGAGGAGATCTTTCGCCACACCGGAAAGAGCGCTTCGAGCCGCGGCAACTTGTTGGACAATCTCAAGACAGGATCGTTGCGATTCGTACATCACGACGATTCCGTTGAGTTGTCCAACAATCTTTTTTAACTTTACCGCGACGGTGTCTTTTCCAAGATCAGAGGACATACAGTAACCATACTCCCCCATAGTATGCGATGTCAACTACAGTTGTACGGTTTGGCCGACTTGGATTCCTCTTTTTTTAATCTCGCCGGCATTTAATTCAAGGACATGAGTCGCTGGGGCACGCGGCGAATACATCTTCAGTTTGTAGTCTGGCTCCCCTCGTTGCGCTGATACATTTTCAGTCAAATCAATCACTTTATCAGTATCAATCCAAACAAAATCGAGATCAAATTGCATGTCTTTCATCCAAAAGGTGGGGATGACTCGCACTGGCATCACAAAAAGCATGCCATCACTCCCCAGCACATCGCGTTGCCCCAAACCCAATGTGATCTCAGGAATCGATTTCGCCACTTCGACAGAAAGTGTTTGCGAACTAATCTGAATCTGTTCTGTACCTTTTGTTTGGTCTTTGAATTTTGAATTTTGAAAATTCCAAAATAGAAACCCAATAACTGAAAGAGTGAAGACGATAAAAATCAGTTTTGTTCTCATAGTAGTGTACTTGTCTCCCATTCTATTCCCCGGTCAGCATGACGTCGAAGCCAAAACACACCTATTGAAACGAGCGCGAGACTAAGACACACCCACTGTGCAATTGAGAAAATGCTTTCAAGACCACTAAACTGAGCCGTTTCAATTCTCAAAAACTCCAACCAAAACCTCAAGATTGAGTACAGTGCAATATAGACACAAGCATATTGTCCTTTGCCAATCGGAAATTTCTTTTTCATCGCGAGGACATTGAGTCCGGCAAAAATCAAAAGTGATCCAATCGCTTCGTACGCAAACAGCGGATGATATCGCTCTCCATTGATGATGATGCCCCATGGCAACGTCGTCGGTAGACCATACAATTCATGATTGAAATAATTCCCAATCCTTCCAATCGCTTGTGCCAATGGAGCACCAAATGAGAGAAGATCCAAAAGAAGAAAAAACATTTTCGTAGGGGTGAGTCGCGACTCACCCTTCCCTCTTGTACTGGTAAATATCATCAATCCCGCGATGCCTCCAATTAGTGCACCGAAATATCCCAACCCGCCGTTCCAAATTGCAAGCAAATTGAAAAAGCTTCCTCCAGCATAGAGTTGCCAGTCAGTGATGAGGTGGTACAGCCTCGCTCCAAGCAGCGCGAATACTGCTATCCAACCCACGACATCCTCAAGCAACTTTGGTTGTATCGCGAATCGTTTCGCTTGCATTTGAGAGATCCAGAGACCGCACAGCAGTCCGATTCCGATCATGAGTCCATACAAATGAAACATAAGGTATTTTTAGGCAAATGCCGCAAACACTGAGAGAAGTGCAAAAGCTCCGATGACGATCGCTACAAAGTACTGAAGTTCTCCATCGGTTAAGTTCGTTCGAAATACGGAAAACCATCGTTCACGTAGAATGCCGGGAGCCCGCGAAAAGAAAATATCCGCAATAAGAGAGAAGCCTAGCCCGAGCACAAATCCTCGACCAAACCAGTTTTGCGTCGACGTAATGACAAAAATAGCGGCAGCATAGTATGCAACCAACAACGGATAGGAGCGAAGCGGAGTCTGTGGTGCGTTCGTTGAATGGATATTGCCTTGTTTCAGCTGATCAGCACTCTCGTGAAGTATATCCTTGGCAAATGTACCGTCCACTTTTGCTGTCCCGTCCATCATTCTCGGAAGCAGGACATCGAGGACGATCGGCAATAGGAATCCGACAATCGATCCAACGAGAGACAGAGCCACTGTCATGATCACTTGTAGTCGCAAGTACCATGCAATCGAGAGAAGCACGATGTAGAGTATGCCAGCGATCAACACTTTTTGATTTTTTTGCATATACCTATCCTACCACTACTTTTCTTTCTTTTTTTGATTTAATTTGAGTTGTTTGATCTTCCACATAAAGAGTCTACCTTTGCTGTCCGCTTTCGCATCCATCACAAACGTGCGAGCTGATTCCAATAGCTTTCGATCAACTGTTTTTGCCATTCGCATATACAGTGACTTGTGAGCCATATCATCGAGTTCCACTGCAAGTCGGTAGCCGTAGTCTTGAAATTCCTGTGTGATATGTCCCCCTGCATCAGCCATTGCTCGACTTTTAATCAAATCTGCGAGCGTCGAAAATTCTTTTGATTTTTTTTGATCATTCATAGTGTGCAGTGTACAGCAAGGTTGAAGCGAGTATACCAGCGGCACAAACGATAAAGATCCAGTTCCAAACTTCTCCATACAGCAAGAAGACGCACCCGAGGACACTCCAGAATACAATCGATACGAGTGTCGTCAAAAATTCTCGGTACACATAGAATGAAAACGTTTCTACACGCTTGGAGATTTTATACAAGAGTGCATCGAACGATGGGTAAAAGAAGCTTTCGACAATTTTTTGCACGACCTCCAACGAAATGATTATGGATATGACTGTGAGGTTGATACGCATGATCCAGAAAATTGCGAGTAAGAAGCCGGTGACAATAAATGTTGTATTTTTTTTCGTGTGATCCACAAACCAACCTGACATGTATGTCAGGAGAAGTGATATAAATAACGAAAATGAAACAAGTAAACCCAGCCGCTCCACTTTTCCGAAAACCAAAATGAGGTAAATGGGCCAAAGTTCAAATCCAACATCTGAGATGTATCTTCCTGCGATTGCGACCACTATCCGCAAGTCGACTCGATTTCGGTACCATGCAACAAAATCAGTATAACTTGGTGTCGCCAGCTGTTCATGCCATCGGATCGAAAGGAGCGGTATATTTGATAGCAATAGCATCGTCGTCGCTCCGATAAATGCCGCTTGAAATCCAAGAGTAACAATGAGCCCACCTGCAAACGCAGGTATAAGTGCACTTGTTAATCGCAAGATAAACGTGAAAGAACTCACATCTCTACCGACCTTTGAGCTGCTCGCTCGTTTGGCGAACATTGTGTCATACGCAGGTCCAAAAACAGATGACTCTACGCCTTGGACAATCGCCGCACTAAACATGAGTACCGGATAGTGAAACGAAAATGCCAGGAGACCATATCGTATCGCCATCAGCACATTCCCCAATATTGCAGCTTTCGGTAAACCTAGCCTGGACGCATAGCTTGAGATCGGGAATAATACGATCGCCTCCACCAGTCGAAGGACGAGTACATCAGCGACGACAGTCAGTACTCCTTGCTGAAATGGAGTTTTGACGATGGTCGAGAAAAACCCATTGTCGATTCCCAAACGATAAAAATAGATAAATGTAAATATGTCGACAAGAGCAAAGCCTGTTTGTCTTAAAAAAGAAGACCAAAAAAGCTGACGAAGTGATTTTTGGAAGAAGAACAAAATGTGGTGATGTCCGCGAGAAGAAACTGACATTTACTCAAGTATCAACGATCACCGACCAAGTATCAAGTGGCTGCCTCAATCTTCTGTTTGAGGAGCTCGACAATAGAGTCACTTACCTTATCAAAGAGGTATTGCTCCTCCGCACTAAAACCACTTAACACATAGTCTTGGGGATCAACGGATCGATCACCTTTTCTGCCGTCGACTCCAACTCGAATATGCCAAAAGAGCTCAGTTCCTAGTTTTTCTTTGATGTCATTGACGCCATTGTGTACTTTCGGCCCAGATCCAAAGACGATCTTATATTTTCCTGTCTCTATGTCTAGATCATCATAGATCACAAACAGTGAATGAAAGTCTTTCTTTCCCAAAGCTGCAAAGTCATACTTTTTCAATGAAGCTCGTACTGCATTCCCCGATAGGTTCATAAACGTTAGAGGCTTTATGAGTACAGAGTCGTTTACCTCTGCTACTTCAGACTCAAGCGCTTTTTGAATTCTGAATTCCGAATTTTTTTCGTTCGCCATCGCATCGACAATCCGCCATCCGGTGTTATGACGCGAAGTGCTGTATTTCTCTCCGGGATTCCCAAGACCTACAATTATCGTCATACGTCCTCCATAACTGAAAAAAGAGCTTGCGCGAGCTCCTCTGCCCTATTTATGGGCACAATATGATTTGTATCATGAAAAATGATAAATTCCTTCGCACGAATTTCTTTTTGAAATTTTTCCATATTACCCAATGTGAAATATGAGTCTTTTTCACCGCAAAGCACATAGACTGGTATTTCTATTTTCTTTGTCCGTCCAGAAACTTTCGTTCCGACCAACATACTTTCAAGTGTCATATATTTGGATAGCCCAACTGATCGAATATCAGACACAATCCTTTGAATATCAAAATCACCACTTCCAATATACTTTTTGTAATCACTTTTCGTCCGATGAATTATTTGCCAAGTCGGCAGAAGTAAGAAAAATTTGCGTAGTAGTGTGGGCACTCGAATACCTCGAGCAGTGGCAGGTCCTGAGATGAGTACGAGTTTTTTTACTTTCGGATGTAAGAAATCATGAGCGTATTGTTGAGCGATAAATGAGCCAAAACTGTGACCGATGAGCGCGATCGAATCAATATCTGTTCGTCCAGCAAGAGTTTCAATTACTGATTTTAAATCAGCAGCGTTTGATTTATAAATTGGTAAGTCAGGATAAATTTTTCGTGTGGATGAGCCATGTCCGCGTAGATCATAAGTAATTTCACAGTATTTTTTATCAGCGTCGAGAGTCCGAAATTTTTCTATGCAAATCTCCCATGCTTCCTTGTCTCCTCCCAAGCCATGCACAAACACCAATGCTTGTTTTGGTTTTCCTTCGCTTGTAAACTCACGGATCACAAGCTGCTCTTGATCAAAAGTACGGATCTTGTAATCTGAATGCTTCATATACCGTATACTATACGTCATGGGCACTCCTTTTTTCTCAATCATTATCCCTACTCTCAATGAAGAAGAGACTCTCCCACACTTGTTCGTTGACTTGTCGCATCAAACATTTCGGTCGTTTGAAGTGCTCACAATCGATGGAGGATCAAAAGATGACACGCTCGAGATTGTTGAGAATGCAATGAAAAAGAATAAACAATTCTCACTCCTCCACAGCAAAAAACAGAATGTAAGCATTCAACGAAATCTTGGTGCAAGTACAGCCTGTGGCAAATGGATTTTATTTCTGGATGCCGACAGCCGCATCGAATGTGATTTTTTGAGCGTTTTGAAATCCCAACTCTCAAAGCGTGACTGTGACGCGTTTACGTGTTTCGCAGTTCCGGATACAACTTCAATCGATGCAATTGCGTATGTGCAATTGCAAAATATTTTGCTCGAAACTATGGCTACATTAGGAACGCCGTACTCCGTTGGCGCGTGTATGGGCTGTAAGAAAACTGTGTTTGAAAAATTGGGAGGATTTAATTCGAGAATTCACCACATGGAGGATTCGGAATTCTCGAAACGCATCCATGAGAACGGGTACAAATTTTGCGTATTACGAAAGCCAATTTATGTGTATTCTCTTCGAAGACAGCGGAAAGAAGGAAAGTTAAAGATGATGACAAAACTATTTCCTTACTATTTGAAATCTATGGTAACAAATGAGTTTGATACTCCTGCAAAATTGTATCCCATGAAAGGTGGATCAAAATGAACAACTCATCAAAAGTCTCATGCGTCATCCCAGCTTTTAATGAAGAGGCACGCATCGCTAAAGTTCTGACAGCAGTAACTCAGTCTAAAGTTATCGATGAAATTCTGGTCATAAATGATGGTTCAACCGATAATACAGAATTGGTTGCTCGATCATTTTCTGGAGTGAAAGTGATCGGCCTTCCTCGCAATAAAGGGAAAGCTGCTGCAGTCAGTGAGGGCGTTCGACAATCGCTTTCTCCAAATATAGTTTTGCTGGATTCTGATCTACACAACTTAACTTCGAAAAATGTAACAGACTTGGCCCAAGCTGCCTTATTAAATCCAAATCGATGGGTATTTGGAACAGCGAACGATCCAATTGGACTTCAGAGACACTTCGGATTTGATCTATTAACTGGAGAAAGAGCCTTTCCGAAAAAAGATTTTCTCGAAATTAGAAGCTTAGAAAACCAAGGGTACGCTCTTGAAGTTCTCATGAACGATTATATACGTCAAAATCAGAGAGAAATTGCCATTGTGCCAATGTCTAACGTCTCATACAAATCTAAGAGTGAAAAGTTTGGCATAGTCCGTGGATTCATTGAAGAGATTAAAATGACAGTTCATATCTACAAGACTTTGGGAATACCAAGAACAGTCCGAATGTTTAATTGGTACTTTAGAGAGTCAAGAAAGCTTCAATCGAAAATGTAAGTTACTTGCCTGCGTAGACCTGTGCGTGATAAAAAGAGAAAAGTTTTCTCCGACTTTTTGCTTCACTAAAATCCTTCGATCGTAGGATCGAAAGTTTTTTATGAGCTCTCAATTTTCTTTTATTTTGGATGAGTTGACCTATTTTCTCGGTGGCATCTGTGACGTCGCCGGGAGAGATTAAAGTTCCATGGGTCCCAATTACTTCTGTAGTTGCACGTGCGTCTACACCAACTACGGCTAGTCCACTTGCCATGGCTTCAACAGTTGAGAGACCTTGAGTTTCAAATTCAGAAAACGTTACAAAGATATCACCGAGGTAGTAATATCCTCCATTAATCAATTGCTCATGCGGAATAGCACCAGTCCAAATAATTGACTGTGATATCTGGAGTTCATTTGCTATTTGAAAGAGTCTAGGTCTATCTGGGCCGTCTCCAATTATCACGCAGCGAAGTGTCTGGTTTATCTTTAGCAACTGCGCAAAAGACTGAAGTAAGAAATGAATATTTTTCTCGCCGCTAAGCCTGCCTGCGAAGAGAAGTGCTTTCTTAATTCCCAAATTCTTGCGCATCTTTAAACCGCGAACGCGACTTCCTCTCAAGCTCGAAATAGGGACCGGCATAGGGAAAACACTTATCGATTGAGTAACTCCCATCTCAAGAAGGTCGTTCCTCGTATCTTCCGTAGGGACAGTAATTGCGTCATGTTGATTGAGGAAACTTCGAATGAGTGAGCCTGCCCCGTGAAGCGCAGTTCGTGCCATGGAGTCTGAGAACCACCCAACTGATTTTAATGTTTCATTGTCAGTGTAGTTCGTAAGATGGCTTGCTACGACTCGGACTTTCATTTGTTTTGCTAGAAATAGTCCCTGTAACCCGACTGAAAAAGGAGTAAATGTGTGTACGATGTCTGGAGAGAAACTGCGAAATTTATTCACCAATCGTGGTGAAAGCAGGCCCATTCTCATATTTGGGTAAAACCGGAAATTCACAGATGGAAGCCAATATATTTCCACTCTTGGATCGACTCCCCAATCTTCAGCCTTATAATCTTTGTTGCGAGGGGCGACTATTAGCACTTTATGTTTTGCTTCTACCAATGTATTCGCGTAATCAATCACACACGTTACAACGCCATTTATAGTTGGACAAAAAGTGTCAGTAAAAAATGCAATTTTCATACTTATGATATTGATTTCAATTCCTCTACTGTAGTAATTTGATTTGCTTTTTTGTCATCACGAAAACGAATCAATCTTGGAAAACGAATGGCCACTCCTGCAGTGTGCGTGGGTGATACAGTCAGTTCGTCACCAGCCACTTCGACGACGATCTGAGGATCAACCCAGACGTCTGGGACGAGCGCTTTTGGCACTTCATACGTTTTTGGCAGCTCCACCGAGATCAAAGTTTCACAACGAGTTTTGAGCTCTCTCCATTGATCGTCGGACAATCCGGTGCCAACTTTTGAGAGCGTGACTATTTTTTCGTCCGGCCCGCGTACACCGATCAAGAAAGCTCCGACCCCAAATTCATTTCGTTTCCCTTTTCCGTACCAATAGCCCATCACCACGGCATCGATCGTATCTGAAAGTTTAGCTGCTGTCCCCTCTTCTTCCTTAAATTTCACCCAGCTCCACCCCCGTCTCCCGGGTTGGTAGACACTATCAAACTGTTTGATGACTGCACCTTCGAGCCCTTTATCCAACTGCGTCTTGTGAAACTCACGAAGCTCTTGAGCCGACTCTGTCACAATATACGGAGAGAGGACGAAAAACTCACTTGTGTCCTTTAATAGATTCGCGAGTATTTCTTTCCGCTCTGAGAGCGCCACCTTTAAGAGACTCTCTCCATCAAGATAGATCACATCAAACGTAAAAAATCGCAACGGAATATTGGCAGCAAATTGTTCCACGTCATGTTTTCGTTTTCGTTGAATAGTCTCTTGAAACGGTAGTAGATCTCCCGTTTTCGGATCGAATCCGACTGCCTCACAATCTAAGATCACGTCATGATCACCCAGTGTCTTCGCAATTTTCTCAAGCTCAGGAAACTGGCTGCTGGATTCTTCCATTGACCGACTGAATGTCCTCACTGTCCACTCTGCTTCATTTTTGGAATTTTTAATGTGGATCTGCACTCTTGTCCCATCATATTTTGGCTCGACATAGACTTTCCCCATTTTTTCGATCATCTCATCAGCGCTTTTTAAGCGTTGGCACAGCGCTGGTTGTAATGGGATGCCGAGTTCGATATCAAAATGCTCGAGCCCAGATTTTCCTGAAGAAAGATATGTTGTGGCCAATTTTCCGATGTCATTTTTGAGTTGATACGTATCTTCAAGTAGTTTTCGATCTGATTTGTCTCCATTTTTTGCCCAGGAGAGTGCATCGAGCATCGTCATGTCTGAGAAGCCAAGTCGCAGTCTCGTCAGTATAATCCTGACAATATATTTGACTGACGTCGAATCGAGTTGAGTGAGGAGTGAAACCACTCTGTTGACTTTGCGTTCTTGGCTCCCTTCACCGTTTTCTCTAGCCAGAGCCGTCAGCTCTTGATAGATTTCAGTCACCGTTTTTTTACTTGATTCTTGCTTCTTGTTTCCTGACTCTGCTGCGATCACTGCGGCAAGATCTCCCAACTCTTTATATTGTTTGAGGACATGGTCTGCTGGCGCATCAAATGCCAGGACCGCAGCGCGCATCATCATCTTGTCAGCAAATTGAAACTCGAGCCCGATGTACGGAGGAAGTATTCTCCCCAAGAGCATCCAACACGCTGGAGAGATCTCATCTGTTTCCAGTTTATTGAAAAGTTCAGCAAGAATCTGCGTGATCTCATTTCGAAGTGTCGTTTCTTCGATGCGCGACAAATACAGTGAGAATTCAGCGAAAGTCATAGGAGCTTATTCTATATCCGAATGTCTCTGTTCTCTAGTCTCTTATCTCTCCTTCAAGTAATAGACCACACCTTTTGTCACCCCCTCTTTCTTGAGTAGTCCTTTATTCATCATATCTTTAAGATCGCGCAAAATAGTATCTGCAGAGATAAGGGGAAGAATTTTTTGGACATCTGCCGTCGTGGCATTCTTTTTTTGCTGAAGCATCTCGAGGATTGCGATTTGTCGCTCCGACAGAGCGATTTGGACTCCGCCAAGTCGATCCTTCAGTTTTGCATCTTGAGACAATTTGAGGACTTGTTGCTTCACGCGATCGAGCTCAATCGCGAGTCCAAAGCAAAAATACTCAAGCCAATACGTCATATCTTGATTTTGACTCTGCTGGACCGACTGAATAGCTCGATAGTACCCGTCAATGTCTTTATCAAAGTACTCTTCGATACTGAAAAGCTTTTTGACGTCGTATCCTTCTGCATACAAGATCAGGAGACTAAACGCACGAGCCGTGCGACCATTGCCTTCGATAAAGGGATGGATTTTCACGAGCTCGTAGTGAGCGATTCCAGCTCGGATCACTGGATGAATGTCTTTGTTCGCAGGATTGTTGAGCCAAGCCATCAATTCTCCAATCAACTGAGGGATTTGAAGAAACATTGGTGGGCGAAACACGACGCTACCGTCGGTAGCGCTGCGGATGACGACTTGAGCGGTACGATAGTGGCCAATTTGCTCTGAAGGTAAGATGTTTCGTACAGTGAGCGTATGCAGTGTTTTTAAAAGATGTTCGGTATACTCGATTGTTCGAGTCGTGTAGTTACCAAAATCGTCGATCCATCGCATGACTTCGCGATAATTGATCACTTCTTGGACGTCGCGTGGTCGCGCGATCACTCCGACTTCTTCCGCGATATCCGTAGGATCACCAGTGCCACGCGCGAACATCAATGCTGCTGCCTGATCTTTTGTAAGCTCGTTCCCCTCTACGCGAGTGCCGAAGTGCACCGTGCGGACTCGGGCATCGTCACGAAATTTTGCTTCCCAGGCAGGGACGAGCGGTGCGTTGGTAACAATCTCTTTACAGGCTTCAATTCGACCAATGTATTTGAGGAGGTTGTTTGAGATCTTGTAGTTTGGAGCGAACATTCTCGTATTCTTGCACCTTCTGCGGAGAAATCAATATCGTATGTTAAAATCTTTGTATGGCAAAGTCACCCAAAGAACTACCGGGAACGATCATCAGACAGATGATGACGCTTGCGATGAGTGGATTCTCACTCGTCGCTGCACTTGCCTGGAATGAACTCATCAAAGCGTTTATTGAGGAGTTTGTGAAACCCTACGTCAGTAAGGGATCAGGCATTATTGCTCAACTCATTTATGCGCTGACGATCACCATTTTTGTCGTGCTGGTGACGTATCAGTTGGCGTGGATTCAAGAAAAGTTTGAGAAAAAAGAAGAGAATATAAAAAAGTAATCCTTTGTCATACTTGCGTAGGCAAGTATCCAGACAAAAAGTTTCACAATATTGAATTTTATTTATTGACTAGATTCCTGCCTTCGCAGGAATGACAACCTAATATCCTAAGACTTCTCTTAACGTTTTTGGTATTTGCTCGACGAGCTGATTCGTCGTAAAAAATGGTCCTACGGTCGCATAGAGTGCATCACCGGCTTTTTTGTTGACGTAGCTTGCGACGACAGCGACTGCAAATGGATCGTCACTAAACGCATATAAACCGGCGACTAGACCAGCTAATGCATCTCCTGTCCCGCCTTTGGTCATCCCAGCATTGCCACCATCAACGTGCTCTTCCTTGGTGTCTTTAATAAAAACGGTATCGGATGCACCTTTAAGTAAAATCGTGGAATCAATTTGGCATTTGTCATTTGCCATTTGGCATTTAGATTTCAATATCTCGTACTCTCCTTGATGCGGCGTAAGGATCATATTTTTATTGAGAAGCTTTGGATCCACCATCTGTAGTGCACCAGCATCAACCACCCATTTTTTGCTAGGGTATGTTGAAAGCAGACGCTCGGTTATTTCTTTCGTTTCAGCGTCACGAGTCATTCCAGGTCCTATCAGGATGACATCAGCCTCATTGATATAGTTTTCGATCTCGCCGCGCGGGACGACCACTCCACTCCAGAAATTTTGCTTGGCCTCATGTATGAGCTCGTTGTTTTCAGGAACGGAAGAATAAAAAACCATGTCGACCATACCTGAGACTGTGTCGAGCGCCCATTTCGAAGCTGCATGAAAGAGCTCACTTCCTCCGATGAGGATCACTTTGCCATTTTGACCTTTATGGCTCGTAGGGTCGAGTCGTCGAATCTTCTCAGTATATGAGTGGATATCCATGGCGCTAGTCTACAGGTTTTCACCCGAAAACTCTATAACTTTCCCTTGGAGTGATTCTGGTGGAAGCACGGTCGTTTCTTCTGCACTCGTCATGATGACTTGACGACCTTTAAACAATTGGAAGATGATTTCTCGATTGGTCTCGTCAAGCTCTGAGAAGAGATCGTCGAGTAAGAGCACAGGAGTGATTTTCGTCTCGCGCTCGATAAACTGCAGTGCCGCAACTTTGAGCCACAGGACGCTCATACGTTGCTGTCCTCTGGAACCAAAACGTGAGACATCATCAAGTCTCTCGGGTGCAATCTGCATTTTAATGAAGAAATTATCGCGATGTGGTCCGACGAGCGTCTTCCCGGCCGCTACTTCCTCCATCGCATACCGATGGAGTCGCTCTTGCGTCATCAGTGACTCATCATAGGTGATCTCTCCTTTGATCGGAAATTCGACAAACTCTGCGATAAATGTCAAAAAGCGTTTACGGTCTCTCGTGAGCGTATCTCCGTGTTTAATTAACAACGTATCCCAGAACACGAAATCTTTGCGGCTCACGAAGCCGTCACGCAGTTGCAAGATCAACTTATTTCGATGCTTGAGCGCTTTCTCATATTCGCGAAGCGCTTTACCGTACGTCGTGCTGACTTGGATCATGACGTCATCCAAGAAGTCGCGTTTATAACTAGGGCCGTCAGTAATGAGTTCCATGTCTTCAGGTCGAAACAAGATCGTTTTCAGGAGACCGACCACAGCTCCTCTACTCTTTGCACTGCCATTTCGTCTGAACCGAGTAGAGGCTCGTTTGGAGTACTCACTTTGATTTGAGACAATGGAGAGTGAGAGTGTGTCATCTTCATCTTCAATGAGAGCCTTTGCACTGCAATGTGCGACTTGCGCTCCGACGCGGACGCAGTCAGAGAGTGTTTTCGCACGAAAACTCCGTCCGGTCGAGAGAAGTGAAAGCGCTTCGAGGATGTTTGTCTTCCCTCTCCCGTTGTCACCAACTATCAATGTTTGATTCGGGTCAAACTCAATGCTCATTGTTTGAAAATTTCTAAAATCCTGAAGTGAGAGTGATTCGACGATCGTCTTCTGCATGGCGCTAGTATCTCATACGATCACAATAATTCAGGGTAAAAATTCTTCACGACGTGATGAAATGCGTCCCCAAATTTCTGAGGCGTTTCTTTACGTTCTTTTTTAAGTTGTTCAACGGAGAATTTTTCTATAGCCACCGATTCGTGATTCAGAGTTGGATGTCCATCTGTATAAATTTCATAAAAGACAAACAAGTGATTTTCTTTTCTTCCAATGACCTCACGATTGAAAATCGTTTGGCCAACTCTCCTGAAATCTGCGATCTCAATTCCCAGCTCTTCCATGGCTTCTCGTTTTAATGCGTCCTCCTCTGTTTCTCCTGCCTGAATATGACCACCAACTGGAGATACAAATTGACCAGCATCTTGTCTGTCACTTGCCTGCTTCACTAATGACCAGTTTTCATCAGAATCGATGACTTCCGCCACAACGCAACGATGAAGCTCTCCACTCTTATGTGCTTGAGTCTTCATTATTTGGCCGATTACTTGATTTTCTTCATTGACGATATCGACGAGTTCATCCGGCATAGAAATGTATAGTACATTACTTTTGGCAGTGGGGGCAAAAGAAGGTGCCGCGACCACCCAAAGATTCGCGGACGATCAGCGTCCCACAGCGCGGGCATGGTTTCCCTGTCCGACCGTAGACTTTGAAGAAATTTTGATACTCTCCCTTGCCGCCGTAGAGGTTTCTATAAGTGTTATCACTCGCTCCGCCACGCTTGATTCCCTCACGGAGCACATCCTCAATGGCTATAAACAGTTTCCGAATTTCTGTTTGCTGTAAGCTGTTCGCTCTTCGCTGCGGACGAATGCCCGCGAGCCACAACGCCTCACAATCGTAAATGTTTCCAATTCCAGCAATTTTACTTTGATCCAGCAACAATACTTTTATCGCTCTATTTGAGCGTGAGAGTAGATTTTGAAAATCTTGAAGCGTCAAATCTTTGAGCGGTTCTTTGCCTAAGTTTCGTATGAATGGGAGGGATATAATCTCCTCTTTTGTATGAAGCGCAACGAATCCGAATTTCCGCATATCGCAATACACCAAAAATAAACTTCCTCTCCTATCTGAGGAGAGGGCTGGGGTGAGGTGAAATGAGATATGGTTATACCCCGGTACCTCATCACCAGTCTCCAATAGCGACAACCGTCCTGTCATTTTGAGATGAACGGTCAGTGCTCGGTTGTTTGAAAGTCGTATGACAAGAAGTTTCCCATAGCGCTCTATGGACAAAATTTTCTCATGGAGGATCGTGGACATCTCACCACGGATGACTTTTGATGGGGTGAATTCGACTGAGGTGATCGTCGAGCCGATGATCGATTCGAGTTGGCGTCTGATCGTCTCTACTTCAGGGAGTTCCGGCATATCGTCGTAGGGTAAAGCGTAAAGAGGAAAGGGTCAAGAGAAACTTGATGTTACATGATACCCAATATCTAGTTCTAATTGATTCGTAATAATCGTGCAAACCCTAATGTAAAGTATCGAGTCTCTTTTCATTACCATTGTTGTATACCTCTCACTCCTTTTTCTATAAGGATGGAAGTCAAGCAGTTGCCTATGAACATTTTTGCTGAGTAGTCTGTTTTAAAGGAGGAATATGGTCGAGAAAATATTTGAGATTCTGATGAAAAATAAAGACATTCTCTACAACGATAGTGCTTCACAAAATTTCATTCGCGTAGTTGTAATACTAACTCTGTGCGCAATCGCAATAAGGAGCAACTAATTTATCTCTCGAGTACAGCTAAGAAGGCTTCCTGAGGGAGGTTTACTTTTCCAAACGCGCGCATACGCTTCTTGCCCTTCACTTGTTTCTTTAACAGCTTTTGTCTGCGTGTAATATCACCGCCGTACATCCCTGCAGTGACATCTTTTCTATATCCTGAGATATCTTCGCGCGCGACCACCGAACCGCCGATCGACGCTTGAACAGCAATTTGGAAGTTCTGTCTCGGGATCACTTCTTTGAGTTTCTTCACGATTTTTCTTCCAATTTGTTCAGCTTTGGCACGGATGACAATTTGAGAGAGAGCGTCGATTTTCTCAAAGTGGACGATAATGTCTAATTTGACGGCGTCGACTGGTTGATAATCGAAAATCTCATACTCTAGACTGGCAAACCCTGAAGACACTGATTTTAATTCATCATGAAAATTGACGATGAGTTCAGAAAGTGGGAGCAGATAGGTCACTTTGACACGATTCCCATGCTCCTCAAGCCCTTCCAGGGATGCGCGATGATCTTCACACAACCGCATGACTGCACCCAGGTATTCTTTCGGAGTGAATATAGTGGACATGGTAACTGGTTCACTAATCGTCTGGATGATAGCCGGATCTGGATACTCTGTCGGTGTATGCATCTCGATCACTGCTCCTTGCCTCGTCGTAATCTTGTACAGGACAGATGGCGAAGTCGCTATCAAGTCCATGTTGTATTCATTTTCTAATCGCTCTTGGACAATTGTCGAATGCAAAATCCCTAGGAATCCAACTCGGAGACCGTTCCCCAGCGCTGGCGAATGCGTTGATTGATATTGCAGTGCCGCATCATGTAAGGCAAGCTTTCCCATCGCGTCCACTAACAAGGCAAAATCATCACCTTCCGTTGGATAAAACTCCATATACACCATTGGTTGCGGCTCTTTGTAGCCAGGCAATGCCTGCGTCGCTCGTTTGGTCATGGATGTCACCGTATCACCGACGCGGAGCAGTTTTACGTCTTTTAATCCAGATGCAATGTATCCGACTTCACCTGCATGCAGCTCTTCAATCACTTTCATTTCTGGGGCGAATGTCCCGAGCTCGATAGGTACGAATTCTTCCCCTGTACCCATGGCAAGAAGCTTTTCCTTTTTTAGTGTCCCATTCACGACGCGAACATAGGCTATCACTCCTTTGTGAGGGTGATAGAGCGAAGTAAACACGAGGACTCGCAACGGCTCATCATCCGTGCCAGTTGGCTCTGGGACAAATTCGATGATTGCGTCCAAAAGCCCTTCAATATTGATTCCCGTTTTTGCACTGACCTTGATCACTTCACGTTCGTTCACTCCAAAAGTTTCAATGAGATCCAAAGTGACTTGGTCGGCATCTGCAGCGGGAAGATCAATTTTATTGATAACTGGAATGATCTTGAGGCCCAAGGCATGAGCTTTCTCGTAGTTTGAGAGCGTCTGCGCTTGGATACCTTGAGTCGCATCGACGACCAGCAAAGCTCCCTCGCATGCCGCCAACGACCGCGACACTTCATATCCGAAATCAACGTGTCCAGGTGTGTCGATGAGGTTTAACTCATAGCCTTTGTGCATGAGGCGCACAGGAGCGAGTTTGATGGTAATGCCCCGCTCTTTTTCGATCGGGTTACTATCCATCATTCGCTCTTCCATGAGTCGCTCGGTGACGGTATTTGTCTTGCGCAGCAGCTGATCGGTCAGCGTGGTCTTCCCGTGATCTATGTGAGCGATAATAGAAAAATTACGAATGTTATTCTTTGCCATGGATTAGCATTGTACCAGAGGAAGTGCCAGGAGGCTATTGGGTCGCCACAGTGTCTACAAAGAGAGTCGTACCACTGTACTGGCCTGTGACGCTCACCTTTTTACCTACATACTGCTCAAGCTTCACGGTGTACGAATCCAACTCTGTCGTTGGCTTTCCCGTCGGTTGGATAAAAAACTTTGCTCCGTTCTTCGTCACAGTTCCAGTTAATGTCGTGTTCACGGCTTTTTCTTGTGCGACTGGTGCACTCGCCGGTGAGGTTTTACTACATCCTGTGAGCATGGCCGCGACGAGAAGTAATCCAATTAATTTTTTATAGAGCTCCTTATAGTTGCATATCTTCTGTTGCACCCATGACTTCCTGCGTTGGAGTTTGTTTGCTCGTAATACTGCGTAGCTTTCCATGAATGGAGACGAGGATCGACAGCTGTTCTACTGAGAATAATACACAGAACAGTAAATAGACAAGGCCACCTGCGATTGCTGCAAATCCGGCGAGAGCTAGGAGTCCAAGTACTCGAGTCGTATCAAAGACGAGTTGATCCAAAAGCTTCATCGCAATGTAAAGAGTTGCGCCGGTGAGAATTGATGCGAGCGCAAGCTTGCTTTGAGGGATAAAAAATTCCTTCCAGTAAAAAGTCCGCAGTCGATAAAAAAGCGTCACGAGCAACATCAATACTTCCGTGAATGAAGCCACGACAAATCCGATCGGCACCGCATGGACACCCCAGCCTAGGTAATAGGCTCCAAGCCACATCGTAAAAATATTCACGCACATAGATAACAGTGCAATAAAGAATGGAATTTTTGTCTCCTTGAGAGCATAAAACGCACGCAGGAGCACGTGGATCATCGCGACTGCCCCTACTGCTATCGCATAAATTGCCACCAGCTGCCCTAGAAGTACCGTGTCTTTCCAAGGGAACTCTCTTGCTCCAAATGCCAAACGAACTATTGGGATACGAAGCACGAGTAACATCGCGCCGACTGGATACATAAAAAATGCAATTTGATGAAGAGTCTTCATGAGCAGCTGAACAAACCCATGAATGTCATGATCTTTTGCCTCTGAAGACAGAAACGGGAGAGCGGCTTGCGCAATTGAAACTCCAAAGAAACGAATTGGCGCTGCAATGAGACTTTGTGCAAATGTGATGCTCGTGAGAAGCGTATTCCCAAAGGAGGTGGCGATATACACACCGACAAAATCTTCAAGTGAGTTCGTAGTTTGCGTTGCGCCTCTAGGGATCATGAGTCTGAAAACTTCTCGAACATGAAAATCGTTGATGTCAAAGCGCGGTATGTATCGGAAGCCATACTTGCGAGCGAACGGAAGTTGAATCGCAAAATGTACGACTGCGCCCAAAAGTACTCCAATTGCTGGAGCATAGATTCCGAGTGTCGGGGCGAACACGATCGTACCGACAATGATCCCCACGTTATACAAGATTGGAGACAATGAAGGAAGCAGAAAACTCCTGTTTGACTGCAAAATGCCTGAAAGAAAGTTTGACAGCAAAAAGAAGAATTGAGCGCCAAGCATCACTCTCATCAGGTTTGCCGCGAGCATGACTTGCTCTTCCCGAAACTCAACTCCAGTAAAACTACGGATCAAAGGTACTGCAAAAACACCTGCGATGATTGCTACCAAGACATACATCACCGACAGCACAGTCATCAATGTCTGGACAAATCGATGCCTGGCCTCATCTTCATGCAGCAACCTTGTATACACAGGGATAAATGTCGCTGACAATACTCCCACGACCAGCAGTTGGTATAAGAAGTCGGGGATCCTGAAGGCGACAAAAAACGCATCAACCAATGGCCGACTCTCACCTGAAAAGACAGATATGAGTAAGCGTTTGTAAAAAATACCGAGAATGGCCGAAATTACCGAGAAGAATCCGATGAGAGTCGCAGCAGAAAGGATCGAGGTTTGCTCTGAAAACAGGAATGAAGTGCTTTTTTTGATGAGAGAAACCATGATCTGTATAGGATAGTGCAAAAAGGCCAAATGACAAAGAACAAATTCTTTGATGCCTAGGAGAGCTTCCCAGTCGGGAAAATGCATGGTATACTATGCCCTCATTACTGTCTAATACAGTCATAAAAATTATGCCTATTACCAAATCAGCCCTCAAGGCCCTCCGCAGAGACAAGAGAAAAACTGCGATCAATCGACCAATTAAATCAAGAATCAAGAGTTCTTTAGATCAAGTCAAAGAGTCAAAAACTGCCGAAACGCTCTCCGTCGCTTTCTCAGCGATCGATAAAGCCTTGAAGCGCCATCTCATCCACCGCAACAAAGCGGCTCGATTGAAGAGTAAGGCGTCCAAAATGCTCGCCAAATAGTCCCTTGTGTCTGTAGTCACTTGTTTGCTACGCTGTATGCAGTGGTGATTTTTTGCCACTGTTTTACGCTATGGCAATGCAATCACCTCGAGTCATCATCCCCAAGATCAACCTCCTCCCCCGAGACCCTTTCTACGACACGCTCATAGGAAAAGTCATGGTTTGGTCCATCCAAGTAGGAAGATACATCATCGTCTTCACCGAAATTATCGTGATCATGAGCTTCGCCTCACGCTTCAAGCTCGATCGAGATTTGACTGACTTGACTTCTCAAATTACTCAAAAGAAATCAATCGTGAACTCTTTTGGCGATGTGGAGACCAGAACTCGACAGATCCAAGACAAAATCGCCGCTGTTACCAGCCTGGTCAGTGATAAGAATGCGGTGTACTATCTCGATAAATTGACGACACGAATCCCTACTGGGATAGAGCTAACCCAACTCACCTATGATGGCGGGACCTTGAGTTTCTCAGGAAAAGCAAACACTTCTGGTTCCTTAGCTGGACTGATTGCCTCACTGCAGGAAGAGCGGTCATTTAGTGGAGTGTCTGTCGAACGAATCAATTCTGGCGATGCGAATGATCCCACCGTGCAGTTTTCAATGAAAATTTCCCTCCCCACTCCACTCGCGACACCAGATCCAGCAGCAGCAAACTCTACGTCACCATCACAATCATCGTCAACAGTAGAACCGTAATATGCCAATCCAAAGACCATCACTCGATAAAACCATCATCCAAATAGAACTGAATAAGTTCTATGAGAAGCCAGTAACGAGAATCTCAGCAGCGTTGATCTTGTCACTCATAAGTATCGCTTTTTTTGCATTGGCAGCCATACGGCCCACATTGCAAACGATGGCTGAGCTCCTCAAACAAATAGATGAGAAACGGACACTAGACACTCAACTCTCACAAAAAATCAACGCTCTTTCCGTCGCACAAAAGAACCTCCTTGAAAAAGAACCTCTGTTCCCCGCTCTGTCGATCGCCATTCCACAGACAGCTGATTTCACTACACTGATGACTGCAATCGAAAAAGTTGCCAGCGAACATCAAGTGCAATTCAATTCTGCTCAAATCCAAAAAGTCCCGTTGGAAGAAAAAGCCACAATTACGCCAAATGGAAAACTCAACCTTATTAGTTACCCCATCACACTCTCATTTACGGGGTCTTATCAAAATCTCATCGACGTCATGCGAGAGCTCCAAGGGCTCAAGCGCATTATTGTAGTCGATCGATTTGACGTCACCACTCAAAAGAAGGATAACTCCAACCCAGATGCACTTACGTTGACAGTCTCAGTTCGCGCGTTCTCATTTCACACTGGCCCAGCTGCGCAACCAACCACTGGAAATTAAATTATGAAAAAGAAACTAACATTTCATCAACTTCTTTTCGAACAACAGATTTTAGGAATTCTCCTCTTTACGTTGCTTGTTGTGTTCCTCTGGGTAATCTCCAGTATTTATTTCTCATACTCGGCTTCGACGTTGACGCAAGATGACAACACGACTGTCCGAGCACTCAACCCAGCAATACCCGACAAGCCACTTCAAGATCTCAATTCGCGCAAATGGTGGAGCGATGAAGAGCTCAATCAATTTAACGTGAGCGTCACACTCGATAATAAATCGACGGGTACCATTCGTCCTCCTGCCAGCGCGAGTGCACAGCCGACTCCCGTATCGACTCGCTCGGCCAATTTAAACTTGTGAGAGATCACTCAAACATGATAGCGTAGTACTATGGCCTCTTCGTTGACATCAAAGCATATTCCCACGATTCTTGGCGTGATCGTCCTCATCGCTGGTCTGGTCGGCGGCATTTTCCTCGCAAATTCCGCAACAACTGGATTTCTTCCTAGAGCCTCTGCCGAAACAACTCCAAAAAACATAAAAATCACCAACGTGAGTGACTCGAGTTTCACTGTTTCCTGGATAACTGATTCAAAGACAACAGGGTATGTAAAATACGGCGCGACATCTTCCAATCTCAACCTGACAATCACTGATGACCGTGATCAAATAAGTGGCTCGACTGGCTTATTCCGCACTCATCACGTGACCATTCGAGGGTTGAGCCCAAATACCGCATACTATTACAAACTTGGATCGTCATCCAACTTCTTGTACGACAACAATGGCCAACCATACTCGACGACGACCGTATCGTCGATCAGCTCAACCGCAAAGACGGTGTATGGGCAAATTCTTACCTCAGCGCAATCTGGAGTAGGAGGAGTCATCGTCTATATCAGTAGTGACGATATGGGTCCACTTTCTGCGATCTCCCAATCAAGCGGAAGCTTTGTCCTTTCGCTATCGCAGGCGCGAACGAAAAATCTCAACTCGCAAGCTTCGCTCCTTGATTCCACCGTGTTAAGCATCTTTGCACAAGGAGAAGGTGACACTGCCACGAGCTTAGTGCAGGCAAAACTTGATCAGGCACAGCCTTTGCCCGAGATCGTCCTAGGGACCAATCAAGATCTGACAACATCTACTGCAGGCACTACTGCTTCTCCATCCCCTACTCCATCCACAGAAGAACTCAAAAGTAAGTTTACTGCACAACTATTGGCACCTCCGACTGAGACGACCGTGAGCGCTCAACTTTTGACGATCACTGCTCCGAGCACTAGTGACATTCTTGCGATCAAGAAACCTGTCTTCTCTGGTACTGCAGCAAAGTCGTCAAAAGTCACGCTCTCACTTGATGGACCGAGTACATTGACTAGAAGCGTGACGAGTACTTCACTTGGAAAATGGACATATACTTCGACGAAGTCACTCACTGATGGAAGTTATACGCTCACAGCAAATTCAACGAACGCTG
>CAZDWN010000005.1:0-54707 GCA_964509365.1 uncultured Pseudomonadales bacterium | reverse complement strand
ATCGCGTTTGCCTTTGAACATCTTTCGGTATTTCATTTTCTTTGGCTGCAACATAGTCTAGCTTGTAGCTATTAGCTTGTAGCTGATAGCACATTTCTTGTATTTTTCTAAAAGCTAAAAGCTCTTAGCTATTCTTCTCTCCTTTATGAATCCAAACCTTTATTCCGACATATCCAGATCGTGTCTTTGCAGGCACGTGTGCGTAATCAATATCAGCTCTCAACGTCTGCGTCGGAACGGTCCCTGTCCCATACTTCTCTCGGCGACCGATTTCCGCACCATTGATACGACCTGATAACACGATTTTGATTCCCTTTGCTCCAGCTCCCATTGCTTTTTCCAATGCTTGGCTGACTGCTCGTCGTTGTGGGTATCGCTTCACCAATTGGTCAGCGATGCGCTCAGCGACGAGTTTGGCGGAAGCATCTGGTCGCTTCTCTTCCATGATCTCGTCAATGACGATTTTCATGGCTTTTTTATCATTCAAGTTAATCTTCAATAGTTTTGCCACATCTTGTTTGAGTTGGTCCAAGTTCGAACCACCTCGACCGATGACAACTCCAGGGCGACTCACCAAGAAACGAAGTTTCAAGGCATTCACTGATCGTTCAATCTCAATCTTCACCAATCCAGCACTTGCAAGCTTTGCGCTCAAAAACTTGCGGATCTTGACATCTTCGAGCACATAGGTATTGTACCCACGTGGTTCAGCGAACCAGAGCGAATCCCAAGTGTAGAGATTGCCAAGTCGGAAGACGTGTGGATTAACTTTCTGTCCCATATATTATTCTGCCTTGCCCGCTTTAGCTTTTGCGGCAGCGGGTTTCTTTGTACTAACTTTTTTTACTACTGGTTTCACTTCCTCAGTTTTTGTCTCTTCTACCTTGCTATTTACTACTGGCTGCGTACTACTCTCTGTCTCTTCTTTACTCTCAAGTTTGATATAGATGTGACTGGTTCGTTTTAAGATGGCATGTCCCATACCACGACTCACTGGTCGCATTCGCTTGTAGTGAGGTCCACGCAGGATCAACATCTCTTTTAATACGAGCTTATCTTCGCTAATCCCATGATTGTTTTGAGCATTGGCTACCGCTTGATTCAATGTCTCCAAAATTCGCTTCGCTGCATGCTTGTTCATTTGCTGCAATTGCAAACGCATCTTGGCAATGCTCATTTTCTTCACTACACGTGTAATGTCAGTCAGTTTTTGCTGACCACCACGGATGTAGGTTTGTTTTGCAATAATTTCCATATACTTTTTATGTCTTGGTTAAGGTACGCTTGACCATCTTTCCGTGACCGTGGAAGGTACGAGTCGGAGAGAACTCTCCCAATCGATGACCTACCATTGATTCGTTCACGAATACTTCAATAAACTTTTTGCCATTGTGAACTGCAAATGTGTGACCAACAAACTCAGGAGCGATTTGACAGGCGCGTTTCCACGTCTTGATCGCTTCTTTTTTTCCAGATGACTTTTGTTTATTCACTTTCTCCAAAAGTCTCTCGTCAATGTATGGTCCCTTGATGCTACTTCGTGACATATTTTTTTACTTTACTCGTCGATCTTTGACGATCAACTTTCTACTATAACGTTTGTGACTGCGAGTCTTCGTACCAAGTGCATGCTTGCCCCATGGAGTCTTCGGATATTTCAAACCAACGCCTGATCGACCTTCTCCACCACCGTGTGGGTGACTCGCTGGGTGCTGTGCAGTTCCACGAACTGCTGGTCGCCAACCCAAGTGTCGTTTGCGTCCGGCTTTTCCAAATGTCGATGTCTTCCATTCCACATTGCCGACTTGTCCGATCGTTGCCATACAAGTGGCTTTGACCAAACGTACTTCTTTACTTGGCAATGCGATCGTAACGTAGGCGCCTTCTTTACTTTGGATCAACGCACTACTTCCTGCTGAGCGGATCAATTGCGCACCTTTTCCTGGGGTCAATTCAATATTATGAATTGGTGTTCCCACTGGGATGCGAGACACTGGCATCGCATTTCCGACTGCGATATCAGCTTCCATTCCACTCATCACTGACTTCCCGACGGTCAACCCATCTGGAGCCAAGATATAACGTTTCTCTCCATCTGCGTATGTCACCAATGCAATACGAGCAGTGCGCATTGGGTCGTACTCAATAGAGGTGACGACTGCAGCAACACCGACCTTATCACGACGGAAATCAATAACACGGAGCTTGCGCTTGTTTCCACCTCCGCGATGGCGAACGGTGATTATACCAGTGTTATTGCGTCCTTGTCTCTTGTAGACACCTTTTTTCAACAATGACTTTTCCGGTCCATTTTTACTCAAAGTCGAGATATCGACATCTTTGCGATGGCGTTGTCCCGGGGTCGTTGGTTTTCGAGCTTTCAGTGCCATAGTACGTTTATCTATTAATTTTCAGGTTTAATTTCAAACACTTCGATGGTTTGATCAGGTTGAATACGAACCATTGCTTTCTTCTTTGTACTTCGTTGTGTCGCCATTCGCTTCTTCCCAGTCTTCTTGATTTTCCCCATGAGGATAACAGTTTGGACTGAGAGGACGTTGACTCCAAATGTCTCTTCGACTGCTTCTCGGATCTGACCTTTGGTCGACTTTGGATCCACTTCAAACGTAAAGACTTTGTCTTGTGCCAATTTATACGTCTTTTCAGTGATCAATGGTCGTTTTAAAATGAACGGATTCATAGATTATGCAGTCGCGACTGCCTTTTTGGTAACCTTCTTTGCGGCTGGTTTTTTCACAAGTTCTTTCGTCTCGGCGACTTTTTCTCGCTTTGCGACTTTCGTAAATCGAGTCTCAAGTTCTTTTAATCCTTCTGGTGTAATCAGGATCTTCTGTGCTCTAGCGACGACGTACGTACTTGCATCTTTCGCCTGCATGACGAGTACATTTTCGATATTGTCGGTCGCTCGCATCACTTCATCAGTGATAGTCGGGACGATCACCAAGATCGCTTTTCCAGTCAACTTCATATTCTCGAGGGCTGTAACCATCTCTTTGGTTTTTCCAGAGAGAGTGTCAAAACCTTCGACAACCATGACATTTTCTTTCCCTGCCTGCAAGGCGAGAGTTGTCTCAAGTGCTCGCATTCGCATCGTCTTACTCATTGAGAGTTTCCAGTTTGTGTCTCCCATAGGTCCATGTGCGACACCACCACCGACAAAAATAGGAGCGGTACGTGCACCGTGACGGGCATTTCCAGTTCCTTTTTGCTTAAACCACTTCTTTTTGGTTCGGTTCACTTCTGATCGAGTCTTTGCTTTTGCAGTTCCAGATCGCTGATTCGCCAAATACACGCGGACAGCTTGGGCAACCAATGTGGCACTTCCAGCATTATCAAAGATCGGACTATCGATCTCTTTGCCTGCTTTTCCACTGATATTGACTGACTGAATTTTCATATTATTCCGATTTTGTTTCTGTGTTCTCTGATCCACTGATCGCCTGATCGACTTTCACCTTTGGACCATTCAAGATTCCTTCAAATTTTCCAGTTCCAAGTTTGGTTACGGTGACGATGCCATTCATTGCACCTGGGATCAAGCCTTTGATCCAGACATCATTGCCATCAATAGCGACGACTTGAAGTCCGATCACAGTCACTTGTTCATTTCCAGCACGTCCGGCCATTTTCTTGTTTTTGTAGACGCGACCTGGAGTCGTACCTGATCCAATAGATCCTGGTGCACGCTCTCGGTCAGCTTGTCCGTGGGTACGTGGTCCGCCCTTAAATCCCCAGCGCTTCACGACACCCGTAAATCCAGTTCCCTTACTGATACCGGTCACTTTGACCATGTCACCGACAGTCAATACCTTATCTGGTGTTAGGAGGGTCCCAGCGGCCAAACTCATGTCTTCACCATCGACACTGATCTCAACCATCTTGATAAAACCGGTTTTGAGTCTGAGCTTTTCAAGCTGTGCACGTTGTGGCTTGGCGACATTCTTGAGTTTTTTGGCTTTTGCGCCGACGACCAACTTTCCGTCCTTGTTCCCGGCTTTGATGACAGTGCAGTCTGAAAAGCGGACAACAGACACAGGGATCCTGGTACCACTAGTGGTCCAGACCTGAGTCATATGTCGTTTGGTGCCTATAATTTGATTAACCATAAAAAAACCGCCCACAAGGGCGGCAGTAGCCGAACCTTGTGTATCTACTCCCACCTCATCGGCGGGCGATATACAACAACTTACATTTTTATCTGTATTCCTACCCCAGCTGGAAGCTCGAGATGCATTAATGCATCAATGGTCTTGCCTGTTGGCTCCATGATATCGATCATGCGTTTGTGGGTGCGAATCTCAAAGTGCTCTTGGGCGTTCTTATCCACGTGAGGGGATGTAAGAACAGTAAAACTCTTTCGGTGAGTTGGCATGGGGACTGGGCCGACGACCTTTGCACCAGTCGATACAGCGGTATCGACGATCTTCTTTGCAGCGTCATCTACTACTCGACTATCAAATGATTTGAGTCGGACGCGGATACGCGGCTTTTCAGAGGTGGTTTTCCCTTGTGCCATATATTTGCCTAAGTTCTATTTCAATGAGCAAGAAAGGTAGTATAACAAAATCTTACCCTGGTGGCAAGGGGTATCCCAGAGGGGAATTTAGGAGCGTACGGCTTTTCGAATATCCTCATCGGTAACTGACAAACTCCGATTTACGATGTTTGGTGCCTTTTGAAAGGAGACTTGAAGAAGTGCTCGAGCCACAGTCCTGTCCAGATCAGGAGCTGCCTCAAAAAGGTCTCTCACCGCCTCAGCTAGGCCATGATTTACTGCGTCAGTTATTTTAGTGACAAGTTCGTCAGACAAAACTTCATTTCCCATACTTCGCTCCTTTACTGGAGGATACCAAAAACCCCCGCTTTGTACACGGGGGTTTTATCAGATTCGGAATGATTCTGGACAAGCCAGAATGACAAGATCCTATTTCAAGATCTTGGTGACGGCGCCGGCTCCGACGGTGTGTCCACCTTCTCGGATAGCGAATCGCAGTCCATCTTCCATAGCGACTGGCACGATGAGCTTGACGACCATCTTTGCGTTGTCACCAGGCATGACCATCTCGACTCCGTCAGGGAGAATGATCTCACCAGTCACGTCTGTCGTTCGGATATAGAATTGTGGTCTGTATCCTTTGAAGAATGGAGTGTGACGTCCACCTTCCTCTTTGGTCAAGATATACACTTCTGCCTCGAAATCAGTATGAGGAGTCACCGAGTTTGGCTTGGCCAAGACCATACCGCGCTCAATATCATCCTTTTCAATACCGCGGAGGAGGATACCGACGTTGTCTCCAGCTTGACCCTGGTCGAGCTGTTTTCTAAACATTTCGACTCCAGTCACGACGGATTGGCGTTTGTCCTTGATACCGACGATTTCGATTGCTTCGTTGACTTTGATGACACCGCGTTCGATACGACCAGTGACGACAGTTCCACGACCTTTGATCGAGAACACGTCTTCCACAGGCATCAAGAATGGCTTGTCGAGATCGCGAACTGGATCTGGGATCCATTCGTCGACTGCATCCATCAATTTGAGGACTGCTTCTTCGTAGGTTGCATCACCTTCCAATGCTTTCAAAGCACTGACACGGACGATTGGAGTGTTGTCTCCATCGAATCCTTGCTTGGTGAGCAAGTCACGGATATCCATTTCGACGAGATCAAGGAGCTCAGCATCATCGACCATGTCGACTTTGTTCAAAGCGATGACCAATCGTGGAACGTTGACTTGTTTTGCCAAGAGAATGTGTTCACGAGTCTGTGGCATTGGACCGTCGGTTGCAGCAACCACGAGGATGGCTCCGTCCATTTGAGCGGCACCAGTGATCATGTTTTTGATGTAGTCAGCGTGACCTGGAGCATCGATGTGTGCGTAGTGTCGTTTTGCAGTCTCGTATTCCTGGTGAGAAATGTTGATGGTGATACCACGAGCTTTTTCTTCAGGAGCGTTATCGATCTGGTCGTAGTTTCGGGCTTCGGCCAATCCTTTTTTTGCAAGCACGTGAGTGATTGCAGCTGTGAGGGTGGTCTTACCGTGGTCAACGTGACCGATGGTCCCGATGTTCACGTGGAGTTTAGTGCGTTGGAATGTCGCCATAAATAGATTCCTTTATAATTATTTACTATTGTAATTACGAGTAGTGAGTATATATCATTTCCTCAAAAAAGAGAAGAAAGATTTTATGCCATCACACGTCCACTTGGTTTCGCTTTCTCGATGATTTTTGCAGCAATACTTTGTGGGACTTCTTCGTAGTGACTTGGGATCATGACTGATGCGGCACGTCCCTGGGTCATACTTCGAAGTGTCGTCACGTAGCCTTGCATCTCTGAAAGTGGGACCAATGCTTTGATCACCACAGCTGTCCCATGTTGGTCACTGCCTTGAATTTGTGCGCGCTTACTCGACAAATCACCGATCACATCTCCCATAAATTCAGATGGAGTAGTGACTTCGACTTGCATGATAGGCTCAAGGAGACACATATCAGCTTGCTTGACTGCAGCCTGGAAAGCCATCGATCCTGCGATCTTAAATGACATTTCAGACGAGTCGACTTCGTGGTAACTTCCGTCAAAAACGGTGACTTTGATATCAACCATTGGGAATCCAGCGAGCACGCCATTTTCCATGGCTTCTTTGACACCTTTTTCGATTGGGTTGATAAATTCACGAGGGATCGCTCCACCTTTGATCTCGTTGATCCACTCATAGCCTGTACCGCGATCTTTCGGTTCGACTTTGAGCCAGCAGTGTCCGTATTGTCCACGTCCACCTGATTGCTTGATGTATTTTCCTTCGCCTTCTGCTTTTTGTTTGATCGCTTCTTTGTATGCGACTTGTGGAGCACCAGTATTCGCTTCGACTCCAAATTCACGCTTCATACGATCGATCAAGATTTCCAGGTGCAGTTCGCCCATACCAGCGATGGTGGTTTGGCCGGTCTCTTCATTGTGAGCCACTTTGAATGTCGGATCTTCTTCCAACAGTTTACCCAAAGCCATACCCATCTTCTCTTGGTCATTTTTTGTTTTTGGTTCAATCGCCATGGAGATGACTGGGTCAGCAAATGAGATACCTTCCAAGATAATTGGGAAGTTCTCATCACACAGGGTGTCACCGGTCTTCGTATTCTTTAAACCGACGATAGCGACAATTTCACCTGCCCATGCTTCGGCAATTTCTTCACGCTGGTTTGCGTGCATGAGAAGCAATCGACCGATACGCTCTTTCTCACTTTTTGATGAGTTATACGTATAGGTGCCTGCGGTCAGTTTTCCCGAGTACACACGAACGTACGTAATACGTCCGACGTGTGGATCGGTTTGGATCTTAAATGCGAGTCCACAGAATTTTTCTTCTGGAACGAGTTTTCTGGATGCTGGTTCATCTGTCTGTGGGTTGGTGCCTTTGATTTCTCCGATATCGACAGGAGATGGCAAGTACTCGACGACAGCATCAAGCAATGGTTGGACACCTTTGTTGCGAAGTGACGATCCACAGAAAATCGGAACAAGTTTGTAATCGATAACCGCTTTTCGCAATGCTTTCTTCAAAACATTGACATCAATCTCTTCACCTGCGAAATACTTCTCGAGCAATGAATCATCAGTCTCAGCAATCGCTTCGATCAACTTGCCGCGATATTCTGCGACTTGCTCTTTCATGTCTTCTGGAATATCACCAAGAGTGTATTTTGCACCAGTTTCATCACCTTCCCAAATGAGTGATTTTTGATCAAGCACTAGCACGATTCCACGGAACGTATTTTCTGCTCCGATTGGAAGCGCCATGACGGCAGGCTTCACCCCAAACTTGTTGCGGATATCTTCGACCGTACGCAAGAAATCAGCTCCAAGTTTATCCATTTTGTTGACGAAACAAATACGAGGGACGTTATATTTATCTGCTTGGCGCCAAACAGTCTCTGACTGGCTTTGGACACCTTCTTCTCCATCAAGCACTGTGACACCGCCATCGAGGACGCGCAATGAGCGTTCCACTTCAGCAGTGAAGTCGACGTGGCCCGGAGTATCGATCAAGTTAATACGATATGGCTCATGAGGAGCTGCGGTATCGAGGACTGGGGTCCAAAATGTCGTGGTCGCAGCAGAAACGATGGTGATTCCTCGCTCTTTTTCCTGCTCCATCCAGTCCATTTGTGTATCACCGTCATCAATGTCACCAATCTTGTACGACTTCCCTGTGTAAAACAGGATGCGCTCTGAAGTCGTGGTTTTTCCGGCGTCGATGTGCGCAATAATACCGATATTGCGGATTCGATCGAGAGGAATATCACGTTTGGTTGTTTTGACGGTTTGTTGTGCCATATTTATATTTATTATTTATAAGCTTCTTTTAATACTTCTCGTAAGAGAGCGAGTCTTTTTTCACCAAAATTCCGAATAGACAAAAACATGAGAATCAGATCACTATTCTCTATCGTTTGAGTTTCATCCAGAAGTGCTGTGATATATTTCCCTTCAATCATGTTGTCAAAAGTTCTTTGTAAGCTGTTCTTCAGACTAGTGATTGAGTTTATACTTATATCTGGATGCTTACTGTGATATGCGTCGATAAACTGTGACAACCTATCAAGGGATAAATCATCCTCTCCTAGTACTATCTGATTCCTCTCAATTCTAATTCTATCAGCATGTTGCGCGACAAAATCGAGCAAAGTTTGTGCAAGTTCTTCGTCAAAAATCCTCAAGTGGATCTCGTGAGTTTTTTGATATCCTTCAATACTCATAGGAGGCTACCATCTAAAGTGTGCAAATGCTTTGTTCGCGTCTGCCATGCGGTGCATGGTGTTCTTCTTCGCGATCGTGCCACCTTCACCTTTGATTGCATCCATCATCTCAGCTGCAAGTTTCTCTGCAAATGAGTGATAGGTACTACTTGGGCGTTTGCGAGCTTCTTCGATCATCCAACGGATGGCCAACGAGAAACCTCGAGGTCCACGAACTGGCATAGGGACTTGGTAGGCTGCTCCACCGACTCGGCGTGAGCGGACTTCCATTTGTGGACTGACTGCGTGCAGTGCGTCCTCAAAAATCTCGACTGCTGGTTTGTTGAGTTTTTGTTCGAGGATCTCAAAGGCGCCATAGACTTGCGTCCGAGCCGATGATTTCTTTCCGTCCATCATGGTACGGTTGATCAGTTTAGCAATCTTGAGCGATCCATATTTTGGATCAGCGACAACAGTGCGTTTGGTTTGTGTGTGTGCTCTTGACATATAATATTATTTCGCGGCTTTTGGTCGTTTCACTCCATATTTACTTCTACTGGTCTTGCGGTTAGCGACGCCTTGAGCGTCAAACTTCCCTCGGACGATGTGATACTTCACACCTGGAAGATCTTTCACACGACCTCCACGGACGAGCACGATACTGTGCTCAGCCAAGTTGTGGCCTTCGCCCATGATGTATGCAGTGACTTCTTGCTTGTTACTCAATCGGACACGAGCGACTTTACGCAAAGCTGAGTTTGGTTTCTTTGGAGTCATTGTCTTCACGACTGTACAGACACCACGCTTCTGTGGGTTGGCAGTCTTGACGATCTCTCGGGTCTTACTGTTGTAGGACTTGCGCAAAGCGGTGGCTTTGATGCGGGTCTTTTTAAATCCGCGGCCTTTGCGGATCAATTGATTGATTGTCGGCATATTCTCCCTATAAAAAAGCGACCAGCATATGGTCGCAATAAATTGAGTAACAACTATTGTCCCTCTTACTTCTCACCGTAAACGGCGAGTAGTCCATGCTTCAGAGAGATGTGTAGTGTACCACACCTGGTACACGTAGACAATCCCTCTACCAAAAAGCCCCCCGACGGAAAGTCGGAGGGCTTTTATTTTCAATACTATTCGACTCGGCCTTAGGCCATCAAAGCTGCTCGCTCTGGACTGGTCGGGATCAACCGGCCAATGATGACGTTTTCCTTGAGTCCTCGCAACTGGTCGACTTTGCCTTCTGAGGCTGCGTCGGTCAAGATGTGAGTTGTTTCCATAAAGGATGCGGCTGAGAGCCATGACTGCGTAAACAGTGATGATCGGGTAATACCCAACATCATGACAGCAGCTGTTGCTGGTTCTCCACCTTGCGCCAACACTGATTGGTTTTCCTCCGAGAATCGTGCTTTTTCGATGATTTCTCCAGGCAAGAAAGAAGTGTTTCCCGATTGTTCGATACGGACCTTATCACTCATCTTTTTGACGATGACTTCAAAGTGGCGATCGTTAATCGGAATACCTTGTCCTTCATAGACCTTTTGGATCTCATCGATCAAATAGACTTGCGCGGAGCGCATGCCTCGAATCTCGAGAACTTCTTTGACGTCCAATGGGCCATGAGCCAACGCGCTGCCAGCAGCGACCATATCTCCATCTGCGACTGCGGCTGCATTCGTGATTGGAATGGTGTACTCAGCGAGCACATCTTCAGGCTCACTTGGATTGTGGATCTTGATCGTCTTACCGATCTCAGTTTCCAGAATACTGACTTTTCCAGCGACTTCGGCAATCGGTGAGACAGACTTTGGAATGCGAGCTTCGAAGAGTTCTTCGACACGTGGCAATCCCTGAGTCACGTCCAAACCGACGATACCTCCGGTGTGCTTCACACGCATGGTGAGCTGTGTACCTGGTTCTCCGATACTTTGAGCGGCGATGACGCCAACTGGAGTACCGAGCGTGACCATTTGTTTGGTCGAGAAGTCCCAACCATAACACTGAGCACAGATACCGACGTGCGCTTTACATCCGAGTGGACTGCGAACAATCAAAGAGGCAACCGATGAATCATCGATCAGCGTCGCTTCTTCTTCCCCAATGATTTGTCCTGCTTTGACCAATGTCTTCCCATTGGCGACGACATCAGTGGCGGCAATGCGACCGACAATGCGCATGCGGAACACTTTTTCACGAGTGCCAGCACGGACAATATCGAGTCCTTCGTTGGTGCCACAGTCATCGATACGGATGATCGCTTCGTGAGCCACATCGACCAAGCGGCGAGTCAAGTATCCAGCATCAGCAGTTTTGAGTGCTGAGTCCGTCAACCCTTTTCGAGATCCACGAGCAGAGGTCACGTATTCGAAAATAGACAAACCTTCACGGAAGTTACTCTTTGTTGGCATGTCCACGATCTTTCCAAGCGGATCGACCACGAGTCCACGCATTGCTCCGAGCTGCTTCACCTGATCTTTACTCGCACGAGTTCCTCCTGAGTTGATCATGACTTTGACAGCGTTGTCATCGTCAAGCGCATTCCAGGTCTTCTCGGCGATATCATCGGTGGTAGCGAGCCAAACTTGCTGAGTCAATCGTCGTTTCTCTTCCAAGGTAATCAATCCTTGCGCATACGAGTCTTCGATCTCTTCAGCTTTTTTGTTCGCGACCGTGATAATTCCATCTTTCTCAGCGATCATTCGACAGTCAGAGACTGCGACTGACAGACCTGAGAAGGTAGCAGCCTTAAAGCCCAAGTTCTTGACGGAGTCGATCAAGTACATGGTCTCTTCACCCGTCAATTGCACAATAGCTTTCTTGATGATGTCTTTGATGACACCAGCAGTTACCGGCGCGTTGATGTATTGGAGGAAATCTGGAAGCACTGCGTTGAATTGAATGCGACCGACGGTCGTCTCAATAATTTCAGTTTTTCCGTGAATCGTCATGCGGACTTTGATCAACTGTCGGTTCGTGATCTTCCCTGATTGGAACGCACGTTCAGCTTCCAATGCTGAGGAGAAGATCGTATGAGCTGGTTCTCGATGAGCATCGACAGAAGTCAAATAGAATGCTCCCATTGCCATCTCTTTGTTTGGCACCGTGATCGGAGATCCGTCAGCAGGCTTGAGCAAATTATGATGTGCGAGCATGAGTGTACGAGCTTCATCTTTTGCTTCTTCAGTGAGTGGTACGTGAACAGCCATCTGGTCACCGTCGAAGTCAGCGTTGTAGCCAGCACAGACACACGGGTGCAAACGGATTGCGTTTCCTTCAATGAGCACTGGGAAGAATGCTTGAATACCAAGTTTATGAAGAGTCGGAGCACGGTTTAAGAGCACTGGATAGTTCTCAATGATGCGTTCGAGGATATCGAACACTTCTGGAGAACGTCGCTCTAATGCATGCTTTGCACTCTTCAAGTTTGGAGCAATTCCCTGCTTGATAAGTTCTCGCAATACGTGTGGTCTAAATGTTTCCAATGCCATTTCTTTTGGCAAACCACATTGGTTCAAGTTGAGTTCTGGCCCGACGACGATGACCGAACGGCCTGAGTAGTCGACACGCTTACCCAGAAGATTTTGACGGAATCGTCCTTGCTTTCCACGCAACATCTCAGAGAGTGAGCGCAATGGCTTCTTCATGGTGCGTCTGCGAGTCATTTTTGTCTGACTACTGTCGATCAATGCATCGACCGCTTCTTGCAACATTCGTTTTTCGTTGCGCAAAATAATTTCTGGAGCACCCAAATCGATCAAGTGCTTCAAACGGTTGTTGCGGTTGATGACGCGACGGTAGAGATCATTCAAGTCTGAAGTCGCAAAGCGTCCACCTGAGAGCTGGACCATCGGTCTCAGATCTGGTGGGATAACTGGGAGCACTTTGAGGAGCATCCATTCTGGCTTGGTTCCTGATTTGCGGAAACCTTCCACGACTCGAAGTCGCTTGGTCGCTTTGACGCGTTTTTGACCGACAGCTACTCTCACTTCTTCAGTGAGTTCACCAGCCAAAGCTTCGAGATCAACACGGCGGACAATCTCCAAAAGACTTTCTGCACCCATGCCGACTCGCAAATGCCCAGCGGCATTGTACTCATCAAGCTTGAGATACTCATCTTCTGACAAAATGGTCGACGGTTTAAAGCGCTTCACCATTTCTTTGATCGTCTTATAGACTTCGGTCGTTTGGGCAGTCGTCGTCTCTAACTCATCCTTGAGTGTCGCAATGGTTTGTTTGGCGCGCAAACTCAATGCTTCTTTCTTGAGTTCTTGAGCTTCTTTTCCTTTGACTTTGTCTTTGAGAGCGGAAGTGTCCTCTGTTAATTTGACTTTGACTTCTTCCATCTTTGTGGCGGTATCCACTTTGAGTGTTTCCAAAGCAGTTTCGCAGTCGACATCGAGTTGCTCCAAGATCTTGGTTCGCTCTTCTTCGTCAATATCCAGCACAATGTATTGTGAAAAATAGACGATCGATGACAAGTTTCGTGGGGAGATATCCAAAAGCAATGAAAGCTTGGATGGAGCTCCTTTAAAGAACCAGATATGGGCAACGTGACAAGCAAGTTCGATGTGTCCCATGCGTTCGCGACGAACGCGACTTTGAGTCACTTCGACACCACATTTGTCACAGATAATGCCTTTATAGCGACTGCGTTTGTACTTTCCGCAGTAACATTCCCAGTCCTTTGTTGGTCCGAAGATCTCTTCCGCAAACAGTCCTGATTTCTCAGGCTTGAGTGTACGGTAGTTGATAGTCTCTGGTTTGGTTACATGACCATGAGACCAACTGCGGATCACATCAGAAGATGCGAGCTGGATTTTTAATGCTGAAAAATCAACAATTTGCTTCATATTATTCTCCCTCCACTAGGTCTTCGGCACTTGGCTCGCGTTCTTCGGCTACATCCTGGGCGACTTCAAAGTCATCTTCTTCGCCCGTCTTCTCTCCCCCTTCGTCTGGGTCTACTTCAGTCGGATCGATCACCATATTTGGGTCATCTGCGACCATGGTCTGCCCACTGGCATCAGTGAGAAGTTCTCGTGCCCCGACTTCCTTTGGCTCTTCGGCTTCAATAATCTCTGGCTCTTCCATGACGACATCGAGACCCAAAGAGTTCAATTCTCGCATCAAGACCTTGAAGGACTCTGGGATGCTACTCGCTGGGATCTGTTGATCAGTCACGATTGCTTCGAAGGCTTTTGTGCGGCCAAAGACATCGTCTGATTTGATCGTCAACATTTCTTGCAGTGTGTAGGCTGCCTTATGTGCTTCCAATGCCCAGACTTCCATTTCTCCGAGACGCTGTCCACCCATTTGAGCTTTTCCACCCAATGGCTGTTGCGTGACGAGTGAGTATGGTCCGGTCGAACGTGCGTGCATCTTGTCATCAACCATGTGGATGAGCTTCAAGATATATCCGACACCGACGACTGAATCTTCTCCGTACGCAGCTCCAGTCTTTCCATCATAGAGACGGACTTTTCCTGAGACTGGCAAACCAGCTTTCTCGAGCTCTCCAGTGATTCGACTCTCAGGCACTTCTTCGAAGACCGGCACAGCGACTTTATATCCAAGTTTTTGTGCTGCCCATCCGAGGTGTGCTTCCAAGAGCTGTCCAAGGTTCATACGAGCCAAGACAGACAATGGTGAAATGATAATGTCGACTGGGGTACCATCTTCCAAGTATGGGAGATCTTCCTGTGGCACGATCTTACTGATAACACCTTTGTTTCCGTGACGTCCGGCGAGCTTGTCTCCGACAGTCACTTTGCGGATCACCGCAACTTTGACCGTCACGACTTTGTTGACGCCTGGGTCGAGTTCATCACCTTTGTCGCGGTCCAAGACCTTGACGTCGATGACTGTCCCGTACTCTCCGTGCGGCATACGCAATGAGGTATCGCGAACTTCTCGAGCTTTTTCTCCGAAGATTGCTCGCAAGAGTCTCTCTTCCGCAGTGAGTTCGGTCTCTCCCTTCGGAGCAATTTTTCCGACTAAGATATCATTTGGACTGACTTCACTACCGATCGCAACGATGCCTTCGGTGGTCAAATTACGTCGTTCGATATCTGAGACGTTCGGGATATCACCAGTGAGCTCTTCAGGTCCAAGCTTGGTGTCCATCACTTGACACTCATATTCATTGATATGGATAGATGTGAGCAAGTCTTGTTTGACCAATCGATCGGAGATAATGATAGCGTCTTCGTATCCCAATCCTTCGTAGGAGGTGTACGCGATCAAGAGGTTTTGTCCGAGCGCAAGTTCTCCATCTTGCGATGAAGGACCATCGATCAACAACTCACCGGCTTTGATCACTTGACCGATCTTGACGACAGGTTTCTGAGTAAAGCAAGTGCTTTGTGCAGTTCGGTAGAACTTGGTGATACTGTAGATTTCTTTTTTACCTTCCATGTGGACGTATTCCAACTCATCGGTGAGCGAAGCTTCTTTGGCTTTTGCCAAGTCTTTCTCATCGACCGTGATGACGACTCTGGTACCGTCAACATACTCTACTTTTCCAGCGTGACGAGCATAGATCGAACGATGCATGGATGCAGACACTGAAGCCTCCATACCTGTACCGACGACTGGACTACTTGGTTTCAACAATGGAACGGCCTGACACTGCATGTGAGTGCCCATCAACGCACGGATGGCTTCATCGTGTGAGACGAATGGGATCAAGGATGCGGATGTACCGACGACTTGTCGTGGGACGACGTCAATCAGCTGGACGCGCTCGACAGGACCTTCAATAAAGTCATTGCCAGTACGGATAGGGACCCATTCCTGTGTAATGACGTTGTTGCTGTCAATGTCGATCCCTGCATGCGTGATAACGTAATCTTCTTCCTCATCAGCGGCGATATAGACGATCTCATCACTGATGGTCATCTTGCCATTTTTGTTTTCGACTTTGCGATATGGAGCTTCCAAGAATCCATAATCGTTGATGCGAGCATACAGTGACATATAGGTCACCAAACCGATATTTTGACCTTCTGGAGATCTCACTGGACAAATACGTGAGTATTGCGAAGCATTGATGTCACGCATTGAGAAACTCGCGCGTTCACGAGTGACTCCACCCGAACCCATGACAGACAAACGTCGCAAGTTGTCGACTTCTGAAAGTGGGTTTGCTTGGTCCAAAATAGTGGACAAGCGGTTTCGGCGGAAGAACTCAGAGATGGTTGCAATCAACGGGCGAGCGTTTACCAAGGAACTTGGAGTCAGTAGCTCGTCGGTTTTCGAAAGAGACATCTTTTCGCGGATGGCACGCTCGAGTCGCAAGAGTCCAATGCGGAACGCGTTGGTCAACACCAGCTCGCCGACTCGGCGGACACGGCGGTTGGACAAATGGTCGATATCATCGACTTTTCCTTGGCCATTTTGCAGAGTGATCAAGTATTTCAAACTTGCGACGATATCTTCTCGAGTCAGGATATGGTTTCCTTTTTCATTAGCGACATCGACTTTGAGTCGTCGGTTCAATTTGTAGCGACCAACTCGACCGAGATCATAGCGGCGAGGATCAAAGAACAACTCATTGAGAAGATCTTGCGCATTTTCGAGGACTGCTGGTTCACCAGGTCGCATCTTTTCGTAAATTTCAAGCAACGCTTGTGCAGTCGTCACACTTGAATCTTTTTCGAGCGTATTGGCGATGAATTGATGATCTGGGTTGGTATCGGTATCAGTAAATAAAGCGGTGATCTCTTCGTTGGTGGCATAGCCTAATGCACGAAGTAATGTAGTTGCGGGGATTTTTCGATGCTTATCGATCTTTACAGTGATGACATCACCACGACCGACGTTCATCTCTAGCCAAGAACCTCGCATAGGACGAAGCTCTGCATACGCAAGAGTTCGACCAGTGTTTGGATCCAGATCAGTAGAGTAAAAGATACCAGGAGCACGAACCAATTGGTTCACGACGGCACGTTCGACCCCATTGATGATGAATGTCCCGTTTGGAGTCATTTTTGGAATATCTCCCAAAAAGACTTCTTGCTTGGTCATTTGGCCGGTTTGTTTGTTGAGAAGTTGTGCTTCGACTCGCAAAGGCACGTCATAGGTAAGCGCTTTGTGTCTGGCAATCGATGGAGAGATTTTGGCTTTTCCGAGCGTGTATTCACCAAAGGTCAAACGCCAGTTCTTACGGGTGAAGTCTTCAATACCGTTATTTCCGTTGATCTCATCAAGTGCATCACGAATACCTTGATCCAAGAACCATTTGTAGGATTCTCTTTGGACCTTGGTCAAATCAAGCTCTGGGAGCTTGAGATCGGTTTTTCCCCAGTATTGACGAGTTTGTTTCATAGAAGACAGCCCCTCTCTAAACTAATAGAGTCGTATAGACATTTAAGACAACAGAAAAAACAAGGCAACAGTATTGCCTTGTTTCCAGTTGTTTGCGGTTACAAACTTTGCGTTCCGAACTCTGCCATTGTGTCAAGCCTTATCTAAAATGTATCGGGAAATAGAGTTTATTGACTATACCAGAGTTTTCCACAAGACACAAGTGGGATTAGCGCAGATACTTCTCTATATTCTGCTGGTGTTCCTCATAGGTTTTGGCATAATGTGGAATACCCTGCGTATCATGCAAATAATACAAATACTCCGAGGGAGTCGGATTGAGCGCCGCCTCGAGAGACAATAAGCCCGGATTACAGATCGCTCCAGGCGGGAGGCCAGCAAACTTATAGGTATTGTAAGGACTGGTCGAGTCTTTGTCTGCAGACTTTGGCACTCCCCACCAGGTTTTCTTGACGCTGTCGTAGCCTTTTGCGTATTGGAGAGTCGCATCTACTTGCAGTGGCATGCCTGCATCCACTCGATTTTTCAGAATACCTGCAACCATACGGGAATCTTTGTCCCCTCTCCCTTCTCGCTCGACTAAAGATGCCAAGACTATCGTCTGCGCTTTCGGCAGGACTCCAGGACCTTCAGTCGTCATCGCTTTCGCATATTTATCTTCAAAGGTACTCGTCAGCTTCGCAAAGACTGCTGCTGCATCCATGTCTTTTGAAAGCAAATACGTATCGGGGAACAACTTCCCTTCTACTGGCTTTGCCAGCACAATAAACTCCGTCCGGGAAAACGTCGAGTGCAATGACCCCGCGATCTCTTCAGCCATTTCTTCCGATCGCCAGCCTTCTTTGAGAGTGACCCAAGCATCTTGGGTATCTGACAACAGAGTCGAGAGGATGACTTGCGGACTCATCGACTGACTCAGTTTATACGTCCCTGGCTGGATTGCCTGGTTGCCCGCGTTCATCTTATACAAGACACGAAGTATGAGTGGTTTGCGAAGATACCCTTGATCAGCGAGTTTTGTGGCGATACTCGCCACTGTGTCTCCTTTGACGACGATAAAGGATGAAGTCTGCGTCGACGTGCCTGGTGGACTGGTGACATACCAAATTGACCCTCCTGCGAGCACAAGAGCGACGAAAAGAAGTGAGACCAAGACAGTGAGTACAGTGGTGGTGATTTTTCCCATGAAGGACTCAGTTTACCATTTGTTCTTCATGCGTGTCCAAATAGTTTTGGAGGATATTCGCGGCAGCGAAATGATCTCTATTGCCATCGCGTTTCGATTTCTTCATCGTTTTCATTTGGGCGTATGTTTGAAAGCTCGAGAGCGTTTCATCCATTTCTTCGATTGGGATCGATGTAAACGTCGAGAGAGCTTGGATGAATTCACGCGTTTTGGCCGACATCGCTTCTTCAGAAATGCCGACGACGATCAATGCGATCGCATGTTGGTCCACAAGTCGCAAGATTGCATCGAGCGCTTGTGATGTCACGACATCGCTCGCAGTTTTCGTTTGGTTGCTGATAATTTCAAGAGGTTCTGCGAGTGGAGTGGTAGAAAGAGCGACTCCGATACGGCGAGTACCGTAATCCAAGCACAAGATATTCATATTAGTTTTCATCTAATACTGCGGTTACGACTCCGCGGCGCAAGGTCGTGCCTTCTGGAGTACATGTGACGAGTTTGAGTTCTCTGGAGTTTTTATCTTGATCTAAGATAAATAGGTCAGTTGGCTTGACTTCCGTTTTCTCTTTTACTCGATATGTGTACGTGATTGTACCATCGCGAATATAAATTGGATCACCGATTTTCAGTGTCATGATCGTTGAAAAGATGGAGATGTAGCGTCTTGGATTGTCTAGTTTTGGATTATAAAACTGTCGAAGAATGGAGTGCCCAAAGATGACTGGAGAGCCGACTTCACCAGGCATGCCCGTATCAGGATACTGAATGAGATGTTGATCTAAGTTTCTCCCTCCATAGACGACCGAAGCATCTTGGATGCCGATTTTCGGAATAGAAAGCAGATAGGTCTTCGCCTCCTGAGGTGCGATCACTGGCACGACGTGTTCAGGAAACCAGTCAGCCAGGTCTGTGTAATCAAGTGTCTCGGCGATGACGACGGGCGTCGGAGCAATCGTCGGAAGCAGTTCCTCATGGTGGATTGCCAATGCAGTAGTCGTCTGGCTCGTTGCATTCTCATCACTCAATTCCTGCGCATCTGCCTGTATTTGCGTTTCTGGAAACAGTCGAGAGAGCAGAATTGGGACAAAGACGCTTGAGAGCACCAATAGACCGACAATCACGAGAAATGTGGGGCCGGCTTGATGCAAAAAAAACATTCGCCTGGCAATAGCTTTTTTTCTCACTGTTCGTTCATGCGGATGGACGACTTGCGGACGTTGCTTGGTATATCGCATGACTGCCATAGATGTATTTATTCCACGATAGTGACGGTAATTTTTGAAGCATCAGTTGGCAACGTTTTGATAAATGGAGTCAAAAATGCCGGCGACAGCGTCAAATTATATGTCGCCACTGACGCTTGGTTGTCCAAAAATGTGCGAGCATCTTCGATACTTTTGCCCGCGGTGATTGATGCAAATTGCGATGCATCAACAGGGAGAGTGATTTTTCCATTGACGCTAATAGATACTTTTGCAGATTGAGGAGAAAGTTTTTGGACGTCAGTTCTTGAGATCGTCAACGCACTTTGATCGAGTTTTGCTCCCACTGGTATGGTGGCATTGAGACTCGATGATGCTGCGGCGAGTGCATCAAGCTTACTGTAGACCATCGCCGATGCGCTGGCATTCATACTGAGCGATACTGAACTTGCCTCATCACCGACAGCCTTCGAATATTTTTTTCCTGAGACACCGATTGCTCCGAGCAAAAATCCATCTTGCGTGCTATCCAAGCGCCCAGTGACGTCATCGGCAATTTTTTGCTCCAGCGTCTTCGTCAATTGGACGGACGCAGCATCTTGATCCTTTTGTGTCACCGAGGCGACTGTTCGACTCGTCCCCCCACTAAATGCACTTTCTGATCTTCCGATAAAGGCCGACGCATCAAATCCACCAACCGAGAATTCGAGATCTTTCCCGATGTTGCTTTCTTCTCCTGGCGCCGATGCTTTGGTTTTCACATTCGCTTTCCCAGGAATCTTTTCGTAATTTGCACCCGTGCTTGCCGATGCGACGGTCACATCTTCGTTGGTGACAAATGAAAGTTTTCCCGTCTTTAAACTCGTCCCACTTTTAAATTGTTTGGATGCGCTCGTCAGATTGAACAGTGTCACTGTGCCGCTCGCACTTTCACCTGTCTTTTTTTGACCCGTGGTCGGGACTTCGATCTCGCCAGATTCATTGATTGGCAACAGCGCCCCGCGCACCACGGCACTCGATGACGCTGAGTCGTCAGTTTGCACGGTGACGACCGCATCTCCAGAGATGGTAGTACTTTTTCGCTTGATCGTGAGATTTGCATGAAGCAGTTTTGGAGGCAAGACAAAGTAACACAATGCCAAACCGATGATGACGACTCCAAGGATCACCGGCAGGATTAAAATCCGTCGCGATCGTAACTGATTTGTATCTTCAGGGTCAGTGTGTGCATCTAAAATGACTGATGGGAGGATCACTGGCTCAGGATGGGGATGAGGATCACTGTGCACAGAAGTGAACTCTGGCGCTTGAATTTCCTCTTCCTCGGCTGTCTCTGCTGCGCGAAGTTCAGGCATTGCTTTCAGGACTTCGTTGCCGCCAGCTTGCGTCACCGCGCTCAATACGAACGCTGGAGATTCGAGCCTGATTGTCGGCGACTGGACAAAGATAGACGGATCCCACTGGTACCCTTCCAACTCTTGTTTCATCACCGAGAGCGCTTGTTCTGATTCAGAGAGTGAAATGATACACATTTGTGGAGGGACACCGCTGATCTTCAGTCTGCTGCATCCTTCTAAGAAATCATCAGTGACTTTGTCACTTCGGCCAATTCGCAAAATTGGACTCGACTGTGATTGCGTGACGATCGCCATGATAAAGGCATCAGGTTCCACACAAGCACACACGAGATTGAGCGGCGTCGTGGATTTTTCTTTCAAACTCGCTATCACCGCTTCCATCGTGACGACAAACCCAACTGACGAAAGTTCTAGTTTCTCCGTAAGAGCTCGCAAGAGGCCTTTTCGCTTTGGGTGAATATTTTGACCTTGGACCCAGTCGTCGGGCAGAGATAACAAGACTTGCGTGGCATTGATCTCACCGAGACTCCCGACCGCCTTATCAGCGGAGTCATACAGCGAGTCCTCATTTTCTTCGTCCCAGAGGATGAGGTCAGAGATCCCATCGACGAGGATCGCACCCTTCTCCACATGCCAGACACATGCTCCGACTGTCTTTTTGCTCACAAGCAACGTGTAGATGAACTGATGCTGTTTTTTGTTAAAAAAAGGAAACTGCATAAAGGATCTGCAAAATACCCCGCGTGGCGAGGGTCATCCAAAATCCATTATGGGCAGAATGAGAAGAGAAATCAAGTTACGCGGTCAGCTTGATGTAGATGCGGCGGACGCCGGCGGAGACTGCTTCTTCTTTGAAGATAGTGATCGGGCCAATCACACCAGTGTGTTCGACGTGTGGGCCACCACATAACTCTTTGGAGACCCAGTCAGTCTTTGGATCGTTCCCAACCGAATACACAGAAACGGTGTCTGGATATTTTTCAATAAAAAACGCAATGGCTCCGGATTTGAGGGCCTCTTCCTTACTCATCATCTCTTTGGTGACTGGCAGATCAAGTTTGATCCACTCATTGATCTGATCCTCGACCGCTTGTCTTTCTTCTGGAGTCAGCGCTTTTGGATGTGAGAAGTCAAAGCGAAGTCGTTCGCCGGTGATATTACTTCCCTTTTGTCCGACATGTTCTCCCAGGACTTTCCGAAGGGCTGCTTGCAGGAGATGTGTCGCTGTATGATATTTCAAAGAGACTTCGCCTTGATCTGCCAAACCACCTTTGAACATCCCGCTTGATGATGTGCGTGAAAGCTCTTTGTGCTTATCAAATTCTTTTTGAAATTGATCACTATCGACCACTTGACCTCGCTCAACCGCTATTTCTTGCGTGAGTTCGAGTGGGAAACCATACGTCTCATACATCGAAAAGGCAATATTGCCATCGAGAGTTGGGATTTTTTCGATTTCTCGAAGCCCTTTTGAAAGCGTCTTTCGAAACTTATTTTCCTCTATCTCAAATTGCTCGCGAATCATCACTGCCTGAGCCACGACACTTGGATATTGCGTTTTGTAGTTTTCGACGACAACTGGGACCAGCTCGCCTAAAAAGTTTTGAGTAATCCCGAGGTTGTGAGCGAATCTGATCGAGCGGCGCAGCAATCGCCTCGCGAAATATCCCTGTTGTTTATTGCTCGGCAAGACTCCGTCAGCAGCGAGCATCACTCCAGCGCGGACGTGATCAGCGATCACTCGCATCGACCGGGTGATGAGTTCATCAGTCCCATAGGTTTTTCCTGACATCGACTCAATTTTTTGAATTAGACCGATCAAGATATCGATCTTGAAGACGTCAGGATCATTATTCTTTGCTGCTAAGATTCTTTCGAGTCCACCTCCAAAATCAACATTTTTTTGATCCAGTTCTTTCAGACTTCCATCAGCTTGTTTTTGATATTGCATGAAGACAGAGTTCCCTATCTCCATAAATCTGCCACAGTCGCAATTTGGGTGACAGGTATCCCCAAACTTTGGATCATGAGAGATATGAGTAAATTCAAAGAAGACTTCACTATCAGGTCCTCCAGGCTCACCAGCTGGCATCTTGTCTGGTGTCCCGGAGCGAGACCACCAATTTTTTTTCGCACCATAAGTAAAGATGCGATCCTCTGAAATTCCCAGGCTTTTCCAGATTGCGATTGACTCTGTATCTTTTGGCACACTTTCGTTTCCCTCAAATACAGTCACCGCAATGTTTTTTGGATCCAAGCCCACTTCTTTCGTCAAAAATTCATAAAACCACGGGAGCTGTTCTTTTTTGAAATAATCGCCAAGTGACCAATTACCGAGCATTTCAAAAAATGTCGTGTGACGATTGTCGCCCACTTCTTCAATATCTTGGCTACGAAATGATTTTTGAGAATCAGTAAGGCGTTTTCCTTCTGGATGAGGTTGACCGAGCAAATACGGGACGAGTGGCTGCATGCCACTACTGGTAAAAAGTGTCGTCGGATCATTTTCAGGCACGAGTGGAGACGACGGAATAATCGTGTGCCCGTTTTTTTTGAAGAACTCAAGGTACTTGGAACGAAGGTCGTTTGCAGTCATGAAAGGAATTATATCAGGTTACTTTGACTTTTTTCCCTGGAGGACCTTCACCACTTTTGAAGCTGCCGACACAAATTGTCTGGTGTCAGAAAACATTGCCTTAAATGACAGTAATGGAGCCAGCGAACGAAGCGCGGTGTCTTCCACATTTGAGATCGCGTTTTGAAGCTGTGCAAGCGTTTTTTTGACCGACAACAGTACGATGATAAGAATCGCCAAAAATGCGACGATGACGACGATAAGCAAAATGACTGCGATCGAAAGGATGAGAGTGAGTGGGTCGTACATATTCGTATCGTATCATTTCTCTTCGTCTACTGTCACCACCAGTTGGCTGACTCGCTCTTTGCGATTGCGCCCTATCGATTTGACGGTGAGCACGTGGAGCCCTGGATCGAGATCCACTTCATGCATAAACACTCCGTCTTGATTCACGCCAATTGCTTCCCCGTCAATTTGGACGACGGCATCGCTCGTGGTACTACCTCGGATCAATACCGGAGAGATCACATGGGCTTCATTTTTTGGTGTCGAAATGGTCAGTGGAGGCGCCTGACGCAGGCGTATGACAAACATCGCCATAAACAATGTAACACTGATGGCAACTCCTGCCAGTAATGCACGCAAGACATATCGCAACAATCGGTCATGGCCGAAGACAAAAAACTTTCGGTGCAGACTAGGTAAATCTGAAGGTTGGACTGGCACGTCTCGGCGATACAACGAAATGATCGTCTTGGGGTCCATATCGAGAGCGAGCGCATACAATGAGAGAAATCCGCGAGTCGTCACATCGCTTGGCAGTGTGTCAAATGCATTTTGCTCGATTGCGTGTAAGTATTCTTGGGAGATAGACGTCTGGCTGCTCACTGTCGCCAACGAAATTTTCTTTTTTTCACGAGTGGATCGTAAGACTTCGCCAACCGACTTCATTGTGAACCTGCCTCACGTTGGGTGAGGTACTCCTGCGCGCGACTGGCGAAGATTTCTCTCCCTTTCCCCGGCGTATCCTGAGCACTGACGATGCCTTCTTCAGCCAAGATATCCATGATTCTCGCTGCACGTCCATATCCAAGTGATAGTCGTCTTTGCAGGACCGAGACACTCGCTTTGTTGTACTGCAAGATAACTCGGATAGCATCGAGCATCACTTGTTCGTCTTTATTCTCTCCGCCACCTTCTTTCGAAGTTCCACCAATGATTGGAGTCGTCTGGTATTTCTGAGTAATTTCTTCCATGTATGTCGGATTGACGCCTTGCGATTTGATGAAATCAATCATTTTTCGGATTTCATGATCGGCGACAAAGGTCCCTTGGACACGAGTTGGCTTGGATTGCTCTGGTGGAATATAGAGCATGTCACCTCGACCAAGCAGTTTTTCCGCCCCAGGAGTATCCAAGATGACACGAGAGTCGACCATCGACGAGACATTGAAAGCAATTCGAGTCGGCACATTCGCTTTGATTAAGCCAGTAATGACGTTGACCGATGGACGCTGCGTGGCGAGTAAAAGATGAATTCCGACGGCACGAGCCATTTGCGCCAATCGAGTAATGGCTTCTTCGACCGGAGCTGGAGCCATGAGCATGATGTCAGCAAGTTCGTCGATGACAATCACGATGTAATTGAGAGCATGAAAACCCGCCATTTCATTGTAACTTTCAATGTTGCGGACTCCGACTTCAGCAAACAGTTTGTAGCGTCTGGTCATCTCGTCCACCGCCCAGTTGAGTGTCCCAAGCACTTTACTTGTCTCGGTGATAACTGGAGTGATCAAGTGAGGGATATCGTTGTACTGTGAAAGTTCGACACGCTTTGGATCGACCATAATAAACTTCACTTCATCTGGGCTTGCGCGGAACAAAATACTCGCGATAAATGCATTGATGGCGACAGATTTTCCTGAACCCGTAGCACCAGCAATCAGTGCATGTGGCATCCTGGCAATATCGATCACTACTGGTTTCCCTGAGACATTCAAGCCTAACGCAACTGCCAACTTGGAGTGACTCTTTTTCATCTCTTCAGATACCAGCATCGTCCGCAGGGTGACGAACTCACTACTGATGTTTGGAATCTCAATACCCACCCAAGACGTGCCTGGGATTGGAGCTTCAATACGGATCTGACCGGTGGGAGCGGCAAGCGCAAGCGCAAGATCATTTGCAAGTGAGGTGATCTTTGACAACTTTGTCCCCGTGCCAATTTGAAGACAATATTGAGTGACTGCTGGTCCAGCTTTAAAGTCGACGACTCGAGCCGAGATGCCAAAGGCATCAAGAGTCTTCTCAATAATATTGGCGTTTGCGTTGACATCACCGCGATCAGCTTTTCCACCAGTTTTCGGATCAAGAAGAGAGACTGGAGGCAGTGTCCACACTTTGAGAGGTTCTTGCTCGGGGACTTCCGGCTTGATTGCGGCGACCACTTTTGGCGAACTGGTCTTGAGCACTTCGATCTTTTTTTCTGGGTCATAAGCCGGCGCTGGAGGTTTGGCAGGAGGCGCTACCGGTAGTGCTTTTGAGACTGGGGTCGCGAGGACATCTAGCTTGTGATCATTCCATACCGGTCGTTTTTCTTCGACAACTTCCTCATCTGATTCATTTTTGTCTTCATTTTTTTCAAGCAGTTTTTGTTTGGCCATGAGTGGTTGCTTCGCTGCCGGCACGAGCTCAAAGATACTCGCAAAGAAGTGAAGTAACTCTCCAAGACTATTGTCTGTCATGATCAAAATGCCGGCAAAGGAGATACCGATTGCAAGAATACTCGTACCGGCGGGAGTGATCACTGACGCCATCGATTCAAACAATCGAATACCGAGACTTCCACCTGAAAATAAGATCAAGCTCCCGACAAACAAGAGCAGCGCTCCCAAGAATGTGTGAGCTTTGCCAAACGCCCATTTGACGCGTATCAGTAACAGACCAGCAGAGAAGAAAAGAAATGGGACCATCAATGCGACTCCCCCAAACCAGCGTCGGAGGAGCATATTGAGGACGGTAAAAACATATCCTTTCCCTCCAAAGGAAAGGATCACGAGACCTGAGAGGATGAAAAAAACAATCCCTCCCAAGGTATACATAAGATCTTCACGAATTTGCAATTTAATCGGTGATTTTCGACGACGACGAGACACAACAGATCCTTTGGTTACAGTTTAGGAAATCCATTATAGCCAATAGGAGCGCTTTGGTACAGTCTAGAGCTCTTCCACCTTCATCTGTGTCTGGAAGTCTGCATTGTTTTGAAGCAGTTTGAGGTATTTTTCAGTCGTTGTGATGCGTTTGTGTCCGACCAATTGGCTGACGTACACCAGAGGAGTACCGGCGGCAAGTTGTTGGACGATAAACGTATGACGAAGATCGTTGACCTTTGCATCTTTGATACCTGCGAGTCTGAAATACCGGTCAATTGCCGTACGGATGTTACGGACCAGGAAAGGTCGGCACGTCTTGGTGACAAACAACGCTTTTTGGCGAGTTTTTGGACGAATTTCCAAATACTCTTTGATCGCACTGACTGCAGCATTATTCAAAGGGATCTGTCGTTGACCGTGCGACTCTTGCGGACGGACCGTAATCGTTTGATTTTCAAGATCGACATCTTCGACTTCAAGGTTTGCCAGTTCACTGATACGCATACCTGTCTGTAACAGCACTTCGACGATGGTCGAGATACGCTTGTCAGCTCGGCATGCGTCTCGAAGCGCGCGATACTCAAGCTTGGTCAAGACTCGAGGGTCCGCCAAGTCATACTTTGGGTGAGAGACGGTATTTGCAGGGTTTTCGGCGATGACACCAATCCCACGCAAGAAGCGGAAGAACGATTTGATCGAATTAATTTTTCGATAAATTGATTTATCCGTATAATTTTCACTCGCCAATTGGCCCTTATAACTTTCAATATCTGCACTTTCGACACTCGCAATCGTCACTTTTTGAAGCTTGGTTGCTAAAAATGCCAAAAATTGTTCAATATCTTTTCCATAGGCGACGACGGTTGCGCCGGCACGGCCTTTGGTCTGAAGATCCTGTAAAAATTGGGCGTGAAAGTCGGAAAGTTTGGCTTCTGTGTCCATGAAGTACTCGCAATTCTAGTCAATATCCTGTACAAATAGTTGAGGGCTGGAATACGTTTTCCGGTTATTCCTCAAGAGACTTATAATATCAGCGAAAAGGCCTATAGTCAATGAGAAAGATCGAGGAACGCACATCCCTCTTATCGAAGCTTTTTTCAAACAGAATTTTCTTACTCCTCTGGGCAATAGGATGCCTAGTGATCGGTATTCGACTGATTCGGTCTGCGATGGAGACCAAACAGGCTTTTTTGGCAAAGCAACAAGCTGAAGAACGCTTGAAACAAGAGGAAACCAAAGGATTAGAACTCCTAAAGAAGCTCGATCAGGCCAATAGTCCTCTGGAGGAAGAACGACGTATTCGTGACGAACTCAATATGCAAAAGCCTGGTGAGATCATCTTGCAGATCCCCTCTCCTACTCCATAAAGGGAAGTTGTGTCAGGGGTGGGCTTCGATCCCACGACCGCCACGTTATGAATGTGGTGCTCTACCAGCTGAGCTACCCTGACAACTTGAGTAGATAGTATATCATCTCAAAATATGAAAAAACCACCCTAAGGTGGTCTTTTCTATCGCGTTGTTGCGGAGCAAGGAGTCGAACCTTGTCTGCGAGATTATGCAATCTGTTATCTCCAGTTTCCTGGAGTATCGGACTATATCTTACCTGAGTTTCCCCAAGCCTCGGCGTATAGTCTCTACGGATTCTCACCTCATCGGTGAGTCTTTCCTCGGGATTGCCATTCCAGTTTTGAATTGGAAGAAGGTTTCCCCGATATAGCCAAGATTCACCCTCAAGACGTTAGTCAGGAGGAGTGGCCCATTTTGTCGAGCCTCACGTGCAGCCGTACACTACCCCGCGCGAACCGTTATTGTAACACTTCAAGTAGCTTGAAACAATCTCAACTCTGTCATCCTGAGCATTCTGGTACTCCAGAAGGTCGAAGGATAGTTTTCTAAAAGCGTATAGTCTGTAATTCTTCCATTTCTTTTTCAAAATCAATCTTGGACAACGTACTCAAGTCAGTGTCCACATTTTCTTGGACTTTTTTTGCACTTTCACGCATCGCGATCTGCACTATTGTCTCCTTGCCGTGACCATACCTTCGCTCGAGATCAGCCATACGCATCTCAAATCCTTCGATCCCGACTGGCGTGACGCAGCAGTCAGCATACTCACAAATTCGAGCTTCCCAGGATAGATTCCCACGAGGATGTTCCCAGACATCTTTCATCTCGACTAACACCGCGAGGACATCCAAGAGTCCGAGCTCGTTGAGGATGAGTTCAGTGGCATCATTTGCATCATTGCCATAGCGCGAGACAAAGTCAGCTTGGACTTCCTCCCAATATGCCGCTTGAGGCTCTAATTCCCCCAAAAATGGGCGTTTGAACTTGACTATGTTTCCTAGGTCATGCAAGAGAAGAGTCTTGAGGATGAGATCCTTGTCCAGCTCGGGGCCAATCCAATGATCACAGACATACTTTCCTACTGCCGCCACTTGGAGCTGATGCCGGACTAAATTTGGAGGGATTTTATATGTTGAATAGATTTCTTGGAGAGTCATATGGAGATTATACGTCTAGATATGAAACGAGCCACCTTGGTTTTTACACCTTGGTGGCTCGAGTCTAATCGGTTTCTCTGTACGCCTTCAGGACGTTTAATCCTGTCAGCATATCGAGATTCCCTTCCCCAGGTTTTACCCCGGGGGTTAACATTTTGAGAGAATTACTGTTTAGGACATGGCACTATTGCCACCACGTCCACTTGACTGAACCGCACATCTACATCTTTTTTCGGACCGGTATCGCCGTGGGCGATTCTGTAGCAGTTCTGCTGATACCAGTTTCCACTGGGATCAGTGATCACAACATACAGACCTACTTGCATCTGTATTTGTAACTTTTCACCGTCCATGAGAACTGCATCCAACATACTGTTTCGCAAATGCCCGTCATAGACCGTCAACGTTATTTTCGTCCCCTCCAGCAGTTGACTCCAGTCTGAACCTTCATACAACTCACGTTTGCCATCGAACAAGTGTTTAATGCCTGTTGCAAGGTGGGTTACGCATTGTAGAGCCAACGGGTCAACTGCAACGCAACCCTTTGGACAAGGTGTTGGCTCCTGCGTGGGAGTCTTGCTCGGAGTCGATGTTGGCGTGACCGTAGGGGTATTATCCCCAGTCGGCGTAGCACTTGGAGTGCTACTTGCTGTGGGAGTCACACTGGAAGTGGGACTCGCGGTTGCTGTGGCAGTGGGAGTGTGTTGACACTCACTGCACTTCGGCGTTGGTGACGGTTTTGGTGTCCCACTCGGTTTTGGTCGAGGTGGGCCTGGTTTCCGCGGATTCCGCTCACAGTGAGGGACTCCGTTATTCCAAACGATGTGCCAGCCCGCTGGGCAGACACAATCGATTTTGGCCGAGACTGCGGTTGCGGCGAGCCAAATTACAATCGTCGCAAAAACTGCCAACAAAACACGTTTTTTGCTCATTTCGAGTCTCCTTTGGGGCATTGCCCCTAAAAATGGTAATCGCCTCAACAGACTTTGGACACGACGTCTCTATCCGAAGTCTCATGAAGCACGAGCAGGAGGCAGAAATAGGTCAAAGACCCAAAATCCATCTCCTCTTCGTGCTCCATGAGGTTTTTATTTTGTTCTCTCGCAATGTTAAAGAGCTCACACCAAGAGTGGTCTATATCCTTGAATCTACTCGTAAGTGAATAGCTCAAGTGTTTTAGTACTCCCTTGCCGGAATTTTCCGGACTAAACCTTCCTCGCTGAAGAAGACTTAATTCGAAAAACACACGTTTGAGGGAATATTGGTTTAACTATCAAGACTCTCTGGTATTCCCTCGAGCTGACTTTGACCTAGCACAGTCTACACCAAACTGCTAAAAAGTCAAGGCTATAAGATGTGATATACTAGCCTTCTACTTGAGGTAATACGGATACAAACTGTATCCTATAGCTGTATTTGAGACGATCCCATTCGACCTTGTTTATTCGCCTTCTTTTTGGAATACTGTTGAGGGCACCAAAAAGCCCCTCCCGGTGGACACCGAGAAGGGCTTCAAAGTTTCAAAAACTATCTTTGCTCCACCGCTAAAGCTTCGGCGGCACGCGGTCGACCGCCTGGTGTACCAGGCTGCTCAGGATGACAAACTACATACCCATTCCCATATCACCCATGCCTCCGCCTGCTGGCATCTGAGCTTTTGGCTCCTTGATATCCGTGATCAGGACTTTGGTCGTCAGGATCATAGTTGCCACACTGGCGGCATTCTTCAGGGCATGCTTGGCTACTTTTGCCGGGTCAATGACTCCTTCTTTGATCATATTTCCAAATTTGAGTGTCTGCGCATTGAAGCCCCAGTCTTTATCAGCTTTTGCCATCACTTGATACACGACAGCTCCACCATCTGCACCACTGTTCTCAGCGAGTGTCTTCAACGGCATGAGGAGCGCTGCTTTGACGAGCTTAATTCCTGAGAGTTCATCTTCATCATCAGCCTGCATGACATCGAGGACTCTTGAAGCATAGAGGTAACTCACTCCACCTCCAGCAATGACTCCTTCTTCGATCGCCGCTTTCGTCGCCTCTTTGGCGTCGATCACGCGTTCTTTGAGTTCTCGCATCTCCGTCTCACTTGCCGCACCGACTTCGATGACAGCGACTCCGCCAGTCAACTTTGCCAATCGCTCTTGCAACTTCTCTTTGTCAAACTCTGATGTCGTCTTGTCCATCTCTTTGCGGATTTGAGAAACTCGCGCATCAATATCTGATTTCTTCCCTTTTCCGCCGACAAGTGTCGTCTCATCTTTGGTGGCGCGGATACTTTCGACGCGTCCGCAATCTTCTGGTTCGACGCTATCGAGCTTGCGACCCGTGTCGATCGAGATCAGATTGGCTCCGGTGAGCGAAGCGATATCTTGGAGCATCGCTTTTCGCCGGTCTCCGAATCCAGGTGCTTTGATCGCCAAGACGTTAAATACTCCTCGCATCTTGTTCACGATGAGCGTGGTCAATGCTTCACCATCGATATCATCAGCGATGATGACCAAATTCTTCGAGATCTTCATGAGTTTTTCCAGGAACGGGAGCAGATCTTGGATCGAGCTGATTTTTTGATCAGTGATCAAGATGTAAGGATCTTCCATGACTGCTTCCATATTGTCGGTACTCGTCACGAAGTATGGTGATGCATAGCCGCGTTCGATCGACATACCTTCGGTATGCTTGATGCGAATTTCGTCTGTCTTTCCTTCTTCGACTGTGACGACTCCATCTTTGCCGACGAGTTTGATCGCTTCAGCGATCTTCTCGCCGATGATGGCATTTTGAGCGGAGATGGTCGCAACTTTCACCCAGTCATCTGGTTTGACTGGCTTTGCCATCTTGGTGAGTTCATCGACGACTGCAGTGACCGCTCGATCTATGCCTCGTTTGAGAAGCATTGCATTGGCGCCGGCTGCGATATTTTTCATTCCCATGGCAGTGATTTGATGTGCGAGCAATGTCGCAGTCGTGGTCCCATCGCCAGCAGCTTCATTTGTCTTGCTTGCTGCTTCCTTGACGAGCTGCGCACCCATGTTCTCAAATGGGTCAGGAAGTGTTATTTCTTTTGCGACACTGACACCATCATGGACGACCGTTGGTGCTCCCCATGATTTGTCGATCGCGACGTTTCCTCCACGAGGTCCCAGAGTAGTGACGACTGCTTGCGATAATTTCTGGATGCCCATAAGCATTTTTGCTTGCGCATCATCATTAAATAAAATCTGTTTTGCCATACGAACTCCTTTTTATGTTAATAAGTAATATGATGTCCGCCAAAGCGATCGACTCGCAATATGGCCGAATAGGCCCAAAAGTGCGAAGTCGCAATCGCGACGGTGGATACTTTTTATTTTTCGATTACTGCGATAACGTCTTCAAATTTGAAAAATTGATACTCGGTTTCACCAAGTTTGAATTCATTCCCGCCCCACTTCTTGTAAATGACGGTCTGACCTTTTTTCACAGGCGACGTAACTGCGTTTCCTTTGTCATCAGTAGTATCACCACCAATTGAAATCACTGTGCCGTGTTGTGCTTTTTCTTCGTGTGAGTCTGGCAAGAAAATACCTGAATCTGTTTTCTTCGCTGCTTTTGCTGGCTCGACGAGGACGTATCCAGGCATTGGTTTAATTTGTGAGAGTGAAATAGCGACAGACATAACAAAGCCTCCTTCAAAATATTTTTCTAGTATATACGAAATTGATGCGAAGAATAGAGTGACTTTATCACTCTCGCGTCATAACTGCTATTTTTAGCAAGAAATTTTTTTATGTCAAGTGGTGCTATGCACTATCCATTCAAAGCGGTGACGACGGTGTGCTCGGTGGGTTTGATGACAGTTTCTGCAGCAATGAGAGGCTTGGCCACTGCTTCGCCTTCTTTTTTCACGCGAACTTGTGAAAGCAAGACGCCTTCGCAATTGAGTCCCTTGTCATGAAAATAGGAATTGATCTCTTCTTTGAGCGCATTCTCGATACTCGTACGATTGGCTTTAATTTCTTGAGTGGTGAGACTCGCAAAGACTGCAGCGATGCGACTACGTCCAGTTGGACGCACGACTTTACTCACGAGATTCTCTCCAATATTTTCCCAAAGTTCTGGAGCATTCTTTTTATCAATGCGGAAAAGCACTGACGCTTCGATCTCGAGCTCAAATCCGTCTTTACTCGTCGTCATGACTGGTTCATCCATCAGTGCTTCTTTGTTCGTGTGGTCGATCGTGACTCCACGCCTGATGGTGTACTCAAGGATTTGCGCATTGAAGAGTTTGGCCACTTGCCAAAACGGGATTTTCAGATGAAGACCTGGTCCCCATGTGTGTGGTAAGACACCTCGTCCTCTGTCATAGACACAAGCGATGTGACCAGGTGGGACAGAGATAAAAAAACCTCCGACCACTTCGTCGACGAGAAACGACACAACAAGACGATCAAATTCCATAGGGTGTTATTGTAACTCACGAAAAGACAAAAAGTCACTAGTGGTGCTCTGGGCTCGGGGTATCGCTCGATGTGGCTACCGGTTCTGGCGCTTCAACAGGAGCAGGATTCATCGCTATAAACTTTCGCCTGATCGCTTTGAGGATCATATAAATCATCGAAATGATAAGCGCGGTAATAATAAAGAGTTTTTTCCCAGCCGGTAAAAACATGAAGATTAAAAACGACACGATGGGCAAGAAAAATTGAAGTGACTTGACGCGCGATCGAGTCTCCCAGGCATAACTGTTTTTTGCGTTCGTGACAGGATTGAATTGGACTGCAGGTCGCTCCATCGACAAGATATTGCGAAATGGTGACGTATATTCAGCAATGACTTCAGTCAATAGAATACAGAGTGATTGGATCACGTTGAGTAAGATACTCGGATGTGCCAAATCAATTTTCCCAAGAAACAGCAAGTTGTAAGGAGTCGGCGGATGCGGAATAAACGGATACAAGAGGTTTAGATCTGCACCTTCAAGTCCCGTCGTAAAAATACGAATCAACATGAAAATAATAGCGATATCGATCAAAAACTCAAAAAATTCTGAGACCAGGACTCTTGGCTTCGTTCTCATGAGATTTTTTAGCTCTCGATTGAGCGCGATCGGATCACTATGATACGTAGATGAAATAAGCTTTGCTTGCTTGGAAATCTCCTCTCGCTCGTGTTCGCTTCGATCTGAAGCGATCGCGATCGGAAGCATGATCACACGGAGCACAATCGTCATCAAGATGACTGCCACGCCCATGTCAGCTTTGGTGCCTGGAATCTGCCCGAGCATCCAATAAAAGAAAACAAGGACATTTAAAAACGGCTGGTAAATGATGTGTACAAACAGCGAACCCATAGTTGCCTACCTATTGTATAACGCTTATGCCAAAGAAACACTATTCCCCTGTATCTTTATCAGTCCATCCACGACCAAGCCTTCAATAAGCCTGCCAAAGCGCACTCGATTGTCAAGCGAATGCACGACGCTCAAATGTTCCCACACGTGTTCCATTGGTCGATCACCCGAACGCAGCAAATCGATGATTCTTCCTCGAAAATAACGATCTGTCTCTTCAAATTTTTTCCCAATATCTTTTTTTGACTGCGTCTTTACTTTTAATTGGACTGAGAGCCAAGAGGCGAAGTCAGAAAACCCCAGAGATTTGGCTTCTCTATTCGCGAGACACAGCCGTGCCACGGGACACTCGTCACATTTGGGAGCTTTGGCTTTACAAATGAGCGAGCCAAAATCCATGAGCATTTGATGCCACTCGTCAGCTCGATTTTTTGGAATATTTTGTTCTGCAATTTCTTGAATCTCTTTGGTAGAGACGGGCCGAAGACCTGTCTCTACACGGGATAAAACGCGCGAAATATTTACATCGATGACGGCATCTTGCGTTCCGAAAGCAAATACACGAAGCGCTGAGACCATATATGGACCAAAGCCAGGAAGTGCAAGGAGTTCTTTTTGAGTAACTGGGAAAACTCCGTTGTTTGTTTGCGTGACGATTTTGGCGGTCTCCAATAGATGTTTAGCGCGCCGGTTATACCCTAGGCCTTGCCACTCGGTGAGCACTTCGGAGAGCTTTGCTTGTGAAAGTGCATCGATCGTGGGCCATCGGGCGATGAAGTGTGCAAACTTCGGAAGTACTCGGACAACTTGCGTCTGTTGGAGCATGAGCTCCGAGACCAAAATAGTGTAGGGGTCACGTAGCCAACCGTTCGACCTCCCCTGACCCCTCCTTGGTGAGGAGGGGAATCGCCTCCACGGCAAATCTCGTTTGTTTTTCGCGTACCAAGCTAAAAGGAGGTTTTGAATCAGTTTCAGAAAGTAGGATTATGCCACAAGTCTTGAAGTTTTCAGTATCTCATTGAGCTGTTTCAATCGATCAACTCCGGTAGTTTCCAAAAATTTTTGCCATTCTTCTCCAGTGCTCATCGTTTGAATCTCTTGCCAGACGGCTCTCCCTGCAGCGTATCCTCGAGCACCCTGCCGCATTGCAGTTGTGAGATATTGGCAAAAGACTTCAAAACCGACACCTCGTGACAATAAAATCCAATTTTTATGAAATGTCGAGACGGTTGCACAAGCCTCTTGACTCCCGGGATACTGAATTTTGAGAATATCGCAAAATGGCGCAAACTGGCGGCAAACTTCGAGATACACTTCACTCCACTGTGGGTCCATTTCTGAGTCCCACTGCTTTTTGTCAGTGAGGGCATAGAGTACCGGTTCGACTAAGAAGACGACTTCCTTGTCTTTGCACTCTACAAACAGCTTTCGCACTAACTCAAGTTTTTGTGGGGCAGTTTGACTTTGAGGATTGTAGTAGACGAGGAGCTTTGCTCCCGCTTGATGCTCCCTCACTCCGTCCACCCCCCAGTCCTTTTTGAGAGTAGTCATCGCATCGTGATCACCAGAGTATCCGGATTCTTCGAGTGAGAGAAACAGTCCACAACCAGCTCGCTTCACATCAAGCGTTTTTACTCCGTATTCAGGGTCAGTAAGCACCGCAGAGACATGAGGACTGAACACTCTCATAAATAATTTTTTGAGCTCGAGGAATTTTTCTTGGTCCCCTGCATTGTGCAAGTCTAGATGTAAACTTTCAGCCAGTGAAGCTCGATGATCAAATGGAGCGATCGCAAAATTTCCTTCAGGAGTAGTGAAATCTGAAAGTGTCATAGGGGTTTAACTTTTCATTTTGGTTTGTACAATTTGCGAGACACTGCATCCATCAGCTTTTCCTTTGAGTTTTGCCATCACTTCTTTCATCACCATCCCCATATTTTCTTTACCTACTGATGCGATGACTTCATCCACCACGGTGGCGATTGCTTCCTCAGACAATTGCTCAGGCAATAGTGTCGTAATAAATTCCAATTTAGCTTTTTCTTCTGTGACAAGCTCTTCGCGACCTGAGTTGTGGAACAGCTCGATTGCGTCTTTACGCTTCTTCACTTCGCGAGAAAGCACTTCGATTGCTTCTTCATCGCTTAATTCATGTTGTTTTTCGATTTGTGAGTACTTGAGCTCTGAGAGCACATAGCGAAGTGTCTCGAGTTTGACTGCGTCGCGTGCGCGCATCGCATCTTTGAGTTGTGATTGGATGGTTTGTTGAATACTCATAGTGTCCTTTTATCTCCACATCCTACCATATTTTTTTCTTGCATGTTTCTTTCAGTTCTCATATCAAAAAAGACTAGACAAAGGATGGGCTAAGTCTGTATTGTATGCAAATGACGTATTCGCTAGTTTGATCAAAGGGGTTCTATGAAAAAATTGATACTTTTAGCCACGACGGCACTCATTCTTGCGGGTTGCTCCACGACCACCACACCGACAACTGACACGACGATGCCAGCAAGCGATACGACTGCGCAAACACAGCCAGAGACGCAGATGCAAGTTGCGCCGACTATGGCGGCACCTGTCGTCGTCCAGATATCAGCAGTCAAGAATAGTGGTCAAACAGGGACAGCCACATTCACCGATCTTGGTGAAGGCAAAACAAAAGTTGAAATCTCGCTCACTGGAGGAAAATTCACCGCAGCACAACCTGCGCATATTCATACAGGGATGTGCACCAAGCCAGGTGACGTTAAGTATCCACTCACCGATGTGGTCAATGGGATGAGTGAAACCACAATCGATGCGCCGATGTCCGAGCTATGGACCGGTGGTCTCTTGGTCAATGTACACAAGTCGGCAAAAGAAATGAGTGTCTACACTGCTTGTGGAGATCTGGTCGCTCCAGCGACTACTCCAGCAGCAATGGAACCAACCACTGCTCCAGATACGATGACACAACCGCAAGGGTACTAATCGGTAGAAGTACAAACGAAAGCCCTCGAATCAAATCGAGGGCTTTTTGGTACGTTCGGATTTTATTTAGCACTCACGCAAACTGAGTGCTTGACACCACTTAGCAGTCATGTTATTTTATTGCTAATCCTATTTTTCACCTGCGTACAGGAGTGGATGAAGAAATGTGGATTATAGTAATTCTATTGTAATAAAGGAGACGCACTATGTCGTACCTCGTTCCCCGTTCATACTTTTCTCTTCCTTCACTCATGGATGAAAATGATGACTGGTCGTTTTTTAGTAATATGCCATCAGGACTTTCGGTCGCTGAAGATGAGAAAAATGTCTTCGTCGAAGCCGCAGTCCCAGGCGTCAATCCAAAAGATATCGATATTACGTTTGAAAAAGGCGTAGTCCGTATCGTGGCGGAAACCAAGAAAGAAGAAAATGAAGGCAAGAAGTACTTCAGACGATCTCAATCGTCATTCTCGTATCAATTCTCTGTGCCGACCGATGTCGACATGGGCACCGATCCTACCACCAAGATTGAACATGGAGTCTTGCATTTAACCTTTCCAAAATCAGCAAAAGCACAGCCAAGAAAAATTAAAGTGGCCTAGGCTGCAGGCCAGGCCATCCTGAAAGCTGAGATGCAATCTCAACTATTCAGGATCTATACGACAGAATCCAAAAAGCCCCCGGTACAAACCGAGGGCTTTTTTTATTTCTTGTCTATTATCGCGTGACACTAATCGTGGCACCGAGTTCTGCTGCTGGAGCAGTAACAGTGATACGGTTGTCCGTCGCACTCTTGATGATGGTATATCCGGTTGTGTACGTACCTGAACAGGTAGCGACAGCAGCACCATTATTTGTCAAAGGATCAACTGGCAATGCCGCTATGTAAGTTGGTACGATCGGTGCACAAATATCCGCTCCCGTGTTACTGATAGTCTGTGAAGTCGTAGTGATACTCGTTGGGATCGCACCTTTGTTGTCGGCAGCGTATTGATCGACGGCATTCAAGATCGCGTTCACATCACTGGCGCGCTTGGTATTATTTGATTGACTGAACTGTCGAGCTGGGTTGATGGCGATCAAAACGATAGCGAGCAAGACGGCCAAGACACCGATAACCACCAAAAGTTCGATAAGGGTGAAACCTTTTTGTGCATTTTTGATAAGGGCAGAATGGGACATATGTACCTCTATTGAATAATAAATGAATAACCTTTCTCTACTATCCAGCGTACGTCAAAAAGAAAGTCCTTGTCAAGCCCATACATCACTATTTTCCTAGAGTGATAGAGACATCAGAGCTCAGCTCTGAGAGTTCCTGGATGGAGACATTTGGAAAGATTTCTTTGATCACAGTGATGATCGCATTTCGGTTGGCGCTTGCCAGACTAGATTTGAAAACGACTAACGGTTGATTGCCTTGCAGACCCGGTTGTGATTGGATAGTGACTTGCGGGAAATTTTCTGCTTTGAGTCGTTTACTCAGTTGCGCAGCTACCGATGCATTTTCAGGTACTGACGCTATTTTTATGATGATCGCCGAGGAACTCGCTATCGCTTCTGGAGTCGCTAGAGGCAGCGGGGTATCTTTTATTTGTTCTTGTACTACTGGAGTTGGAGCAGGAGTTGGCGCTGTTTTTCGCGCAGATTTAAATTGTGATTGGAGAATGTATCCAGTGAGCGCAAAGACACCGAGCAAGAACAGCACAAAGATTACGACCACGAGACCTGAGTATTTTTTCGAAATATATTCTTGTTTTTCCTGTAGCGTCTTTGGCACAACTTTATGAAGTACCATCGACTCCGCGACGAGCTCATCAATTTTGGTCGTCAACATCAGCAATGTCTTTTGTTGCAGAGGAGCTGCCCCTGCAATTCCCACGAAAATCTGTTGTGGCAAAATACCGATGACGTGGACACTACATCGCTCAAGCACTTGTCGCAATGAATCATAAAAATCACGATTCATGCTGACAACCAGTGATCCTTTCGCGTTCTTGTATGCATGCGATGCGACTCGCTCAAAAGGTGTGGAGTCGCGAAACTGATCAATAGCAAGCTGCAATTTATCTTCTGGGAGGACTTCAATTTGTTTCTCAAAAAGGAGCGACTGACCAAAGACTAATAGAGCCGGCGTATCTTTGAGTTCTAATGTCGCACAGGCTTGAGCGAGGAGATCTCTCACTGCATCAAAATTAAGAATCTCCATGTGCTCTATCAGTCCAGCTGGAAACTGAATCGAAGTTCCTTGAGGTTGTTTTTGCGAATAGATGACGACACCGTTTGATTCGAGCACAAAAATCGCCAGTGGTTTTTCATTTGTTTTCATATCAATACGAGTCCGACCAAGATGTAATGGAGTACACTCCGTTCGAGTACAGGACCGTCGCCACCGTGGTGTGCATAAAGTTACCAGCAGTGCCGACACTCGTTATCGTCTTGGTACTTCCTCCCGTTACTGTTATTGTGGCGACACCCGACGGCAGTGTCAATGTCTCGCCACCGTAAAATGGATCACGAAGCAGTCGCAGCAATGCATTCTCCATACCACTTTCGGAGACATCGAGAGCAGTTTGAGACTGCTCGAGTCTCGTAGTCGCACTCAGCGCGTACGAAGAGAGCAATGTCGCCGCGACGCTGACCATCATCGCAACCGTGACGAACATTAACAATACGACGAGAGCTTGCCCTGCTTGGCCTGATTTCTTTTTCAATGGAAAAGTTTGACACAAATTCATCGTGCTCCGATCGTCAACGCATATGATTTCTGTTCCACTGGCAAGTTATGCGCAGTGCGTTTGCTCACGAGCGTATACGAAAGCTTGATCGTGTCTTTGCTCGTTCCATTCCCGATACGAGTCGCTGACAACGACGCTATTGATACGTCGCTCGTTGTGAGTAACGTGGTGACTCCTCCCGTCGTTACACCTAGTGCAGAATTGGTGACTGCATAGGTATAGTTTGCACCCCCAATCGTGATCACAAATTGCGAGGCCGTCGTCCCTACCGTCGCCGGAGTCACGATCGCACTGCTTCGTCTGATGTCATATGACAATCGATCCTTCAAAAAATTTCCATCCGAAGTGACAAACGTTTGCGCGGTCGATTGTGTGCGCAAGTCGAGTAGCTGCGTTAACAAATCGGTCATGACCACCATAAATATTGACAAGAGTCCCATGTAGATGAGCAGCTCTATCAATGTAAAACCTTGCTGTTTTGTTTTCACTTTCATACATTTTTTCTCTTGTCTCTTTTCTTATGGTGAGTAGTTGATGGTCATATCGGATAGTACCGGTGTGGCATTGTAATCAGTCGTATCAAAAAAAGCTTTGTAACGGAAACATTGCGCAGGGTTTTTATACCCACCACTTGTCCCGACAAAGATCGCACTGGTGGTCGCGGTATAGTACGTACCAGTGGAGCCATCAGGGCCTGTGTAGGTATAGCTGGCCCCCGTGCAGCTACCAGCGACTGGGTCAGCGCCTGCGAACTGAAACTTGAGTGTCGTATTTGTAGGCAGCGTCTCCGTAGCCATATAGCGATTGAAAGTCGTATCAAAACCAGCATTGAGAGGGCTTGAGACCATGGTCCCGGTATTTGAATAGGTTCCATCGGGACCTCCCTGAATAATCTTCAATTGTTTCTCATTGGTATTGGCCACCATATACACAAACGTATCAAAATCCGCTTCTGTCACTGACGTCAAGTCATTAAAGCCTGAGATAAAGTTTAAGCCTCCGCAATAGTTTGGGGTGCTTTCAGTATCGAGATTTAACACTTGGTACTCCTTTGGTTCAGTGCCGTCGGCAGGAAATCCATCTTTCCCTACTAAGACCACTCGCTGGCCATTGAGCACGGTAAGTGATCGAGTGGGAAACATCTGAATATTGGTGGTGTCACCGTTATAGTATCCACTGGTCGCCCCTGTTGCTGGCGTCCCTGTCAAAAACTTTGGGGAACTTTTATTGGTTGTGTCGACGACATAAAACTGATCACTATCTGGTTGTCCGTCGCCATTTCCATCGACCCCTCCATTTGAGGCGATGTAGGCACGAGTCCCACTCGTATTCCCAAACACAGAGTTTGACGACTCTTGCGTGCCTGATTTTGAATTGAAATCAAGAGAGCTAATACGTTTCCAACTGGCATTGCCGCTAGCGATCGTCCCACAGGTACTTTGACTTATTTTTGGAGAAGTGCCACTCGTCGGTACTGTGGTGACATTGACGATATCAAGTTCTGGATCAGTACCCGCCCCGACCGCTATATAGACATAGGTATTTGCCCCAACTTGGATCGGAAAGACATCGTTATCGGCGTAGCGCTGCACTGAACCTCCATCCATACAGCCAGTTTGTCCTGTCGATTCCGCACTCCAATTGGTCCCAGTACTTCCTGCAGCGTATTTTCTGACTTTACTCGTCGTCGGATTACAATCATCCCCATCGACTTCGATGCGACATCCGACCATATCGAGTCCGACCGACGCAGACTTACTGTCGATGTTGGAGAGGTCAATGACGTAGAGAAATCCACCAGACAACGCATAGGCTCGACTTCCCAGCACATCAATCGATACGACTCCATAATCATATGGAGCTTGGTCTTGATTTGGAGTCGACGTATTGTTTCCCTGATACATGCGTGTGTTAAAAAATGTCCAGTATTTATAGATATGATTGACAGAATCTTGCCATGCATCGCCAGTGCCATCGTTGATTTGGATAGCGATCACTTCCTTGTTCGGAAGTGTCGTCCCAATCAGTGCATAGAGTTTTCCGCCAGATGACTTGTAATATTTGACAGAATTGGTCACAAAATTGTTATCAAGCCCAAGGCCAGTTGGCACGAGGCCAGCCGAACTATACTTGGTGGGATCTAAAGTAAACGTGCCTTTAAGACTCGCGGTCGGTGGATCAATATTTGCGGGGACCTGGACATACGCAAGTTTGGTCGAGCTTGTCGCGTACGGTGACGTCACCGTAAATACGTCATTTGGGATCGCACTGCTGACCGCACTCGCTGTGGCAGAGACTGCGACCGGTGGACCGTCGGGAAGATCGATCGTCGTGCTCGCAAATGATGGTGAGCACCATTTTGCTTTTTGATTATTTGAAAGCTGCGCTTCTCCCCCAGCCGTATTCGTCACGGCAGTTTGCGTCAGCGTGTTGCCATTAAAATCAGCTTGCGATGTCTGAAGATACGATAAGTTATTCAAATACCTCGTTAAATACAATGTGGAAGTCATGCTTGAGCTATAGGGAATATTCCAACCGACGGTAATGACTATTTTCTTCGTCGATGGATCATACGTTCCTCCAGAACTGACGATCTGACCAGCGACATTTCGTTGGACATCGCTGATGACGATATTTCTTGTGTAGTCACCAATCGTTTGTGTCCCTGCAGTTAGCTTCCATGCACCACTCACTATTCGAGGATAGTACGTCCCGTTGACAGCAAACGCACTCCAGCCTGCTTCGCGCACACTTCTCACCGCCTCCTGAGCTTCCCGATAATACGTCACAGCGATCTCTCGTTGTGACTGTTGCACGAGACCTTGTCTGGATGAGATAAACCCACTGATTATTGCGGGCATGACCAAACCCGCGATCGCGACCGCGAGAAGTAACTCGACAAGTGATACTCCCGCATTACGGGAGATCTGAGGTAATAGTGCCATATTTGTTTAAGACTATTTGAACTGCTTCGGAATTTGTTGTATTCGTGAGTGTGACGCTATTTGCGTTTGGCGAGTACCCAGAGATCTCTCCGCTTCCTTTCAAGAATATGACTTGGGAATTGGCAAATGTCGTCGAGCTCATTTGAATCGGACTTTGGATCGGAATGGTCACGTTGTCTGCACTGACAGCTGAATATGTGGCACCGTGGAACAACACGTAACTACTCGATCGAAAGTACACTCCATAGGAATCAATGGTGGAGCGCCCCTGCGTATCGCCGCTCATCGCACGCTGGCGCTGCTCATAGAGATCAGCAGCCAATTGCGTGACTGTGGTCTGGACATGCGTGTGACGTTGCAACTGCAAGACGTTGACACTTGCAAAAACCATCAGTGTGGCCAGTACGCCGAGTACTACAATAACTTCGATGAGTGTAAAACCACGACTATGCATATTTGAAATTCGTACATATTCATAGTACAGTACGGGCATGGCAAAAAGAATTCTTATTGTGGACGACGATTTGTCCGTCCGAACACTCTTTACTGATACTCTAACAACTGAGGGCTACGAGGTGCAATCCGCTTCGGATGGTGAGCAAGGTCTTACGCTCATGAAAGAAGGAGGATTTGACCTCGTGCTTCTCGATGTCATGATGCCCAAGATTGATGGCATCGGGATCCTGGCAGAGCTGCAGGCTCATCCTGCGAAAGCGAAAAATGGAAAAATCATTCTCTTTACCAGTCTGCATGATGATCCTGCAGTCCAAGATGGAATGACAAAGGGGGCCGCTGGTGCCATCGTCAAAAGTGACTTTACTCCAGATATTTTGCTCAAAAAGATCAAAGAGCTGTTGCAATAAGTCCCTATCGTCCGCCGACTTGGCCGATCAGGCCGTAGATTGGAGCGATGATTGCAAGCATCATGCCTCCAACCAAGACTCCCACCATGATAAGCATCACTGGCTCGAGGATAACAGTGACGGTCTTGAGTCGCTCTGAGACTTCATAATCTAGATACTCAGAAATATCTTGCATGGACTTGTCCAAGGTACCGGTCTTATCTCCGACTTCGACAAGTTTTGTCATTATCGAAGGGATGATAGTCTTCTTCCCTTTAAATGCATCCGACATCTTTTTCCCACTCGTCACCATATCACGAGCGTTGGCAATGATCGCTCGAAGCTCTTTTTTCATCACCACTTCTTCAGACAACTCCAAAGCTTGCGTGATGGGGATACCTGAGTTGAGAAGCAGATAGAGATTGTGTGAAAATCGAGTGAGATCAATCCCAAGGATCAAATTTGAGATCAGTGGCATAGCGAAGAGCGGAGTCAAAATAATATTTCGATTGCGCCGATAGAGGAAAAAGGAAATACCAATAATGGATACAAAGCTTAAAACCAATGGCACTGTATTGTGGAGAACAAGATTAGAAAGAAAGATGAGGACTTTCGTGGGTAATGGGAGGTCTACTTTGAGTCGTAAAAAGACCGTCGAGATCTTTGGGATGACGACGACGAGCATCATGAGAAGCACACCGACAAATACGACCATGATCATCAGTGGATAGATCAATGCTGCCCTGACTTTGTCAGTAAACTCCATCTCCTTCCGGATACTTGATTTGAGATCATGCAAAATGACATTGAGGTTCCCAGCCTCTTCCGCTGCCTTGATCAAGTTGACGGTCACTTTACTAAACGTATTGGGAAATTTTGAAAATGTGACGTACAGCCGCTCACCTTGGGAAAGATCATCACGCATGGTTTCCAAAAGGATCTTTGCTCCCCCTTTTGAGTCCTCGAGCAGTGAGTTGACTGACTCTAAGATCGGCACGCCAGCAGTGAGCATGGTCGCCAAATTACTGATCAGACCAATCTTTTCGTTGTTGTTGAGATAGACTCGAGCGAGTGAGGTAGCCATAGATATACGTGTTACGCAAGTTCGGTTTTTGTAACCCGAAGGATTTCCTCCAGCGTCGTGAGTCCTTGCGCTACTTTTTGCAATCCATCATCTTGCATCGTTGTCATTCCTTCTTTCACAGCTTGTTGCATGATGACATCAGAGTCCGCGTGTTTGGCGACGAGTTCACGAATTGGTTTACTCACTTCGAGGACTTCATAGATTCCCAGTCGACCCTGGTATCCTGTTTGATGACATGCTTTGCACCCTTTCCCTTTGTACATACGAATCTCCCCATTACTTCCGACTGGAGTGTAATGTTTGGAGATCATCTCTGCTGAGAGATCTTTCGACAACTCTTCGGTGGTTATCGTATGTGAGATGCGACAGACATCGCAGATCTTGCGAACGAGACGTTGAGCAATAATAATGTTCACAGTCGAAGCCACCAAGAATGGCTCTACTTTCATATCGATCAAACGCGGGATTGCTGTGGCGGCATCGTTGGTATGCAATGTCGAGAATACTAAGTGACCCGTCAAAGCCGCGTTGACCGCGATACCGGCCGTCTCATTATCACGAATTTCTCCCACCAAGATGATATTTGGATCTTGCCGCAAGAGTGAGCGCAATCCATTGGCAAACGTGAGATTTGTTTTCGTATTCACCTGCACTTGATTCGCGCCGGCGATACGATACTCAACTGGATCCTCAATCGAGGTCAAATTTTTCTCTCGAGTATTGATCTGTAAAAGCATGGAATAGATCGATGTTGTCTTCCCTGAACCCGTCGGACCTGTGGAGAGGATCATACCGTACGATCGAGTATAGGCATGTTTAACGGTCGCCAAATTTGCTTCACTCATACCCAAGTCGGTCAATGTCAATTGTTTTGTCTTGGTCGAGAGCAAACGGAGAACCACTTTCTCACCTTCGACAATGGGAATGATCGAGACACGAATATCAAGTTTCTCGGCGCCGACATCAATACGCATTTTCCCATCTTGAGCACTATAGTGCTCATCAGTACGTAGACTGGAGAGGACCTTAATACGTGTCACCATGCGATCATGCAAATATTTACTGACCGTCAAGACATCATGCAAGACACCATCGATGCGCAGACGCACGATGGCATCTTTTTCGCGAGCTTCCATGTGAATATCGGAAGTTTTATCTTGATACGCAGAATTGATAAGTGCGTCGACGATCTTCGTGACTGGAGGATCATCAGTCTCACCTTGTGATCCATAGGTGGGCATGTCTTCAGCAATGAGCGCATCCACCACCTTCTGCAGATCGCGTTTGTATAACTTCAGTGAAGTCTCAATGTCCTTTTTTGTAGCCACTGCAATTTCGACACTTCTACTCGTTTTTTTCGTCAGCATTGAAAAAAGCTCAAGTTGTCGTGGCACGACCATCGCAACACTGATGGATTTGTCATTTTTTGCAAAAACGACTACGTGCTCAGTGCGAGCAAGGCGCTCAGGAAGCAATTGAAAAATTTCGTCTGAAATAGTCGCCGACGTCAAATTAATGAACGGCAGCTTGAAGACACTGGCAGTCAGCTTGCCTAGATCTTCATCACTCAAGACTCCTTTTTCTATCAAAAAATCATCGAGTGGCTTTTTGGCCTCGTTGGCTTTGGCTTCATACTCAGCCGCCGTCTTCGCATCCATTTTGCCTGACGCGGTCAGTATCTGAACGACTTGTGGAGTGGAAAGTAACATATCGTACTATCCATGCTATACCAGAACAGTAGGATAAGGCTAGATGATTCTTCAATTGTTTTGTATACTAGGCCAAGATTATGAACGTAACACCAACAAAAATCCCCGATGTACTCCTGATTTCCCCAGATGTATTTACCGATGAGCGAGGTAGTTTCTTTGAAAGCTACAATCAAGCAAAGTTTGAGCAACTTGGTATTCACGATTCCTTTATTCAGGACAATTTGAGTACTTCAAAGCAGGGAGTTTTAAGAGGGCTTCATTTTCAAAAAGATCCCTATGCGCAGGCAAAACTAGTCAGTGTCGTCGCTGGAGAAGTCTTTGATGTCGCTGTTGATTTGCGCCCGCAGTCACCTACCTACGGGAATTGGATAGGCGAGACTCTCTCTGAAGAGAATCATCAGATGTTATATATTCCCGCCGGTTTCGCTCATGGGTTTTACGTGCTTTCAGGCGAAGCAAAGTTCTCGTACAAGATTGCCGGTGGCGTCTACAACAAGGAAAGTAGTACCGGCATCATGTGGAATGATCCAACGATCGCAGTCGAGTGGCCGCTGCTCCCAAATTCGACCCCGATCTTGTCGGTGCAAGATGCTGCCCTACCACTACTCAAGTAGCGTATAATTGTCTCTTCTATGGGACGCCCCGCACTTCTCTCCGCTGAAATCATCGCTGTGCTGCAATCACTGCACGTTTTGTCGGCGCCTGATCTTCTCACGCAACTTGATGCAAGAGGAGTGTCGGTCAATAAAACATCGGTGTATCGAGCGCTGGAGAAACTTTCTGAAGATGGAATCTTGTGCAAACAGACCCTCACTGGTCAGACCATCGTGTATGAATTACGGGAGTCACATCATGACCATCTTGTCTGCGAGCGATGCGGCAGCATTCAAAAGATAGACTGTGTGACCGATAGCCCGACAACAATTGAGGGTTTTGAAGTCCATCATCACCACACAACATTGTTTGGTTTGTGTCATACTTGTGCACATGCAATTTAAAATCCTTCCCCTGCTCGCGAGTATCATTATTTTTATCATCGTCGACATGATCTGGCTTGGATTCGTCTCAAATCGCCTCTACTTTCAAAAGCTTTCCTATTTGGCAAAAGTGAAGAACAACTCTATAGTCTTCAATCTTCCAGTCGGACTCTTGACGCAAGCCACCATCGCTGCTGGACTGTTTGTCGTCGCCAGTATGGCTTCAAAAATCTATGGGGGGCCAAGTGTATCTGTTGTCGCGATCACAGCATTTGTGAGTTTTGTCATGTATGCCACGTATGACCTCACGAGTTTGTCGTTTGTCAAAGACTGGCCACTCGACATCACAATTATTGATTTGGCTTGGGGAACTTTCCAGGGAGTATTAGCTGGAATCTACGTTCCGTGGCTGTTATCACATCTGTAGGCGTTCTCTCTGTTTAATGGAAAGTAATATCACGCTCGCGGTTCCCTTTGTACCAAGCAGTTGCTGATGAAAAAAGATTTGTTCTTGGATCTCATCGTACGGTTTTGGATATGTCCGCTTCATTGACGGATGAATAGGTTCAAGATACTCAGAAGACACTTCGACGATCACTGCATTTCGTCGCTTTCCCTGATGATCTTGAACATAACGTTCTTCTATTTGCTCAGCTTCATAAAGCATCTGCGCATCCCAGTTCTCATTTAACATAATTCGCCCAGCCATGCTGCTAAATCCCATAGGCTCAGTGACGCGATTCCGCAACAGCATGGCTTTAATGTTAATAGTTGCGCCGATGACAAAATGTGGGTCATATTTTTCAATTGCATGTCGCATGAGTTGGTCAGCTGCACCACCGACACCTCTGTTCGGGTGATCGGAAGCAATAATCACACCACCGATCTCAAGGCCCTTCCGACCGATGTACGTTGGTCGACCCACGATGAGGAGCGCTCCAACTTGTTCAGGTCTATTTGGATGCATCGAAAGGAGAACCTGCGGGTCACGAAGATCTTGCGTAAACTCTTCTTCTACCCATGTAGAAATTTGTTCGTCCGTCCCTTGCAAGCGATAGCCTTCCTTCACGAGACGGATGATCCCCATTTGATCAAGGTACGGGAGAAGTTGTTTTGGTAAAGCAGAAAAAATTGACGCAGGAAATTGAGATGGGGTGGCTTCGGGTGTAGCCAGTGTTCGTATTCAGGCTGGTGCAAGCGCCTCTGTCTGTGACGCAAGCTGCCTCTTTTGGTGAAGAGACTCACGTTCTTGGACTGCCATAGTCTTATGGGAGACTATAGCAAAACTGGTCTATGAAAGTCAATTTCAGAGTATTTATGCAATACGAAGAACTCTTTCATGGGGTACAGACTCGATCTGCTCAACTACAGTATTGAGAAGTCCTGATTTTGCCACTCCACTTGTGTTTAACACTATTTGCGTATTGTCCGCTAGATGAGCATCTCTATTATGACCGCCTATTATTGCACGCGGGACGCCAACATTAAATTTGGTCCAGGCCTGAATGAGGATTTGTTGATTTTCATCCGAAAATCCTTCTTTTGATTTTCGCTTCAACACAATGAACGCTTTCAGCAACTCTATTGGAAAACTCGCATGAAATGGGAGTCCCGCCTCAAATCGAGCGTGTAATCTGGCTTCTCTGTTGAGCGTGCGAGAATCTTTGCCCAGGTCGACGTAAATGGTAGTACTTCTGTGATCACTCATACCAGGTTGGATTGGTCTTTTATTTGATCCTGGAGCAAACTCTCGATGTAGCATGTCTTCAACAGAGCTTTTTGCGCCAATTACTTGTCCAATTCCTTTACAGGCTCCACAATCGCAATGAACCAATTTCGTGTACTCTCCATTTGCATACCACAGTCGTTCATCTACACATGTTGGGATTTTTCCCTTTTCTTGCAAAAATCGTGCGAACTCGCCAATAAGCTCAAGTTCTTGTAAAGAGAAATCTTGATGCACAAATTGAATAGATTTCTTCTCACCAGCTGCTATCACAATTTCTCGCCAAAGTTGATTTTCCTTTTCGCCAAATACCACTGGTAAGACACCTCCAGCGATATGAACAGAATCTGTCGTGGAAAGTAAGAGATCTGGGCTTTTAACAAGTCCCGCATAAAAATTATCTCTTCGTGCCAATACTTTTTCGCCAGCTTCTTTACCGCGAACATATTCGTCATGCAAGAGATCAACCTTTCCTTGATCGATCAAACCCACAACAAAGCCCATACAAAAAGCACGCATGGCGGGATCGGTGAGATCATAGTTCTGTTCATTCGCAATTCGTTTTACGGCATCACGAAAATTATGGAAAGTTCTTTTTTCTGACATATTCTTTTACCTTTAAATCACAAATGGGACTATCACGATGGGCTTGCGATCTGCATCAACAATGAGGTTCAAGATCACAATATTTCCATTCAAAATCATATGGCGAAAGTATTTGTCTTTCATCATGATTCGCATTCTATCAAATAATTCAAATAGCACATCTACGTAGCCGAGACTATCAGTCATTGGCAAAGAAACTGGTGTTACTTGATGGACCTTTAAGAGGAGATCAGCGATATCTGATTTCTTCCACGAAAGCACACTCGTATCATCCCAGTTTATATTTGAAAATACTGATGCCAAGTCGACATTTTCCATAACTTCACATGCTTTGTCGCTTGCTTGCCTAAAAACTGCCTTGTTTGTGATTAAGACGGGCGCACTCCAAAATTCTTCGGCCGACAGTTTTGACTCAACAACAGGGTCGACTATTCCTCCGGATTTTCGAAAACCTCGAATAAGGTCAATTGTCAGTTTTGTGTTTGGAAGTAAGGCATTCAAATCCCTCGAGAAAACAGCAAAAGCATTGATCTTCTCAAATGGTGCATATCCTCCGTCTGTAATCACAACCATATCTTCCTTGTGATTCCCGTACGGCCACTTATGTGATGCTCCTGCTATGGAATATCGAGTCAATAAATTCTTGAGCAGAAACTTTGCTTTTTGTTTGATGGCACGTTTTGAAATCTGGTGCAGCTGGATGTTGTCATGATCAGAAATTATCCACTCCCCCTTCGTGTAAGCTTGCACCAATAGTTTGAGAATCTTCTCAAAGATGACACCTGCCCCACCGTCATAGAGTGAAGTCACAGCCTTCCAGTTTGCCAGCATGCTTTGTGCAAATCTCTCCTCAAAATTGCTTGAGCTCGGTTGAATCACCGCATTCAATTGCTGCAATATCTCTGGATCTTCTAAAAGGTCTATTGTCCTAATAATCTTGCCTTCAATCGCGAGCGTATCGAGAATCGAGTCGGTGTATCCTTCTTCTGAGACTTGGGGATCGTCCACGTACATCTCTAATCCGGATACGACTCCACCACTATGTGGGTCGTAAGAAAAAAAGACTGGTATGACTTCTGCCGCTTGAACACCGTTGGATACGAGTTTCTCTCGCAACTGAATTATTCCCCGCGCGGTCATTAATTTGCTTTTGACATCGCTTCGGAGTCCTGCATCGAGCTGTTTTCCTCCCTCAGTGGAATGGATCAATCCACGTGCAGCGCAGCCCAAATGTGAATCTAATCCATAAAAGATTGTTTCACCTGCACGCTCAATGAGGAGCTTCTGAATTTGTTTAACTACGAAAGAATCATCATCAATGAACACGCTTTGACTTTTCTGTCCTTCCATAAAGCCAGTGAGAGCACCTGCAGGCGCTCTCAATACTCCACCGACATGAGGAGGTTTGGTGAACATGACAGTAGGCATGTTTCTCCCATCAACACAGGTGGCAAAAAAATCATGATTTCCTTCTCCAATGTAGGCTCTAGCTAATTTTTGTGCCTTTTTGACGTCATCACTGACGACGTCCAATGCTCGATGGATTCGTGACAAAGCATACATTTCTCCAAATGAACGAATCCACTCAAACATCTTACCCATCTCTTTTTTCGCACCATTACTTAGTTGGCGTGACATGACTCGCTCCGATTGTAAAGTCAAAAAGGAGTTGAGTTGATTCTCTAGTGAAGTAGGAAGAGTTGGATTTTTTTTCATAGACAACTAAAAAGCCCACGAGTATTTCTACTTGTGGGCTTTTATTGATTATTCTTTAATCATTCCTTGGACTGCCTCAAGGTAGGCTTGCATTTCCTGTTCGACTTTCTGCCAGTCACCGTTCGCTTCGCGAATGGCATTGAACAGAAGATCCATATCGACCAGTAGCTGGTCGTCCATGACGATCATTCGTTGCTTACTCATAGTTTTTGCTCCTTACTTGTATCCTACTGGCACTTCTGTCGGAGTGATCGAGAGGCTCATACGTCTGGCACCTGGGTCAACACTTTCGACCGTGACACTGACTTCTTCACCGACTCGTGGCATCTCCATGTTTACAATTTTACTGATATGGACGAGACCATCAATACCTGCTTCCAAGTGAACAAAGATACCAAATTGGGCGACTCGGGAGACTACTCCAGCGACGACCGTTCCTTCTGGGTATTTTTCCTTTGCGATTGCCCATGGATCATCATTGGTCTGTTTGATAGACAAAGTGAGTTTGCCAGAAGCTTGATCAACTGCCAAGACTTTGACTTTCACTGTATCTCCACTTTTGACGTATTTATTTGGGTCTTCGACTTTCTCCCAAGAAATCTCGCTAATATGGACTAATCCTTCGATATGTCCTTGGCTGCCATCTTCCATAGGCACACAGAGAGTTACAAAGGCTCCAAATGACAGGATTCCTGACACGACGCCCTCGTACACTTCTCCAACCTTTACTGCATCCAAAGCGGCGGTCTTCTGCTTGATGAGTTCCTCTTCAGAGACGTGACGTTCTGAGAAAATCAATCGATTCTTCTCTCGGTCGACTTCGATAATCTTCACTTTGAAACTCTTTCCCAAGAGAGACTCGAGCTCGCCAATGACAGTCTTCCCAAACTGAGAAGTCGGGACGAATCCGCGGACTCCTTCGTACGAGACGATCATTCCACCTTTGTTGAGCTCCAAGCCGCGAACAGTGACGATCGTGCCGTCATCCATAGCTGACTTGAAGGCATCCCATTTCTGGTCGACTGCAGCTTTCTTAAATGACAACAAGATTTGACCTCGATCATTTTCAGCTGAGACGACGAAGGCTTTGACGGTCTCGCCGACTTTCAGCTCTCTGGCAAAATCGACGGCCGCTTCGAATTCCTTGTCAGTGACAATTCCTTCGGTTTTTCCGCCGATATCAACTTGGACGAATTTTCGTGAAAGTGAGGTTACGATTCCGGTAACCAGATCTCCTTTCTTTGGAGATTTGAGCATGTACCCGGTGGCTTTGAGAAGCTCATCCATGGTTTTTGCTTTTGCGACCTCTTTCTTTTGAGGTGCGACGACTGGCTCTGCTGCGGTTGTTTCGCTAGCTTCGGCTTCTGTGGTTACTTTTTTCTTCGGCATACGATAAATTTCCCCTTTCTTTGAGAAGCGTCAATTATACCAGAGAGAGGCTCTTCTCGCCAGCAGCCAGCGAGCTTACGCTGTCAGGCTGGTGGAGGGCTCTTTGAGGTCCATCATGTTTCGCCAAAGTACCTGGACGAGGACTGACTGGAATGACTTTCCGTTCACTTTGGCGATACTTGCCACTGCCTCATTTGGGCCAAACGATGGATTACTGTTACAGTCGATAATGTAGTGGTTCCCATATTTATCCAGCATAATATCAAACCTGGCGATATCATCCATCTTGAGGATCTCAAAGGCCTTTCGGATATCTGCACGAATCTTCCCCGAGTGATCGATAAATTGCTTGTGCTCAAACGTCACCGGGATGCCATGCTCATCGGCGTAGTTGAACTCAAACGTAATCAGCTTAAAATTTTCGGTAATTTTTTCGTACACTCGCTCACTCATATTGACTCGAAGCTTATCCGACTCGAGAGCAAGCGCCGTCAGCTCTCTTCCATCTTCGATAAATTCTTCGACTAAGACATGTTGCTTGTATGTCGAGATGAGGAACTGCAACTGAGCGCGAAGTTCTTTCTCATTGGTCACTACAGATGCCTCGGAGATACCCACGGAACCATGCTCTTCATTCAGTTTGAGGATAAGCGGATAGCGCAAATCGTACTCGAGCTCTTGTGTGGCTTTGTGAAACAACTGAAACTGTGGAGTTGGGATCTCCCATGCCTGCAGCAATGTCTTGGTCAAGTATTTATTGCAATTGATTGAGAGACACAACGTGTTGGCTCCCACATATGGTATACCCAGCAGATCAAAAATCGTAGGGATTCCAGCGCATGATGGCATGTGCCCACGGACTGAGTCAGTAAAATTGATGCAAAGATTGGGCTTGAGTTTCAACAAATTATCAGACAGATTGTCATCAGCGACGACAATTGTCGTGCGTATCCCGAGACTCTCAATTTCTGACCTGACCACTTCGGCTCGATCGATGCATTCGGCTTCCGCCTCATACGCATCGTCAGTAAGAAAGTACTCTCGCTTCACGTCTGATCTCACAATCACGATATGCGAAAACCAAGTCGAAGGCTTTCCATAGACGGCTTCATCAAATGGAGAAACATGCGTATCTGTCATGAATAGAGGTGAGTATACACCTTATTTTTTCATCATTTTTGGAGCTGGCGTCGATGGTTTAGCCAGGTATTGGAGAGATTCCTGATTGTGGGCTGTCTGATAGCGATCAAACTCCATCGCTTGCTTCTGATACATCATGACGACAAAGAGGCCAACGAGTGCAAAGAACACTGCCAGACCCATCAGGGCGTTGTTGCTAAACACTTTTGAGTGAGTGTATCCGGCTCGATGTGTTTGAGCGACTGGAGCGACACTCTTTTTTGAGGCGACTACTTTGGATGATTTCTTTTTTGCGACTTTTTTCATACACGTGACTCCCTTGTCTCGCCGTAGTCTGTCAGCTGACGGACGAAGGCGGATTTGCTATGTATTCAGTGTAGAAGAATGAAGTGTGTGAAGTCAATATAAAACCCTTTGTTTTGGCCTTGACCTATTTTCGCGATCCGTTGCCGGAAGACTAT
>CAZDWN010000004.1:0-139489 GCA_964509365.1 uncultured Pseudomonadales bacterium | reverse complement strand
CTCACAATTAGCTCAGAATGCATCACAGCATATATCTGAGGTAAATGTTCATTTTCGCTAGAATAATCGTAATATAAACCAATTAAATTTTCACAACTTGCATGATGTCCCCAGTAAGTAATAGAGCTTAAATAATTTATCCTTGGTATTCCGACCGTAAAATTAGCTATTCCAAGCTCTTTTGGTAGTAATTCTTTGTAATTTCCGACAGGACTTCCAATTGATGCTTTGACCTCTAGGCCGCCAAATTTGAAAGGAGCGAGTTTAGACCTTATCGGATTTAATCCTTCGCTTGACGATGCAAAACATTCTTTCTCGAAATACTCTTTTGCTTCAGGTGTAGTAATATCAAGAACATCTGGACGACCATCCCCATGAGGATTAAATTTATATCCTGAAAGGGTTTTTTCAAAAGACTTGACAAATATTTCTCCTATAAAACCACTTAGATTTCTTTGTCCAAGTGATTCATAAAAATCGAAACCCACATCTGCAAAAAAAGCAGATAAGCTGTAAAGATATTTATTAGTATTTACAATTAATTTAATAATATCTTTAGCTTCAATAATTACATTGGTATTGGAAGCCTTAGACTTAAAAGTAATAGGCGAAAGTGAAATAAATTCATCAGTATTGGTTGTTTTAATCATTTTTATTAGTAAAGAAATTTATATAGTTTGGCTCGTCTATACAAAACTTAATTCCTTTTTTTAATTTAACCCATCCTGAAGATTTAATTACTGAAAATGAAGTCATCGTACTACCTTCCTTTGGATTTTGTTTTTCTGCCCAATCACTCTCTTCTAATTTATCGCAATACATTACTGCAATTATTTGAGGACAACGATTTACAAAGTCACTAAAAATTCCAAGTAGATTATTTGTTGTTCTATGATGAGCCTTCCAATCTAGTTTATTATTGATTTTATTTATTCGATTGTCCCCGGGAAGCAAATGTACACCCGATTTTTTTGTTCCAAAGGTATTCTTTATCTCTATACCTCCATATGGATACTTTATAAATTTATTACTTTCGAATTCTTTCCATTTTTCAAAATCCTCTCTGAACTTCCTTTGGGAAACATCAACCAAATCTGGATAGCCGTCAATATTTGGATTTCTGAGAAGGGCATCAACTCTTGTTGATAAATCTGATACTAACGCCTCTCCAAGCAACCCACTTAACATTCTAAAATCCACAACTTCAAAAACATTGAATGCTATTTTCGATGTATTTTTGCTCAAAGAAACGAACTTTTTATTAACCGCTAATACCGATTGAATTATTAATTCAATACTAAGTTCAAATCCACTTTGAATAACAATTGGAGAATCATCAAAAGTAATTATTTTATAATCATCATCCATATTAATTTAACTCTCTTTCTATTCGAGATGTTGTATAACCTGCTAGAGCTGAGCATCTAAAGACTTGGCTCAAGTATACCAAAATAATGCCCACTTGAGTGAAATGAGGCTTCCTTATGGCTTCAACAATTTTTAGGCTATTATTCGTTTTGTGAGTGGTGACTTTGAAAAAGCTTTATTATTAAGCTCTACATAAACTAAAACTGAATTCAAAGCTAAAAATTGTATAAAGAGTGAGGTTTATGGAGAGTATCACCATTCAATAAATATTTGAGTTGTCTCAAAACTAAAACTCTTTTCGTGGCTAATTAACGCTAATGAAGGTGAGTTTATAGACAGTTTTGCCCTATTTAAATTATTTGACTGTCTCCAAAATAGAAAAGGATTTAAGGCTAATTTTCTTAAACAAGTGGTAATTTTGGAGACAATATTGCTCTTAATCAGTTTTTTTGAAAATCTCCCTGCATACTTCTCGAACTAATATCGTTTTCTATTTAGGTAAGGCTATAAATCATCTTTTCGCGTTAGATTCTTCCCCTCTTACTCCATATACTCCAAAACATAAGTATTAGTAATAAACATAAGCATGAGAATAACTTATCCAATTAATTATTCAGGCTACATTCCTCTTTTAAGGCGTGTCTTGCTTTTGGTCAAATCTAGGATTCTAACTCTTCAGGAGCTTGGTTTATACGTTAGCTTTGTTATGCAAGCTGATTTCGACTCTCGTCATCGGAATTATCGAACCATCCTTCGTGACGATAGACAGCTTGGAAAAGAATTTGGATTAAGCCCCTCTACAATCTTCAGATATCGAAAAAGGTTTATATATCTAGGTTTATTAACAGAAGAAGAAGGTTTAACTAAAATCACCAATTATCGAGTTTTCGAACTTGATTGGGTTCAAAAGGTAGCCAAAATTCCCCACTTATCTCCAGAGGAGTTATTTCTAACGCCGCAAGAATCATTTGCAGATATAGAGACCTCTATTGCAAACATGCAACAGGAATCAGGTCAATATGGCCCTAAAAGCTCTAATTCTAATGTTTCTTTTAAGAGTAATAGTTCTAAGAGTTCTCTATGGTTAGACCATGAAGATGAAATAAGAAAATAAACATTATGAATAACTACCCTAGAACAATCACATTAATTAGTAAAAATACTCAAAGGAGAAGGATTATCCATCTTGTCACCCAAACAACCGAAAAATCGTTTAAGTCAGCTTCAGCAAAATGCAAAGCATGGGTATTTAGTAATGGTTTCCCAATCACACTAAGAGTTTGTTATGGCGACAAAGAAAAGTCTGTTAACGAAATGGATTGTATGACAATAGAAGAAATGAGATATGGCCTACTTGCTTTTGTAAAAGAATATATGGAAGAACATTCCGCAAGAGCATTGCGGAATCTTTGACAAAAAAGATTGTGCAATGGCTTGCAATATCTTTTGAATGAAAGCTTGCAAGTTAATAAAAAAACAGAAGGTCTATCAAAATAGAAGGACTAAGAAGAAAACTTAGATTAATACAATTAAATAAATATTTTGAGGTATTAAAACTACTCAAAAATGGCTGTTTAAGGCTAGATTTTAAATATAGGTATTAACCTTATTTAGCTGAAGTAATTATAAGTAAATTGAAGCGAACTATCAACTCCTAAAGGGAGCTAAAGGATTAATGAGATTAAATATTTATTAAAGACTATGGATGATGAAAATTTAACAGTTGAACAAGTTGCGGAGATGTTAAAAGTCTCTAACGCTACCGTATGGATATGGTGCAAAAGAGGCATTTTACGTGGTGCGTTTAAATTACCCGGCTCTCGTGCTTGGAGAATAAGTAATAAAGAGCTTGAAAAACAGAAAAAAGAATTAATGAAAAAATAAACATGAGAATAATTGAATTGAAAAATCAATTCTTAGATTATTTAGTTGAATATAGAGGTCGAAGCATAAATACAAAGAATGCCTATGATTTTGACTTAACTAAATTCATCAACTACCTTCAATCTATTGGGGTAGCAGATGTTAATTCAGTAGGTTTTAAAACTATTGAAGAATATTTATTCCATCTCAAGTGTTCCACTACTACGAAAGCGAGGGTAAGAAGCTCTATTAAATCGTTCTTTTATTATCTTTCTCGAAAAGAATACATCTCTAATAATCCTACTACCAACCTTGAGTCAATGAAGTTGCCTGAAAAAAGTCCCGAATATTTATCCCATGACCAGCAGATGCATTTATTAAAAACAATTGAGAAAGATTCAACACCTTTTTACAAAGACAGGGATTTAATGCTTGTGAGATTATTTCTTAAAACAGGTTTGCGCAGAGCCGAACTCACAAATTTAAATGTTTGTGATGTTGATTTATCTAGGCGCACCCTTAGGGTTACTAGAAAAGGCAATCATATTGTAAATCTCAATATCCATGATGAATTAATTGACGATATTCAAAAATATCTAAAAATCATCAATAGAAACCCTGACGAACCTTTATTTATGAGTAAAAGAGGTGAAAGACTTTCCGCTTCTTCTATTTGGCATTTAGTGAAATGTTATTCGCACAAAGCGGGATTAAATGAAAACATAACAGTTCACTCTTTGAGACATACTTTTGCGACCACACTTCTCTCAGAAGGGATGCCCATTCCATACATACAGCAATTAATGGGGCATCGAAGTTCTCAGACTACATCTCGATATCTACACTTTCAAAATATTGAGTTAATAGAGGCTTTTAACAACATTAGCTTTGAGGGAGGAGGTGAAGCTATTTAGCGCAAAATATGTTTGGAATGAAGAAAAAAATTAAATGTCCAAGATGCGAGAAGCAAAATATTAATGTCGTTAAACCCGACCAATTTAAAGAAGGATTAAGACAAATTGCTTTAGGACCACTTTCAGCTATTAATAGGCCAAAAAACTTAAGCGTCTGTAGAGATTGTGGATTTAGTTGGGATTCTAGATAATTCTTGACCTGAATACAGCTTCTAAGTCTTTTAACGCGCCCTATAGGCATAAATACGTTATAATGCGAAGCATGAATAAAGATAAATATAAGGATAAATATATTGCTGTTATTAAAGCGCTTCAGCACGCATTAGTTGAGTATTCATGGGATGATTTTACGAGACTCTATATTTCAAAAGAAAATGGACTTGAAGCTTTTGAAGTAAATGATGTACAAATCATCCTTAAATCGTTATCTGACGAAGGTATTTTAAAGCTAGATACTGACATAAAGATGTCAGATTTCCTTTTAGGGAATTTACCATGGGCATCTGTGTCTGAATTCCCAGGAGGCAAACAAAAATATCTTCAAAACCACTTTATACTGATAATTAACAAGATAAGATTTAAAAATCTCCTCAGCAAATATGGCTCACCCTTACAATTACTCTCTTTGATTCCATCAGGCAAGAAATACAAGAATCAAAGAATTATTACTGAATTGCTAGTAGATAAAGGAAAAGTACCTAACTCTGAAATTGCAACAAAAATTAAAATAAAGGAAGACTACATCAAGATAAAACTAAGTAAAAAAGATTATTTCCGCAATAAAGAAAAAATTCAAGATTACAATGAAAAAATTGAGAATTGTCTCAAGACATTAAGAAGCATTCTTCTTCCTTATGGGTATAAAGTTAAATTCAATCAACAGTACACTGAATTAATTGATATTCAGCTTTAAACTCCTCTTAAGGCGTTAAATTCCCTTACTTTTAGCCTTAATCTTCCGCTTTTTTCATTTTATCCTCCACCTCTCCATCTTTATACTCCTGAGTATGGACATGAGTAATGAGAATAAAGACATAAGTCTAGAAGCAATCGCCGAACAATGGGTGAACCTTTTATTCGCCAACATTGAAGCAAAGAAACAGGAAATAATTAATATTTCCAAAAATCGAAATGAGGAAGAGTATGAATAGTAATAGTCTATTTTCAACAGATTCGTTTCAATTAGCGTCGTATCTATTAAGTGAGTCCGTGGCGCTCCTCTCTACTGATAAAAGTAATCCCAAAAGAGTCTTGTTTATCTTTGAGGAGTCAGATTTAAGAAAGAAGCTCACAGATGATTTTTTAGCGTACAGAGCAATAGTGGAGCCGCATCGTTTAGCCAGCGCACAAAAAGATTTAAAGCAAATGATTTACGCATAGTGTAGGTCGCTTAAAAAGCCCAGCGTAATTATAATTATAGGATAAATATAAATATGAAAAATTGTTACATATACATTCGAGTTTCTACAGAAGAACAAGCAAACGAGGGTTATTCGTTAGACAATCAAAAAAAATCTTGTACCGATTATGCACAATCCCACGATTACCATGTTAAAAGACTTTTTATTGATGACGGTAAAAGCGGAAGGACTACAGAAAGAAAAGCTTTTCAAGAACTTCTAGTAGGCATAGATGAATTCAAGGTAGACTATTTAATCATATATAAAATTGATAGGTTTGCTAGGAATGTTTCAGATTTTAGAGATACAAAAAAAGAAATTGAAGCAAAAGGCGTTGAGATGATTTCAGTTCTAGAAGGAAATCTTACTCAAGGCTCAAACTTAATTGCAAACATCTTGGCAAGTGTTGCTGAATGGGAAAGTGAAGTAAATGGACAACGAACAAGAGATGCACTAATGCAGAAGTATAGAGATGGATGGCAACCATCCCCTCCACCCATCGGATATCGAAGTATAGGCGGCGATAGAGAGCGTAAAACATGCGAACCAGACCCTTCAGAAGCACCAATAATTAAAGAGTTGTTTGAATTGTATGCTACAGGCAATTATTCTATTCTTGAAATACAAGATTGGCTTGTTGAAAAGAACATAGTTTCTCGAACTGGAACTGGCTTAGGACATAGTGTGATAAATAATATTCTCAAAAACTCTTTCTACTACGGACTCATTAGGTGGAGAGGAATGTCAAAAATCGGTTATCATGCTCCAATTATTTCCAAAGACCTTTTTGATACATGCCAATATGTTCTAGCAAAACACAGAAACTTCCTACTAAGAAGAAGGACACATGATTTTTTACTAAGAGGGTTTATTACTTGCGCAGAATGCAGTCAGAGATATACAGCTGAATGGCATAAAAATGAGAAAAAATTCAAAAGTCGAGGTGGGAAAATCGCATATTACCACTGTCCTAAGAGGGATAGGAATAACTGTCCTTCTCCATATGTTGAAATGTCAGACCTTGAGAAGCAAGTTGCTGAGCAATTTAAGAATATGGAGTTTTCAGAGACTTTCATAAACCTTGTTATTGTTAAGGCTCGAGAAAAACTTGAGAATAATCGTCAATCAGCCACCGCTCAAAGACAAGCCCTTTTAAATTTAAGAACATCTCTGGAAATGAGAAGGAATAAACTAGAAGATAATTTGCTTGATGGAACAATTGACAGAGAAACTTACAGGCGGAAACACACTGAAATTCAAACCAAAATTCAATCGGCCGATGCTAATTTGAAAGATATTGAAGATAGTTGCAGTATTGATATGAACTTAATTGAAGAAGTGTTAGCATTTACCAGAAACATTCATAAAACCTATATTGAAGCTCCGCAATTTCTAAAACGACACTACATGAGATTCTTCTATGAGAGGTTTGAAGTGAAAAATAAAGTAATCGTGAACGCAGTACCAACACCGATTTTCCTGCAATTACAAGCTAATCATGCGGTTATATTAAGAAATGAAATGCTCCCCGACTAGGATTCGAACCTAGAACCTTCTCGTTACAAGTGCCCTCTCATTACTGTGAGGCTTGGACTATCTCACCCTCCCAGAGGGAGGCCAGGTATATAGTCTCTACACATTTACGATTCTTTTTAGGAACCGATTTAGCTCGGGATTGACCTTTGTCTTTCAAAAGGCGTTTCCCGAATTAGCCTGGTTTTTCAACTCGCATTACTGCGAGAAGCTGCCTTGCTGACAGCGAGCCGCTCTACCGTTGAGCTATCGAGGAATGTAAAAGAACAAGGTCGATTGTACCAAAGTAACGCCTGAAAGGGAATAACTTTCACTCGGCAGAGATTTGGGACAAATGAGCGACGCCAGCGTGAATCTCACGATGGCAGTTGGCACAGACCAAAACACACTTATCTGATTCCTCTTTGATCTTCTCCCAAGATCTCGTCAGACCACGTACAGATAATCCAAATTCTTTTTGAGAACCATCAACGTGATGAAGATCCAGTGCCCAGACACTGCGAGAGTATCCGCACAGGACGCACTTCCCACCTTTGTATTCCACTACCATTGCCTTGAGTTTTTTTCGACGAGCGGTTACGGCTTTTTTTAAGTATTCAGCGCGATCCGCGTAGGTTCTTTTTTCTGGCATACACACTAGTATATACCAATTTCGAAGATTATTTTGCGAAAACTTTTTCTACGACTGCGGCTCTGACCAATTGATCATCTGGATTTTCAGCAAGTTCAGGTATCGGACACTCTTTTTCTGTCAAAGTTACATCAAAACACCCATGTCTGTTCCAACCATCCATCTGTAGTAATACTGCACACAAAGGTACTCCCGCTGAGGTGTTTTCTATCAGATGTTTACATCTAGGCATTTTTTCTCGATTTATCATAGATTATGGCTGCCACTGGGAGATGGAGAGGTCCACTTTGTCCCCCTTAAATTTTACTCCTTCTTCAAGCAGCATCCGCTTCTTCCCCACCACTCCATCCTTGCCTGAATATCCGTGCATGGTGCCGTCAGAGGCAACCACACGATGGCACGGAGTGCGGGGTGCGTCATCATTTTCTTTCATAATCATCCCGATGGCGCGAGCTGCTCGGGGACTGCCTGCCAATTTGGCCATTTGACCGTACGTCACTACTTTCCCGCATGGAATTGTACGTAAAATATCGTAGACTTTGCGACTAAATGGAGTATTCATTTGGCTCCTTCGCGCGCGTCAAGAACAGGATGAATGGGATCAATGCTCTTGATCATGCCACTCATCTCTTCCAAAAAACTTGACGGAGCGGATGATCGACTGGTCAAAACCCACCCATAAATGGCAGTCTGATCTTTGTAGCGTCTGACGACAGCTTTGACATATTCCGGATACGATAAAATGCAATTGCTTTGGTGAATTTTAAATCCGGAGATATACCAAGATTCATCATGATCACTTTCTAAAACAAGCGCCACTTTCTTCCCATCTTGCTTTGCGCTGTGTATCTTTGCATCCAGGTCTGACCAGTCAGTAGCTCCCATTGTGTCGCTCTGGAACGCCAAGATACGAGTTAGTGGCACAGCTGGAAATTCAACTGCTGTACTGCGAGCATCGAAGTTCTCTCGTTTCAGTGAGTCTATTGCAAAGACAATTCCGAAAGACACAATTGCAAGAACTACCAGTGACGTGACAACGTGGAGACCAAAAGTATGTTTGCTTCGATTTATTGCCATACCCAATTCGTTTGCGACAGCCTACTTACAGATATCTAATTAACTTAACTTATACTAAGGATTTGTATGACACTTGTCCAGACTACAAACCTCACTTAAGTGATCCGAGACCTCCGACAAATGCAGGACAATTTGCGAGAGCAGATTGTCTTCTGTCGACCGCCGCAACCTATCCGCGTGATCGCAGGATGTGACAGTTCGCTCATCGGTGATGATATTTTTTCACTGTTCGTGTTGTTTCGGTACCCTGATCTCACTGAAATCGAAGTTTCAATGTCTCGCTCTCCACTCCAGCTTCCGTACATCCCTGGACTCCTCTCCTTTCGCGAGATACCAAATCTGCTCAAGGCCTGGGAGAAGATCAACACAAAACCAGATATCATCATGGTTGATGGTCATGGAATCATGCATCCTCGAAAAATGGGGATAGCGACACATTTGGGGATGATGGTGTCGACGCCAACTATAGGTGTCGCCAAAAAAAGACTGTACGGAACCTATGATGCACCCGCGATGAGTCAGGGCGCGTTTTCACCAGTCATGGCAAAATCCGAGAAATTGGGAATTGCGCTCCGCTCAAAGGAGGGGAAAAATGTCATCTTTGTGTCTCCTGGGCATTTGTGCGATTTTGAAACGGCAGAAACGCTCGTCCGAGACACGTTGAGAGGATATAAGTTGCCTGAACCGACTCGAATCGCAGATCTCTACTCGAAGAGATATAAATCACAGATTAGTTAAGTAACTATACTGTAGAATACACCGACTATGGTTATATCCACTTATCAGGCAGCACTGCTCCATGCCAAAGCATATCGCATCCTTCGCAATGACATCGCAGACATGCTCAAGCCGTTTGGGATCAGCCTCCCCGAATGGTCGACGCTGGAGACAGTAGCGAAAAACTCTACCATTCGCAGTACCGAACTTGCCTTGGAGCTAGGTGTGGAAATACCGATGGTGACCACGCTGCTGCATCAACTTGATGAAAAGAAACTCATTCTGCGTTCAGAGAACACCGATGATAAACGCAGTCGCATGATCGTTCTCACACCAGAAGGTCAGGCTCTCGTTGACGGCATCGAAGAAAAATTTAAAACTGCGCTTCCTCATTATTTCGAGGGTCTCTCACTTGAAGATATTCATGGCCATCTTCGCGTCTTACGACGCATCATCGAAAAACACGTCGTCAAATAAAAAACCGCCATCCAAATGGACAGCGGTTTTTTCATTGCATTCCAAGCACTTATTTTGCAGGCATGAGAACCGTGTCGATGACGAATGTGACTCCATTTGAGTCCATCACATCAGCGATCGTGATCATTGACATGCCGCCTTTGGCATCTTTGAGCCACCAATTCCCGTCCTTCATCATGACGGTGAGCTCTTCACCTTCGACAGTCTTGAGCATCTGACCATCTTTGAGATCTTTGGAACTGTATTTTCCAGAGACAGCATGATAGGTCAAGATTTTGGTAAGCATTGCTTTATTTTCTGGTTTGAGCAATGTATCGACTGTTCCCGCTGGAAGTTTTGCAAAAGCCTCATTGGTTGGCGCAAATACCGTAAATGGACCTGGTCCTTTGAGCGTATCGACGAGACCCGCTGCTTTGACTGCAGCCACTAAGGTCGTGTGATCTTTTGAATTCATTGCGTTGTCCACGATATCCTTCTCCTTGACCATGAGTGCTCCGCCGACCATCACACCATCTCCTGACTGACCCGCTTGATTTGTCATTGGGCTCGCTTGTCCACCGGTCATCGCGGTGTCAGTCTTCATCGAACAACCTGCCAGTACCAAACCTGCCAATGGCACTGCTAAAAGATATTTATTCATACCGACCTCCTTATTTAGTTAAGTAACTTAACTGTTTATAAGCGCTAGACGTAAGAAATACAAGTGTAATTTGTATGAGAACGTTGCTATAGTCATGTCCTATGCTCCAACCAAACACAACTGCACCGGATTTTTTCCTTCCTGACCAAGATGGAACGATTCAAAAATTGAGTGATTACAAAGGATCGTGGGTCGTCTTGTATTTTTATCCCAAAGATGACACTCCAGGGTGTACCACCGAAGCGTGCTCATTTCGCGACAACTTTACAATGTTTACGAAAAAAGGAATTGCAGTCTTAGGAGTCTCCAAAGATACTGTGAAATCACACAAGAAGTTTGGCGACAAGTTTGAGCTTCCCTTCCCCATTTTGAGCGATCCTGAGAAAACTGTGATCCAAGCGTATGAATCATGGGGAGAGAAGAAGTTCATGGGCAGACTTTTTGATGGGATTTTGCGAACCACCTTCTTGATTGATCCGAAAGGCGTCATCAAAAAAGTCTATGAAAATGTCAAACCAAGTGAGCACGCGGAAATGATCCTAGCCGATTACGAGGGTTTGAAAAACGCTTAACCGACGAAAGTCAAAGCTTTACCGACCTTGCCTGCACGCCCCGTGCGACCGATACGATGGATGTAATCCTCGTAGGTGTTTGGTTCATCAAAGTTGATGACGTGTGAGACGTTATCGATATCAAGTCCTCGAGCGGCGACGTCGGTCGCAAGCAACGCTTGCGCTCTGCCTCGCTTGAAGTCGTTTAATGCGTTTTGACGAGCACCTTGTGTCTTATTCCCATGGATACTGGTTACTCGCAAACCTTGGCGCGAGAGTACTTCTTCGAGCTTGTTGATCCCGTGTTTGGTTCGACCAAAGACGATGACTCGATCGAACTCTTCTTGGTTGAGTAATTGAACCAACACATCGATCTTGTTCGAGCCAACTGGCACGCGGATGATGTCCTGTTCAATATGTTCATTGGTCTCCGTCACTTTCACACTGATCTTGGCAGGATCTTGCAAAAAGCTTTGCATGATCTCCTCGACTTCACGCGTGATCGTGGCAGAGAAACACAATGAGTGTCGCTTGGCTGGAAGCTTCGAGATCAACATCTGGATATCCTTGCGGAATCCGATGTCGAGCATTCGATCGACTTCATCCAAGACGACGGTCGTGAACATGTCCATGTGGAGACACTCACGCTCCAAGAGGTCTTTAATACGACCTGGAGTACCAATTACGATGTGTGGATTTCGTGCTAGATCTCGCATCTGCGGGACAATACTTAATCCTCCAACGCACAAGACAATTCCGATCTGGAGGCCACGTGAGAGAGCACGGCATTCTTCCTGGACTTGCGTTGCCAATTCTCGTGTTGGGACGAGAATGAGAGCCCCCTCTTGGGGATCATTGGCAATTTTATGTAAGATTGGTAGCAAAAATGCGGCGGTTTTACCCGTACCGGTGTTGGCCAAGCCGATGACATCACGTCCGGCCATAGCGAGTTCGATCGTTTGATCCTGAATTGGAGTCGGGATCGTATATCCATGATGCGCAACATTTTGCGCCAACGTAGGATGGAGATTGAAGTCTGCAAACGTATTTTTGATCACGACTTCTTCTGCCACTGGTCGATCGATAGCCTTATTCACGTACTTGGATGGATGAATATACTGTGGTTTTGGACCTGCAAAGGAACGTTGTCCTCCACCTCGGCCACCACGAAATCCACCACCTTGAGGTCGGCCTCCAAATGAAGGTCTACCACCGTTAAATCCACGAGATTGTGGACGTCCACTGTATGACATATCTGTCCTTTTGTTTTGGGAAATCAAACCAACTGCTTGGAAAGGTCTTCCCCACTATTACACGAGTCACACACCTATACGACTCGAGTTGCACGTAGTAGTGAGTGAAAAAATACTATTCCTGCGGGGAGAATCACATTGCCCATCCGTATTGTCTTACTCGAGGAGGGCTTCACACCGAAGACCATTAGTATAGCAGCTCTAGCCTATAATACAAGGGCTTGTTCCAAAAAGGGGTCCGATGTACGTCGGACCCCTTTGTATTCAATCAAGAATAATCTTGAGGTTATCGTCCGCGGAAACCGCCACGATTGTCCCCTCCGAAGTCATGGCGTGGGCCACGACTTGGTCCGCGACTACCACCGCGGAATCCACCACCTTGTGGTCTGCCACCGCGATCATCGCCTCCTGGACCACCACGTCGCTCTTGCGACATAGCTGCTTTTTCTGCTTCTTGTTCTTTAGTGAGCATGGTCAGGTTGTTTCGGCCTTGATCATCGATCTCAGTGAGTCTCACGTGCACTACATCTCCGACTTTGGCGACATCATTGGCATCTCCTATATACTCGGTGCCCATACGGGAGACGTGGACCAATCCTTCGCGTCCTGGCAAGAACTCGACGAAGACTCCAAATGACTCGACACGAGTCACGGTCCCATCAAATTCTTCTCCTGGAGCGACGGTGCGCATCATACTGGCGATCCATGAGCGAGCTGCCTCGATCTTCTCGGCATCATCAGATGAGATGTTCACGATACCGACTTTGCGTTCTTCGTCTTCATCTACATCTACTTGAGCTCCGGTCTCAGCAATGATTGCCTTGATCACTTTGCCTCCAGGGCCAATAAGTTCTCCGATGCGATCACCTGGGATCTCCAATTGGACGATCTTTGGTGCGTATTTCGAGAGTTCTTTGCGTGGCTCTGGGATAGCCGCGAGCATCTTATCGAGGATAAAGAGTCTAGCCTCACGAGCTTGGTTCAAAGCTTTGTGCATGACATCCATTGGGATACCCTTGATCTTGATGTCCATCTGCATAGCGGTCACACCTTCAGTGGTACCAGCTACTTTGAAGTCCATATCACCGACGTGATCTTCGAGTCCTTGGATATCAGACAAGATTGCGTACTTCCCTTTTCCATCACTCATGAGTCCCATAGCGATACCAGCGACTGGTCGCTTGATTGGGACACCAGCTGCCATGAGCGACATGGTACTACCACAGACAGATGCCTGTGAGGTACTTCCGTTACTACTCATGATCTCTGAGACCACTTGGATCGTGTATGGGAATTCCTTTTGACTTGGGATCATTGGGAGCAATGCGCGCTCAGCGAGTGCACCGTGACCGACTTCTCGGCGCTTTGGAGCTCCGAATCTGCCTGTCTCTCCAGATGCGTATGGAGGCATGTTGTAGTGATGGATATAGTGTCGCTCTTCCTCACCTTCTGCGTCTTCGATTAATTGTCCCATGGATGGAGATCCGAGGGTCGTGATCGTGAGCGCTTGGGTCGCACCACGCTTGAACATTGCAGATCCATGGACGCGTGGGAGCAAGTCCACTTCACAAGTAATTGGGCGGATCTCAGTGAGTTTGCGGTCATCTGGGCGGATCTCATCTTCCAAGATCATGCGGCGACCTTCTTCCTTCATCAGGTTGTAAAAGGCATGCTTCACATCATCGACACGCTCAGCGTAGTCTGGTTGCTCGACGATGATCTTCGCGATCACTTCATCCAAACCAGTTGGCTTGAGTGTGGCTTCGAGTTTGACCATTTTGACGATCTCATCATGATGGGAGACGCGGAAAACATCCTGGAGCTCGGTTTGTTCTGGCTCTGGGATAAACTCAAACTTCTTTTTGCCGATCTCTGCTGCCATCTCACCGATCTCATCTGCCATCTTGGCGAGGACTGCTTGTCCTTCGTCAAAGGCTTTGAGCATGATCTCTTCACTGACTTCGTTGGCGCCAGCCTCGACCATGACGATTGCATCGCGGTTTCCACAGAGGATCAAGTCCATCTGACTCTTTGCGCGATCTTCGTGGGTTGGGTTGAAGACAAAAGAGTTAGTATCTGCCATGTATCCGATACGGACACCAGCGACTGGACCATCAAATGGGACAGACGAGATGGATGCAGCGGCACAAGAAGCGACGAGCGCGACCATGTCAGCATCATTTTTCATGTCTACTGAGAGGACCGTAGCGATACATTGCACTTCATTGGTGAGTCCTTCTGCGAACATTGGTCGCAAGGTGCGATCAATGACACGTCCTTTGAGGATCATCTCATCAGTTGGACGACCATCACGCTTCACCCAGCGACTGCCTTTGATGCGGCCACCAGCATAGAGCTTTTCAGCGTATTCGACAGAGAGTGGGAAGTATCCCAAGTTGGCTGGCTTTCCCAATGCAAACGTGACGTGGACGACGGTCTCACCACAAGTGGCGAGGATCGCGGCATCGACTTGCTCGGAATACCGACCGACCTCGAGAGTAATGGTCTTGTCACCGACGTGAATGTCTTTCGTGTAGAACTTTGACATAATTTTTTCTATTGGTCTGACTAATTCCCAGGCCAATTCCTTCTTTGCCTCGCTGAAGTTCGTCAACCGACGAACGTAGGCGGGATATAAATAATTTTAATGACAACTAAGTATACAAGATACCTTTAGGGTGTGAAGAGAATGAAGAAATCTACTTACCTCGATGCTATCGAGATATGATTGATATCTTTATTCTCCACAGGCTAAAAACAACTCAACTTATTTACTTAAGTTGAGTTTGGCGAGCACTTCCTTGGCACGAGCTTCATCCTTACGGACCAAGAAATTGATCAATCGGCGGCGTTTGGCAACCATTTTCAGGAGACCTCGGCGTGAGTGATTGTCTTTTTTGTGCTTCTTCAAGTGTTCGGTGAGATCGTTGATCTGCGCTGTCAAAAGTGCGATCTGGACTTCTGGAGATCCGGTATCGCCTTCTTTGGTGGCGAAATCGGTCATTATTTTTTGTTTGGCTGTCTTGTCGAGTGCCATAGATGTTATCTTTCCGTTCTAGCCAAGAAAATTCTGAGCTAGACAGTAAACTATTTGAATAGAATGGGATTATACCAGATAGGAGATCAGGTGACCAGTGGGACCAGGTGATCAGCCTTTCAGCTCTCCGCTCATTTGTGGCTGAGGAGCACTAGGAGCTTGAGCCGTCTTGGAGAGAGCGGCAGCGAATGGATTATTGTTCGTTTGCACTTGATCGTTGGTACTTTCCGTAGGAGTTGAACTCGTATCAGCTGTCGTCTGTGTATTTGACAGAAACGGCATATGGTTTTGCGTCAACGTGCCTTGTTGTCCGACTGGTTGACGCTTGGCCCCAGCGCGCATAAGTGTAGCCACGACTTCAAACGTATCTGCGGTTGCCAGCGGGCTGGAGAGACTTTGTGTCGCATTGTCGATGCCATACAGGAGATTGCTCGCTCCATCTGCTTCAAGTCCAAGATCTAATTGAGTTGCGATCGTGGCGACGAGCTCGGACAGAGAGCTTTGCCCTTGAGCATCTGCATGAACCTTGGCATAGGTTGGGACTGGAAAAAGCGTAAGGGCAACGGTTTGTGACCCTTCGATCACATTTCGCTCCTCGTCGTAGATGGCGCCGATATCCTCATAGCCGTTCACTCCTACCAAAAATGTCGCATCTGTCTCAGCGCCCACGTAATCAAACCCTACCGTAGCTGGATCGAGCGCCGTCGCATTGTTCTTTGGAGCGATGACAAGGTTGAATTTTTTCCCATCCTCACTGATTGTGTAGCTTACTTTCTCGACCTTGTCTTCACTGTAGTCAAATGAGATGAGTAAGTTTCGATTTCCGATCTTTTTCTTCACTTCATCCACTCCGACGAGTCTGGAAAACTCAACTCGCATATCGACTGGACAGGCCACTTGGACTTCGATGTTTTTAGCTTTGAGTATTTGGCAGAGTCCGAGGGCAGCTGCCGCGGAATCTAAGTTTGGAGTCGCAGACATGAGGACGAGTGCTTTATGGATTGTTGGGAGCGAATCTTTGAGGGAAGCGAGCGAAGCTATGGTTTTCATCTGTAACGACAGATCGTAGCACAAGTGTATGCAGATGCAAGAAGATCCAAAAAAGGGTAGATTTTACTCTACCCTTTTTCTAAAATCGTTTGAAACTTTTTACGAAGTTAGATCGTATTGTTGACTCGGTTGTCGAGGTAACTTTGAGCAATCTCTGAAGCAGATTTGCCATCACTGTTTCCGGGTTTTTTCATGAAATCTTCAACATCTGCTTCTTTTGCAGCCGCAGTCGGTTGCATTTCGATTATCTTTGCAAGTACTTCAGCTGTACTGGGTCTTGCTTGTTGTTCTGATTCCATAGAGTCCTCCTATTTTCGTAATAAGAGGACTATAGCTCATCCATTCTTGAATATCCAATTACTTAGAAACTCAAGGATGTAGGCAGTATCCAACTGCCTACGGGCTAACAAAAACAAACTAACTATTATCACAAACAAGCATGGGCTTATTTGCAATTTCAATGCCGGAGTTTACGGTACTAACGATAACGGAATCTCCATCATGAGGGCCGCTTTCGAAAGTGTCAAAATCGGAAAATAATCCACCTGGATATTCAGCTTTTGACCATTTGTTCGTCTTCCAATCGAGATGATAGTAACCACCTCCCTTTGACTGAACAAAAAGCTCACCGTTGTTCGATAGCACCCCTCCAACATCGATAAGTTGTTTGCACTCAGTCTTTGGTGAATTTGCAGCACTTATTGCTAGCACAACGACTGCAAGCGCAATTAACAGATATATGCCGTATCGAGAGAGTCTCTTCATGATCTTGTTCACTCCAAATGATTTTGAAAGGGCATTTTGCCCAGGGTAATCGGTGCTTCCGAAATGATCAGAACCACTGAATACCCTGGGAAATCAAAATAGTAGTCGTTTTGTTAAAGAGCGAAATGCCTCGAGAGATGGGCGTTGTGCCTATTCCTCAAGCGCATCACACTACTCTGATATTTTACTCCTATAGCCTCTTAATAGCAAACTATAGGCCTATAGACACCAGAAGGGCGGGATAATTCCCGCCCCTACAAGTCTGTTCTTTATTGCGTTTTGGTTAGATTGGGCATGCTCCTGAAGCGCCCTTCAAGCTATCCAAGTCGATGTCTTCCTTCAGCTCATCGTCCTCAGTGATCTCATTGACCACTGCCATGAACTCGGAAGTCGTCACTGGAGCCTCCGGCTGGTACTCATATGCCGTACTATCGATCTGTGGCATCACTGAGCAGCACTTGATCTGAGACTGATACTTTTTCATCATTTCCTTGAAGTTTGCGAAACTCACTTTTTCCGGATCATATTTCAAGGTATAACTCACTTGGTTTCCGGTATCTTCGAGTGGATTCCCTGCTTCATCGACACCTTGGATCCAATACTTTTCCAGGTTCATGAGCCACTGATATTGTTCTTCCGGTGTAGCTTCTGCTGCCGTTACCAATTTGTCTCCCATACCCAAACGACAGATCTCAGGTTGTGTCGGGAAACCGATGACGGTCGTGCCCGAATAGCTCTTCAATTCTTTCGACGGATATCCCATCTTCTTATATTTCTTGACCAATGGATCGTCGTTGCGAAACTGCACCCAGCGAATATACTCGCGCATCGACGGTAAGTGAGCGCCTTCGGTGAGGCCGAATAGCTTACTGGTCGTGCCCGCAGGTTTGATCGTCGTGTTTGTGTGAGGTGTCACTTTCCCAAGCTTTTTACTATAACTTGCAGCTTCTTCGACTACCGCTCGCTTAAATCGTGCCAAAGTCAGCCAGAAATCTTTTGATTTCTCTTCATCGATTAAATCGCGGAATCCATAGCCAAAGCGATTCCATGCGTACTCATGAAGTCCAGTCATGGACACTCCGATACGGTTCGTTCGTTCTACTTCTTTGTTGTACAAACTATCCATGGTGTTGACACGGATGAGTGCTCTCGTCGTGACACGAAATGCTTCTTCTGCATCATCATCGGTCGGTGCAAAATATGGGACGACATCACCGATGACACAGTATCCGCCAAGCATATTGAGACTAATCTCTCCGCATGGATTTGGGATTTGGGCGTAGTATTTTGCCCCAGCTCGACGAGCGATGAGTGAGAGCATCTTCTCAGTGTCTTTCATCGGGTGATACTTTTTACTCTCCGCATACTTCCCATCCAAATAGCCATCGTAGTTATCATCATTCTGGACCAATCGATGCTGATTGATAAACCCAGGCTCTCCGGTGCCATCGTGATAACTGGCATCCATTACCGCCTCTAATACTTTTTGACTGTGCTTGGTTTTTTGCTTCCAAAATTTGTCATCGACCGCAACACTGTTGTTCGCCGACCACAAGAACCCACCGCGTTTGATCTCGATAAACTCAAAGATCTCAGCATCAGTCCAGACTTTGGTAGCGATACGAGCAGCGCGGCGGGCTCCACCGACCAAGACGCATTCCGCCAAATAATGATCAATAAAAATTGCTTGTTTCCATGGACTCATCCCCGCATTCTTGATAGTGGCGACTTTACTGATCGCGTTCATCAATGGTTTTGGTCCTGATGCCGGACGATTTTGCATTCCGCCGATCGGTTGTCCTTTTCCGCGGACTTTCGAGAAGTCGATAATGAGTGTGTCATTCTTGTATTTTTTCTCGTAGGCCATCACTTCCATTTTTTCGACTGCACTCGCCCAACCTTCGCGAGAGTCTGGGACTTCATACCAAATAGCATCTTTATATTTGTGTTTTGCATCTTTGACACTCTCGTCGATCCCCCATTCAAAATCGCTATGCGTTTCATCGATCACGCAATGGATGATCGGCATGTTATCCCAATTAACGACGCACATGTCATCATCATAGGAACGACCGACACCCGAGCCATTGAGTAACAAGTAAAACAAAATATATGAAGAGGAGCTCGTAGAACAGTTCGTAAATACTTCCATGTTTCGCTTTGCTTGCGACTCATCTCCGTGCTGCAAGTGCCGACCACTCATGAGCATCGATCCATTAGCGATATGCTTAAACATGAGATCACGCTCGCTCGTCGCATCCTTTGCAAACTTCTTCGGCAAGAGAGACACATTCCCGGCGGCGACGCGTTTGGCCACATCCTCCCAAGTCTCAGTCCTCCCATCTTCCTTTTGGCGGAGGATTGTTCGCTTCGCAACTGCTTCACCCATCCCAGGTGTCAGCTTTCGTATTTCAAACTTCATTCTTTTTCCCATACAGACTTCCCCTTTCTAGTTAAGACGACTGAATATCCCCAGAAGAAATTGCGACTTTCAATCGTCGCATCTCTTCCTCAAACTCTTCGACTGTGTCAATGTCTCGATAGACAATGGCAAATGAAAACGCTGAGATCGGATCCACACTCCGCAAACTCTCCAAGACGAGTTCACCGATTTGAAAGCTCTTGATTTGACCGCTCTCTTGCTCGCGCAGCACTCTCTCTACTTCGTCGATCATCTCTTCCACTCGTTCCATAGAGAGTGGTCGTCGCCATGTAGCTTTGACAATGCCTTTTTTGATTTTTTCACGATCAAATTTTTCGACATTTCCATTTTTCTTGATCACTTGGACATCAATGCCTTCGACTCTTTCGTAGGTAGTGAATCGTCGATCGCACTGTTCACATTTGCGTCGGCGCCTCAGCGCTCGACTCCCCTCTGCGATGCGAGATTCCATGACAGACGTATCACAATGGAGACAGTACGGACAACGCATCTTGGAACCTTTCGCTTTCTTCCCGATCACTATATTTAGTAAGCGGATGATTAGTGAACCACTAGCATTAGTGTCCGTCAACCGATATAGAATGCATCATTCTGAATCATCCAGATCAAAGGAGTTTTGCAGCACTTTCTGCGGAAAAAAGACGTTTATAAGAAGGTAGTTTGGAGCGAAATGAGCTCCGAAATCAGGCGGTCTACAATCGGTTTTTGTTCGTCAGAAAAAGATTCTTTCAACCGACTTAATTCTTGGATTTGAATAGTGATTGAATTACGCACTTCCCCGCGGATTTGTGACGAAGATTGAGGCGAAAGTTTGCTCGCATCTGCGGCCGCCGAAAAAACATACTTGGTCGATTTAGTAAGTGTCGTGAGTGCCAGTGAAGTACGTTTGTGGACCAGTAATACCTTCGCAGAGCTCAATCGCTCATTCGCCAATTCGAGTTTGAGCAGCGGACGGCGATCCTCGGGCGATGTCAGGAGATGCATTTGATCGCCAAACATGCGGACTGGATACAGCGGATTGTCAGGAGTTGGAGGCCAAGTGCGCAACTCCGTGAGGCGGTCATTGACTGACAAATTTGCTCGAGATGCGAGATCTTGCGATGATGGAGCGTAGAGGTGTTGACGAGTGAGCGAAAGTGCGAGGACGAGCACGATGACGAGGATGCCGCCGACATACACACTTGCTTTGATGAGTGATTGGGTACGCATAAAGGGAAGACCCTAGTGTACCATACATCTAGTACTGCGGGAGATAATGCTTGACGTTTTCTGGAGTAATGGAGACTGAAGTAATCCCTTTTTCGACGATCTCTTTCGCGATCTTTCCGCACATGTTTTTGATCGTACGTTGCAATGTACGGATACCAGAATCAAAGCCCAACGGTCGGACGACATTCGGCCACACTGCTTCATTAAAGATGATGTTATCTTTCGTCAATCCAGCATCTTCGAGCGCCGCTGGAAGCAAGTAATCTTTCGCAATGTGAATCTTCTCGTCGTCATTGTACGAAGGCATATCGATTTGCTCCAAACGGTCGTAGACGGCGGTGGCGATACCCCGAGTATTGTTTGCAGTGGCGATAAAGAGGACTTCCGACAAATCGACTGGGCTATCGATGTAATGATCGACAAATGCATAATTTTGCCCAGGATCCAAAAGCTCGACAAGGACACCCATGATGTCCATACGAGCATCTTCAGCCACACGATCAATTTCATCCAGGAGCATAATTGGATTCTTGACACCAGCCTGTCGCAATCCTTTGATCACTGCGCCTGGTTCGGATTCGAGATGCAGTCGTGATTGGCCGCGAAGATCTCTCGCACTGCCCATACCACCAAAAGGAATACGGACGATTTTTCGACCCATCGCTTCAGCAAGCGAATACGCAAACGTCGTTTTCCCGGTACCGACGAGTCCCACGAGCAACAGAATTGGCGCTTTGACGCGACCATCGGGATTTTTATCATGCTTGAGTTTGAGGACGGAGACGTACTCCAGAATGCGTTCTTTCACCTCACCGAGGCCATAATGGTGCTTATCCAAGATCTCGCGAGTGTGATTGAGATCGAGATTATCTTCACTTCGTGATTCCCAAGGAAGTGACGTCACCCATTCGATGTAGTGAGAGACTTTCTCAAACTCCTCACCATATGACTTCATGCGAGCACTTCGCTCGAGACGATCAAGCATGACGGAGACTTTGGTTTTGAGTTCTGGAGGGATTTTCGCGACATCGATCTTGTCTCGCAGACTCTTGATCTCAGCAAAGACTGCAGCTTCTTGTGTCTCGTCGGTTTTCGTCGCAATAGTGGTGTTGGCTACCTGATTGTCCATGAATCAATGATAGATTATTTGAGCTCTCAAGGAAAGACCGTACAGAGCTTATGTCGAAGGGACACTAAATTTTTCTGTCAGAATGCGAGTAGCGATATCTCGTATCGGAGGCTTGTTGGTAACGCCATTCATTTTTAAATATGAGTTGATCGCAGCACTTTTTGCATCGGAATCTTGACCAATTTGAATTCCCATATCCTTTCGAAGGTTCATAACCTCACTCAGATCATTTCGTTCAAGAATATCTAGAATGTCTTTTAGTTTTGAATAGACTTGCTCGCCCTTTAACTCAACCATTTTAGATTTATCCTCTTTTGATTGTTTTAGGCCGAAGCTATATTCTCTAATTTGTCCTAATGTTTCAAGTAAATCCTTTGGAGTTGTAATCTGCTCAGGATTAGCAAATAATCTATCGACGAAATTTTGATCGATATTCTTTGTTCCTTCCGCCAGTGGCTGCTCACCAACAGCGGACTTGCTGGTCACCAAGGTACCGTCTGGAACAGTAACTTTTGGCGCTTCCGTGGTGATAATTTTACTTTGGTCAATCTCCACAGCCTGAGCAGGAGGTTCGCTGTTCATTGGAGTCGCTATTGGTGCTTCAGAGGTTCTTGGTCGAATGTCCGCAAGAGCAATATTGGCGGTAATATGGGTCGGTCTACCATACTTGTCATACTCGTGAAAAATAGCATCGTTTTTCGGCTCTGTGAATCCTCCGTCTTTCAGTGCTGTTCGTTGTGGCGATATCACTTTCGTGTCTGGCTGAGTCGCATCAGACGATTTGACTGGTTCAGGACGATCTGCCGCAGCACCAATAAAAGTTGGAACTGGAACTGTTTTCTTCCCAAGTCCTGCTAAATCTTTTAACTTGTTAAAACCGCCTTCAAAGAAACTCATAGTAAATCCTCAGCTAATGAATTTATTCTAGCATCAAGAGGAGCTGAAATGAAAATTATTCCAAGAAATCTTGAAGTCTCTTGCGCTTACTTGGATGGCGAAGCTTCCGTAGTGCTTTCGCTTCGATTTGTCGGATGCGTTCACGAGTGACACCAAACTTTTGTCCCACTTCTTCGAGAGTCATCGGTCGAGCGCCATTCAGCCCAAATCGCATTGCAAGGACTTTTGATTCTCGGTCTGAAAGAGCAGCGAGGACTTCGTCGATGTTTTCTTTGAGAAGTTTCTTGCTGGTCGCATCGTACGGTGAGGCTTGCGTCTCGTCGGCGATGAAATCACCCAGATAACTATCCTCATCATCGCCAATTGGTGTTTCCAGTGACGTTGTCTTTTGAGAGATCTTCATGATTTCGCGGACGCGATCTTCATCCATGCCCTCACCCATCGTCGCCGCAATTTCTGCCGGCTCCGGCTCGCGACCAAGATCTTGCATCAACTTTCGCTGAATACGCATCATCTTGTTGATCGTTTCGACCATGTGCACCGGAATACGGATGGTACGCGCTTGGTCAGCAATTGCACGAGTGATTGCCTGACGGATCCACCAAGTAGCATAGGTTGAGAATTTGAAGCCTTTGGTCCAATCATATTTTTCGACTGCTCGGATCAAGCCTTTGTTTCCTTCTTGGATCAAATCAAGGAACGTCATGCCACGACCAATATATTTTTTGGCGATGGAAACGACGAGACGGAGATTGCTTTCAGTGAGTTTGGCTTTCGCTCGCATGTCACCCTGCTCATTGCGTTGTGCCAAATCGACTTCTTCTTCACGATTGAGCAATGGAATACGTCCAATTTCTTTGAGATACATGCGGACAGGGTCAGAGACACTCTTATCATCGAGTGATGAAAGAAACTCAAGCTCTTTTTCCAAGTCAGTTGAGACGACTGCGTCTTGTTTCATCTCCTCTTCGGAGACATTTTCAAAGACGTCTACACCGAGATCGAAAATCTTCTTGTAAAACGCGTCAAGCTGCACGACATACTCTTCAGGCTCCGTAAAGACAGCCAAGATATCATCTTGCGTTAGGTATCCTTGGCCTTTGCCTCGTTTCAATAGATCATCTGTCGCAGATTTAAGAGATGCGTTCATACGGAAAATTCCGCTCGATGAGTCGGGCGGAGTACTGTGTTGGAAATATGTATATTGGTTGCCTCAAGGGAAAAGGTGCATTGAGATGGATACAATGCGTGAAATGGCATCAGCCACCTTGCAAAGCGAACCAAAAAGAAAGTATACTCGATCGCGCCTCAAGATACAAGATCTAGACGCAATTTCCTAATTTCACTCTCCTCTTCCTCTGAAAGCTCCGATTTCCCTTCCAACTCTCCAATTCTCTCAATTTTCTTTTTCATCGATTCTTTTTGGACAAAATCCGCGTGTTCGGAAAGCGCTTTTTCCATTTCTTCTTGTGTCAAAAAGGACACCGCGAGCTCGCTCGCCTCGAGATACAATGTCGAGGCGCTATCTTGAAAGTGCGCTGGAAGACTACTTACCAGAGCACCGATGTTGAAACCGAACTGATTTTGGACAAACGCCTCAAATATTTCTTTCCAAGGCGTCGAAAAGATGACATGGGAGCGTATTTGCGAGACCCATGAGCGAGTCTGTGGATCCTCACGCGCGAATGCAGCAAACAGTAACAGCAGAATATAGCGCTCCAAGATATCGCGGCGAGAATACGAGACTTTCTTTTCGCTAACTGGTGAAGCTACACTTTCGATCGGCGGCAGCTTCACTTTTCTCATCTCGTCTAAAAACACATCATCAGGCACATTGAGACGCTTGGCTACTTGGGATACGTAGTGTGCTCGCTCAACGGCATTGGTAATACCGGAGAGAAGCGGAGCCAGCTCTCGCGAGATATCTCGTTTTCCGTCTCCGGTCGAGGCATCGTATTTCTTGAAAGCGACATGAATCAGATATTCGTACACAGAGACACTGCTTGAGACCATGTCTCGCCAGATCTTCGGACTGTGTCGCGCCAATTCGTCAGGATCTTTCCCACCCGTAAGTTCGATCACTCGCAAATTCACTTCAACTTTGCTTTCTTTCACCAATGCGATTGCTCGCTTCGTCGCTTCGATGCCAGCTTTGTCTGCATCGAGCGCAAACACAATTCGCTTCACCATCCGAGACAAGATTTTGATCTGAGCTTCTGAAAGTGCTGATCCTTTGATCGCCACGACGTTTTCGATGCCAGCTTGCATGCTGCTTAAGGCATCAAACTCTCCTTCACACAAAATGACTTCCTCGCTTTTGCGAATAAAGGAAGACAATTGCGAGTACCCAAATAAGAGCTCACTTTTGTGGTACAAGCTCGTTTCCGGAGAATTGATGTACTTTGCTTCTTTGGCATCTTTGACTAGCGTGCGACCAGAAAAGCCGACCACTTCACCGCGATGTGTTGTCAATGGAAACATGAGTCGTCCCCGAAATCGATCATAGATTCTGCCGCTATCATTTCTGATCACTAGGCCCACGTCCAACAGATCTTGGCTGGTAAAATTCTTCTTTCCGATGAGATAGTTTTGCACGCCATCCCAACTTGCTGGAGAAAATCCAATACTAAATAAATCGATGGTGCTTTGCGTGATGCCTCGCTCTTTCAAATAGTCACGCGCAGGTTGGGCGATTTGATGATGGACGAGGATATAGTGGTAAAACTCTTTCGCAAGCGAGAGCACTGAAAGATAGCGTTCTCTTTTTTTGTCTTCTTGCGTGAAAGGGACAGATTCCAACGTAATCCCCGCTCGCTTTGCAAGTTCCTGAAGCGCTTGTGCAAAAGTCATTCCATCCATTTTCTCAAGAAATGTGAAGCAATCACCAGCCTCCTGACATCCGAAGCATTTATATCGACCAAGTTCCGGCGTCACAAAAAACGAAGGAGACTTTTCGCCATGAAATGGACAGAGGCCTTTATAATTTTTGCCTGCTCTGGTCAATTTCACTCGTTCACCAACGAGGGCCACGATGTCTATGGCATTTTTAACTGCGTCAATCTGGGAGGACATAGTGTGAGTATACTACAGTGAATTTATGGATCACTTGTATTTCTTCGGTCGATTTAACTTCCCACACTTCGGCTATTTGTACGTAATTCGCGAGTCACTTTTGCAAATCAAGCCGAAGTGCGGAATAACAATTGTTTTTTCTGCTGAAGATGCGACCTGGGGAAAGCACGCCATCGCACTCGAGCATCGACTCGCGATGTTTCGACTTCTTATTCGAGAGCTACCAACAGAACTTCGCAAACAAGTTCATTTTTCTACGATTGAATATGAACTACAAAAAAAACTTGGATCCCGCTACGGTGGCTATACGATCGATACACTGACCGCACTGATTACAAGTGACAGTGGCAACGTTGGCATCGTGCTGGGAGCAGATGCGTTGCTGGGTATCCCAGGTATACACCCTGGATTTACCGACTGGAAAGACTGGAAACACATAACAGAGCTCGCTACCCTCGTCACTTTACCAAGAGGCCGCTTCGCCACTGTTTCCGATATAAAGACACATCTGCCTGCAGGACTCTCTCCAATCATCGTATCGACATCTCCAACGGAAAATGAGCTGCATGCATCTTCGACTGCGATTAGTACCGGTAATCTCCAGTTTCTTCCCAGTTGCGTGAAGGAATATGCGCTCGCACATGGCCTCCTGGTACAATAGTGGGTTGTGATACGACACTATTGGATCCTCCTCACGCTCTTGTGTATGTTCTCGCTCGCATTGCCGAGTCAGAGTCGTGCGCAGAATTTTACGACGACACTTCATTCGACCTATGACGTCCATGAGGATGCTTCTACGCAAGTCACTCATGATTTCTCAATCACCAATTCCGTTTCTACGCAGTACGTGACGACATACGCTTTTGAGCTGGCGGGGACACGAATCAAAGATATTGCTGTCTCTAGCAATGGCAAAAGTCTTGAATTCAAACAAACAAAAGGAAGAAACACTACAAATATTTCATTTTCGTTTCCCGATAAAATCGTAGGGACGGGAAAAGCTCGCGAGTTTGAAGTGAAGTATGAGAGTGATGATACGACGACGAAGATCGGGAAGACAGTAGAGGTTTCAATCCCGAGATTATCAGACGCTTCGTTGTTCTCAGACTACACAGTCACTTTAAAAATACCCACCGCATTTGGAAGTCCAGTCAGTACGCAGCCTCATTTGTTTACGACTAGCTCAGAAGCGGGGAAGACGACGTTACAATTCTCCAATTTGCAGGACCAAACTGGCATAAGCGTATCGTTTGGAAAAGAGCAGTATGCAAAAGTGAAGCTCGGGTATCACCTCGCAAATAAGAGTAGCGCGAAGGCCTCAATGCAGATCGCACTGCCGCCGGATAACACCTATCAGCGCGTGTATTATGATTCCATTCAACCTGCTCCAGAGTCGATCAAGCAAGATGCAGATGGGAATTGGCTTGCATCATTTCCGCTTGAAGGGAATCAAAATCTTGATATTTCCGCCAGCTTCTATTCAGTGACGCAGGCAATTCCTCAAGAAAATGCTTCACTGCTGGGAAGAAAACCAGATACTCGCTATACCTCCTCACAGCAATACTGGCAGGCAAATGACGCAGAGATCTCAAGAATTGCTCGTGATCTCCACACCGCTGAAGACATTTATGCGTATGTCATTCGGACACTTCACTATGACTACACCAAACCCTTAAGCGATGCGACACGACTGGGAGCAGTCGGTGCACTATCAAATCCAAATAGCAGTCTCTGTACAGAATTTACCGATTTATTTATTGCGATTGCAAGGAAAAAAGGCATCCCAGCTCGGGCAGTCATCGGCTTTGCGTACTCACAAAATTCAGATTTACGACCACTCGGATATGCTGGAGATATTTTGCATACGTGGCCCGAATATTGGGATGAGACGATGGGGACCTGGATCGCCATTGATCCGACGTGGGGGCAGACGACTGGGGGAATGGATTATTTCCATCATATGGATTTCAATCGCATCGTCTTTGCCACACAGGGACTATCAAGTTCAAATCCAGTTCCTGCAGGCATGTACAAATCAAACGATCAAGAATCAAAAGATATTCAAACCGAATTCTTGGAGACAGTGCCAGCTTTTCCTGACACTTTCTCGACGTCACTCCATATCCGTCCACGCACGCTGTTGGGACTCACTGATACCTATGCCATTACCGTAAAAAACACTTCGCTTCACGCGGTGTATGCCGTCCCACTCACATTAATTGCAGAGAATCAGGACGGGAAAGTTCAAATTGACAACAAAATCACTTTGATCCCATTAGAAGAAAAAGAAATTCCTGTACAATTACCTCGCAAAGGCCTATTTTCCCAAGGCACGAGTATAATTACCGTCACTATCGGCGGCCAAGAATTTACGCATGAACTCACCCTCAAAAACACCATCAGACAGTATTTCCCCCTCATCGTTATTACCGTCTTGGTGGGCACGAGTATCGGAGTCTGTATCTTCATTACCAGGCGTCTATTGGTTCCTCGATGGCAGCGGTAGTGTCTTGTACGTTGGGAAAGCAAAGAACCTCAAAAATCGCCTGCGCCAGTATGCCAAACGAGAAGATGATCGTCCGCAAATTGAGAACTTGTTGTCACTGGCAGTAAACGTCAAATGGCAAGAGCTGCCAAGTGAGCTGGATGCACTTCTCGTAGAAGCCGAACTCATCAAGCGCTATCAGCCGCAGTACAATATCCTCTTAAAAGATGACAAATCAAATCTGTATATTTGCATCAGTGGCGGAGATTTTCCCCGTATATTTACTGCACGCAAGCCAGAAATTCTTCGTACGCAAGAAAAATGGACGACGTTTGGGCCATTTCAATCTGGATACAAAGTGCGACAAGTACTTGAGATCGGTCGTCGCATCTTTAAATGGTGCGACAAACCGACCGCTGGTCGTCCCTGCTTCTACTATCATCTCGGGCTCTGTTCTGGTGCATGCACGGGAAAAGTGAATGTGGATGAATACAGAGAAATGATCGATTGTGTGAAGAAGTTTTTGAGAGGTCGAACGCACGAATTAATCAAAGAATTTAAAGAACAGATCGCCATCCATGCTCAGGATCAGGAATTTGAAAAAGCGAACAGTCTCAAAGAACAAGTAGAAGCGCTCGTAGTCGTGACATCTCCAAAATATCGCTTGCGACCCGATATGACGATACCGATTTTGACAAATAAAATGGAGGAAGAATCACTTATCAGCTTGCGTGCCATCTTGCGTCAATATCTTTCAATCCCCGCTTCTGCCCCGCTAGCACGCATTGAAGGATATGACATCTCAAATATTTCAGGCACCAATGCGAGTTGCAGTATGGTGACTGCCATCGAAGGAAAGATGGATCATAGTGAATACAAGCATTTTGGTATCAAGACATTGAATACTCCAAATGATTTTGCAATGCTTCGTGAAGCACTCACACGCCGTCAAAACCACCCTGAATGGGGAATTCCTGATGTGATCCTCATTGATGGAGGTAAAGGTCAGCTGCGAAGCGTTCTGTCAGTTTGGAACTGGCCGACCATAGTGGTTTCAATTGCCAAGAAACCTGATCGATTATTTATTCCTTTAAAAATGATTGAGAAGAAAAAAGAGAAACTCGTTTTTAAAGAAGTTGAGCTTACTCCAGAATTGCCGGCCACTCGCCTCCTGCAATCCATCCGTGACGAATCACATCGATTTGCCAAGCGACTTCACATTATCAAGCGAAACAAAGCGTTCATAGAGTAAAAGCGCTATGATAAATCTATGCGATCGCTGATTCGTCACTGGTTTCTCTACGTCCTGACCCTGTTCCTCTTAGATCGGATCTTTTCATTCATCACAATTGCAAACGAAGTCGCTCTTATAGAAGCCGGTACGGCTCTCTATATTTTGAACACCATTGGGAAACCTATTCTGAAAATTCTATGGCTTCCGATCAACCTCATTACTCTTGGCCTGTTTTCATGGGTCTTAAATATTCTAGTTATTTTTCTGGTTGTTCTATTTATCCCAGGTTTTTCTCTAGCTCTGTTTGACACCCCCGCATTTGAGATAGGTAGATTTATTATCCCCGCATTACATCTGAAGTTATTTTGGACGTACTTTTCCTTCTCATTTATGCTCTCTTGGGGAGTAAGTATTTTAGGGTGGCTTTTGGTCGGTGAGTAATTTCCAGATCAAGCGACGCAAAATAGATTTTCAGCGCGCAGGTATGTCCTTACTGGACGACACGAGCACTGCAAAATCGGTTTGCTGAGCGTTACTTGATGATTGTTGTCTCAATGGAAGTGATATTTCCTTGTTTTGCGCTCTGTCGCTTGTGTGCGATCTCTACTAGCCGATCAATAAGCACAGGATATGTTACTCCTGATGCTTCCCACAAATAAAAAGACATACTTCCAGGAATTGTGTTGATCTCATTGAGCCAGTACTCACCTGTCCCGACGTTCACCATGAAATCGATACGGACGACGCCCGAGATATCACATTGTCTACAAGCCATAACCGCAGCATCTTGAATTTGTTTGGTGAGACTCATGGGGATCGGCGCTGGGATTCGACGCTTAAGACTCGCCATTCCTCCAGTTTTTTTCGCTCCTCCTTCATACTTATCTGCGTAGGAAAGGAGTTCACCACTAGCGATCGGTTCTTCAGGAGTCGAAGCTGTATACTCGTCGTAGCCCAAGACAGATACGTTGATCTCCTTCATTCCTTCGATTCCTTGTTCGACCAAAATACGACGATCAAACTGCAATGCCACTTCAATTGCCTCTTCCAAAGACTCTCGATCTTTTGCTTTGGTAATCCCGACACTGCTTCCCAAATTCGCTGGCTTCACGAACAATGGAAAGTGCAGAAGTTTATGACCAGTGTTTTCTGGGTTGAGCAATCGATCGAGAACTACATTTTTATCATCAGTCCAATTTTGCTTCGTGAACCACTGAAAGTTGACAACAGGAATATTGGAAGCCTCCAGGATCTTCTTTGTTATGATCTTGTCCATTGAGACTGCTGAGCCCACGACTCCGGGTCCTTGATACGGAATATTCGCCAGTTCCAGGAGCCCTTGGACGGTACCATCTTCTCCGAGAGTCCCATGGCAACAAATAATGGCCACATCAATTTGATGATCCACACTCGGATCTGGAGAAAAGGTAAACGGAGTAAAGTTATGAGAAGCAATATTCTGTGAACTGTAGTCTGTCAACTGTGTACTCCCCACCCACCATTTGCCTGTTTTATCGATAAACAGCGGGACGACATCATATATTTCCCGGTCGACGTGCTTGATCAATTGGAGTGCAGTAATGATGCTGACTTCATGCTCGACTGAGCGGCTACCAAAGATGATTCCGAGTCGTGTGTGTGCCATTCGCCCATTCTAGCATAAGGGGGTGGCTTTTTGAGGCGTTTCAGGGTATACTTATAGACCTATAATCTTTGCCCTTCTTCTCATTGTTTCAAACATGATAATTTGGATGGGTGTTTACTTGGTTTTCCTCGAGTGGATTACCTCGAAGGAGTGCGTCTATGTCTGATATTCGAAATATTGCTATTATTGCTCACGTCGACCACGGGAAGACGACATTGGTGGATGAACTCCTTAAACAGACTCACACCTTCCGTGACAATCAAGCTGAAATGACCCAAAGTACGATCCTCGACAGCAATGACTTGGAACGCGAAAAAGGGATCACCATTTTGGCAAAAAACACCTCGGTCCAGTATGGCGACGTCAAGATCAATATCATCGATACTCCAGGCCACGCTGATTTCGGTGGTGAAGTCGAGCGCATCATCAACATGGCAGACGGCGCAATCTTATTGGTTGACGCAGCCGAAGGTCCACTTCCCCAGACTCGATTTGTCTTACAGCAAGCGCTCAAACGAAAGTTGAAGCTTATTGTAGTCGTCAATAAAATCGATAAGAAAGACGCCGAGCCCCAAGCAGTTTTACATCAAATCGAAAACTTGTTCTTAAACCTAGTGGATGACGAAGAGTCACTCCATTTCCCAGTCATCTACGCGATTGGTCGAGAAGGCAAAGCGTGGAACCATCTTCCAGATGAAACTGAGAAAAACGCTCCTGGCGATTTGAAACCATTGTTTGAGCAAATTTTGACAACCGTCCCTTCTGCTCGCGGTGATGACAATGCCCCATTCCAGTTGCTGATCTCCACACTCGAGCGAGATGCATACCTCGGCAAAATGTGTATTGGCCGTATCACTCGTGGGACGATCCATGCAGGTGATCGCGTCGCACTTGTGAGTCCAGAGAAAAATCTTGGCTCATCGACTATTGAAAAATTGTTTGTCTCCAAAGGAATTGAAAAAGTCCCAGTCCAAGAAGCTGTTTCTGGAGATATCGTCGCTATTGCCGGTATCAAAGAACTGTCCATCGGACAAACTGTTACAGCTCCTGCAACACCTGAAGCACTCCCAAGTATCAAAGTCAGTGAACCGACATTGAAAATCAGTATCGGACCAAACACTTCTCCACTCGCAGGCCGCGAAGGGAAATATTTGACGTCACGTCAGATCCAAGAACGACTCTGGAAAGAAAAAGAAACCAACCTTGGCCTTCACTTTGAAGAAGATCCAACCGGAGTTGGCTTTATCGTCTCAGGTAGAGGTGAGTTGCACCTCGCAGTGCTCATCGAAACCATGCGACGTGAAGGCTATGAACTCGAAGTCTCTCGACCGCAAGTCATCTTAAAAGAAATTGATGGAGTCTTAAGTGAGCCGTTTGATGAAGTCACTGTCGATGTTCCAGACGAATTTGTAGGAGTCATCACGACCGAATTTGGTCAGCGACGCGCACAAACCAAAGCAATCGATCCAAATGGTCGAGGCGATACTCGCATGGTCTTTGAGATCAGTGAGCGCAACCTGTTGGGTGCTCGTACAAAGCTTCTGACCGAGACTCGCGGAACTCTTCAAATGAGTTCTATTTTCCTCGAATATCGACCAGTCGGCATGGAATTTACCCGCATGCGAAATGGCGCATTGGTGGCAAGTGAAAATGGAAAGAGTGCGACTGAAGGACTCGATAATGCCCAGCAACGAGGCAACTTGTTTATCGGTGCCGGTGAAGAGACCTACATGGGTATGATCGTCGGCTTAAACAGCCGCGAGCAAGACATGGAAGTGAACGTCAACAAAGTCAAAGCCAGTAGTAACGTGCGAAGTGCCACCAAAGATATGATGGTCAAGCTCGTCCCTCCTGTCCGCTACTCACTTGAACAATCACTCGATTTCTTGGCTGATGATGAGCTGTTGGAAGTCGTGCAGAGTACGCTTCGACTCCGCAAGAAATTGCTCTCACAAGCAGAACGCGCTCGCGCCGGCAAGAAAAAAGAATAAAGCTTCATGGTAGACTAGGTGTCCGATGCCCACTGCGTTTGACACATCCTATCAACGATTAAATCCCGAGCAAAAAAAAGCGGTTGATACAATCGATGGACCGGTCATGGTCATCGCAGGGCCTGGTACGGGAAAAACCCAAGTCCTCACTCTTCGCATCGCAAATATCTTAAGAAACCAAGACATCAATCCTCAAAATATTCTGGCGCTGACTTTTACTGAGAGTGCGGCGACGACGATGCGGAAGCGCTTGATCGATTTGATCGGCACCGCAGGTTACAGTGTCCGAATCCAAACGTTTCATGGATTCTGCCAGGAAGTCATCTCCTCATATCCTGAATACTTTCCGTTTCGGACTGACAGTACGCCGGCAAGTGAGATCCAGACACACTCCATCATCGAAAAGCTTTTAGATGATCCTAAGCTCATTGCACTCCGTACTCCAGGATCCAAGTATCACTACTTAAAAAAGATTCTCTCCGCCATTAACACATTAAAAAGTGAAGGAATCACTCCTCCGAAATTCAAAGAACTGGTCGCAGCTGAAGAGAGTATGTTTGAACAAGAACGAGAATCTCTGACAAAAACCGCACGAGTGAAAAAAGAGAGCGCTATTGCCAAACAAAAAGAGCTCGCGTCTCTCTATATCGGATATCAAAAAGATCTTCGTGAGACTGGCCTGATTGACTTCACTGACATGATCATGCATACGGTCGAAGCACTTCGAAAGTCGGAGATATTACGGACGCTATTACAAGAAAATCTCCAATACATATTGGTCGACGAATATCAGGACACCAATGGAGCTCAAAACAGCGTTGTCGATCTTTTGGCTTCGTATTGGGGTGATTCTGCAAACGTATTTGTGGTCGGCGATCCCCACCAGACAATTTTTAGATTTCAGGGAGCCTCATTTGAAAACACGATTGGATTTTTGACTCGGTATCCGAGAGCGCAAGTCATCACGCTGTCGACTGGCTACCGCTGCCCCCCTGATGTGTATCAAGCGGCACAAGCACTCATAGTTCACAACACTAGTTCTCAAACATTGTTGTCGGCACTGGCATCACAAAATCCCGCGGTTAAAGTCTTGGTGGATGGCTTGGCGAAGCCGCTCGTAAGCCCCAAATCTGACTCGAACTCTATTCAGCTTGCAGTTCTGCCGACTGACACTGATGAACTCGGCTGGGTCGCTCAATCGATCCAAGAGAAGTTGAATTCGGGGGTGAACCCCCAGGAGATCGCGATTCTCGTGAAGACAAATGATCAGGCCACTGCCCTCTCTGATGCTCTATCCCAAGTGAATATTGCTCACAAAGTCGATCGCACAACCGACGCACTTGATACTGTTCTGGGTCAGCAGCTCCTCGCCTTGTTTCGCACGCTCGCGCTACTTACTACAAATGGCGAAAATGAGTTTCTCTACACGGTACTTTCAAGTCCCTGGATGCGTCTTGCTCCGGTTGCCTTGATGTCTCTGACCCGAGCCTTTGCAAAACAGAAAAAAGAACATTCCTTTGCAACGTATATGTTGTCTGGCTGGAATGAACTCAAGGATTCATCTGATCTCATGATAACTAAAGATCAATATACAAAAGTCAGAGGATGCATCGAGAAATTATTCGAACTCTCTCAACTATCCTCTACGTTTGCACTTCCGAACTGGATCGCTGATGTATATGAGGAGCTCGGAATTACATCTTGGGCAGAATCGCAAAGTGACGTCGCCGAAATTGTTGCGATCCTGAAAGCGTTTCATACGCTCGCTGCTGCAAGTTACTCCACTGATCATTCGATCAGTGCGCAGACTTTTGTCACGATGCTGCAAACGATGAGGATCCAAGGTCTGTCACTCTCAGTCGGCTCTTCAGAAAGCGCTCATGAATCCGTGACCATCGCGACGATACACAAGGCAAAGGGGCGAGAATGGGATGTTGTGTTTGTTCCATTTGCACGCGATGGTATCTGGGGTGGTGGACGAGGCATGAGCGGAATTACACTTCCAGAAGGCATCATTGCGACGCAATCTGAAGATGACTCCACCGAAGATGAACGCCGACTTCTCTACGTCGCCATGACTCGTGCAAAACAAAATGTAACGTTCTCGTACGCATCAACTCAAACCGATGCTGGCAAACAAACGGAAGCACTTCCATCTCAGTTTCTCTCTGAGATTCCCTCAGATTTGATCACAACACACGATACAAGTACACATGATTCGCTCGCAAGTGCACTCACCAGCCTACGGCCGATGCTACCTCGAACATTTAGTGATGAAGAGCGAGTCTGGATACGCACGATCGTCGATGAGATGTCCCTTTCTGTCTCAGCACTGAATGTGTATTTACGCGATCCTCAAGCGTTTTTTGAGCAACACGTCCTCAAGGCACCGCAGTCAGTCGAGTCTCACCTCGCCTTTGGCAACGCAGTACATGCCGCACTCGAAGCTCACTACAAGACGTATCGTACCCATGACAATACGCATCCAGAAGAGGCTTTTGCCATTGGGGTATTTGAAGACAGACTCAAGCGAGAGATATTGAGTACGAATGATTTCGAAAGCAGACGGACTCAAGGACATGAGGTGCTGCGAAAATATTTACTTGAGAAAAGATCGGAGCATCCGAAAGTCATCGCCACAGAAGAAGGCTTTGGCTGGAAACGTGGCCCAATTTTGCTTGATGACATTAAGCTCTCCGGAAAAGTAGATCGCATGGATATACTAGATGAATCCAAGCGTGTACTCCATGTGATTGATTACAAGACTGGAAAGCAAAAGACAGTCAATACGATCGAGGGAAAAGTAGGTTTGACTGAAATGAGTGAACGAGAACGGTCACTCCCCGAACCTATTCGCGGCGCATTGAAACGGCAGTTACTCTTTTATAAATTACTCCTTGCTCGCGACCCATTGTATAAGAGTTGGTCGATTGGGCAGGCAACCTTTGAGTTTGTGCAGCCGGACGGAGAGAAATTTGTCTCGCGGACTTTTGAACTCAAAAATGATGACGTAAAACTGCTTGAAGATTTGATCAAAGAAGTGATAGCCGAGATCAGGGAGTTGAAATTCCTAGAGTCTATCGGGCAATAATCATTGTCATCCCGAGCGAAGTCGAGGGATAGTTTTCATTACCTTTGCAATGAAAGCTTTTGTAACTCATCGAGAATTTTTTGAGCATACATTTCAAATCTTTCTTTGTTTTTATCCTCAAAAATATATTCTTCAGTCTTACTCCAGTCATTTTTATACTGCGTGTTGATCTTCTTCCATTCAATTCCTTTGAGCCCTTCGGCAAGCACAGGATTGTAACTTAATTTACCAAGCTTCATGAGGACTGCGATGATTGGATACCCTGTGTACCCTTGCCATTTACTCGCATTGTCATTGCTAGTAATTTTATTCTTCTCCGGATCAAATTTGACTTTATAAGACTTCGAAGCATCTGAAGAATTCACTTGCGCCATGATTACTGGTCCATGATCCATGATTTGTACTCGCTCATCTGCGATCGACCCTAGCGCTTCAAAGATTTTGATTCGTGGGGGAAGTTTCCAGTTCATACCACGAAGATACCATACAGGATATAGAGCATGGTAGCGAAACCCAACGTCTTTCGAAATCCATTGACTCCATACCGAATCTCTAGATATGACCAATACGAAAGCAAGATTTTTGAAAACCAAAAGCAAACCGATCGAATGCTCGGATTGCTTCCATATTGCATGAGCGATAGCACGAATACCGACCACAAGATCCAGTTCGGAAATTGAATGATGACAATCTTTCCAGTCTTATCACGAAAAAATGTTGGCTGTGCTTTCATGATATTACATCATGTGAAGGATCGCAGCGGCGATCTCTAGACATGCAAGAGACGCACCTGCTTGGAGCGCGATCTTCGTCGTAATCCATTTTGGATCGGTTCCCCCAAAGAGGACACTACTCACCTGCGCAGGGACGACGAAGCCAAGCCAAATAAATGCCGCCAGTGCATATGCATTCCAATCTGGGACGTAGGAGATGAAGATTGCGAGAATGATATTTGTCAGGATGGTGACTGCGAATTGCACTCCGTACAACGGTCCCATTTGTGCCATCATTTTTTTCTGCACTTCTTTTGGAAGATTATCAAATCCATGAATCTTGCCCCAGATTCCTCCGAAGACTGGTCCATACCAGATTGCTCCGAAGATGAAATCAAGAATTGTAGCAACTGCGATGGCAATGAAGTTTAGGCCCATAGAAGAAAGATAGTTGTACTATTTGTATCGTACTTCTTTGTGTTTCCATTCACAACTGTTGAAGGTGGTTGCGCCGGGACGAAATAACTAATTAATCACATATAGATACAATTTTATGTTTCTTTAGAAAAGCTCTCCCAGAACCAGACTTCAGATACTTCTCAAAATTAAAAGCAACATATTTGTCAGAGAAAGCAAAATAGGCGTGGAGTTTGACAGGTAGTCGTTTGGAAGTCGCGGGAACATTCCCCTTTTTATGACGATCAAGCCTGTCTTTTAGATCTTCTGTACAACCAATGTACGGCTCACCATCAGCGCACATTAATATGTACACATAATACATATCATTTATCGTACACCGAGGCGAACCTCTCCTTCGCGATCTACTTAGCGGACTTCGTCCGCCGTAGCTCGCTTCGGCGAGCGAAGGCGGAAGCGGTGGGATTCGAACCCACGAGACCGGTGAAGGTCGCGGATTAGCAATCCGCTGCAATAGCCACTATGCGACGCTTCCATGTATCGTATTTGTGTATTCTACCAGAGCGAGACCGCTTAATCAGGGATAAATTTGAGTGCCGCGGAGTTCATGCAGTAGCGCATGCCTGTCGGCTTTGGTCCATCGTCAAATAGATGGCCGAGGTGAGATCCACACTTCGTGTCGACCACTTCTGTGCGACCTGAGCCATCAGCATCTGGCTGTAGTTTGACTCCCCCTTCAATCGGCGCGTAAAAACTTGGCCATCCTGTCCCCGAGTCATACTTCGTCTCTGATCGAAATACGGAAGTGCCACAGTCAGCCGTCACAAATGTGCCTTTTCGATGCTCATTGAGAAGTTCCCCTGTGTACGGTATTTCCGTACCTTTTTGACGAAGGACCGTGTATTGCAGTGGAGTCAGCGTCGCTTTCCATTCTGCATCTGTTTTGCCACCAATTGGCTCAGTCACTTCATGCGGTTGGACTTTTACGTTGGGGGCTTTTTGAATGAACGAGAGTGCGATAAGGATGACGCCAATGGCGCCACAGACGATAAAAAGAATTAAGAATTTTTTCATTGAGTAAGTGTAGCACTATCGCCAATCAATCGGATCTTCGCCATTGAGAGCCAAATACGTGTTCGTTTGACTAAAGTGATGATGGCCAAAAAAAAGTTGCGCCGAAAATGGTGACGGGTGCCCCGACTCCAATACGAGATTTTTCTCGCGATCGATGACGGCGCCTTTCGTCTGCGCATACTTTCCCCACAGCAAATAGACAATATGGTCACGGTCTCGATTGAGTCGATCAATCACTGCGTCAGTAAACAGCTCCCACCCTTTCCCTTTGTGCGATGCCGGGGAATGAGCTGCGACAGTGAGGACACTATTGAGCATCAAGACTCCTTGTTTTGCCCAACGAGATAAGTCTCCGTGAGGATATGGCTCTATGCTCAAATCACTCCGGATTTCTTTGTACATGTTTTGAAGTGATGGAGGTATCGTAATTCCCTCGTTGACCGCAAACGAGAGCCCATTGGCCTGGTTTGGACCGTGATACGGATCTTGACCGACGATCACCACTTTGACTTTCTCAAAGGGACACAAATCAAAGGCGCGGAAAATTTGACTCCCAGGTGGATAGACCGTATTTTCCTTGTACTCGTCACGCACAAAGTCCGTCAACTCAGTCCAGTATGGTTTCTCAAATTCAGGCAGTAGTTCCTTTTTCCATGACTCATGTATTTTGACGTCGCTCATAGTTCGATTTTAACAAGTAACGGTCGATGATCTGACACATCGTCACTCGGGACAGATTTAGAGAGGATTTTGACGTCATCACTCGCAAAAAACATATCGACGACCGCAGTCGCATACCCAGGATTCTTCTTGTGCTCCATGTTAAATGAAGTGGTGAGTAGGCCTTTGAAGACATTGACTAGCTTTGACTCGATAGCCTCGATTGTCTTTGTATCTGGTTTGATGTTGAAGTCACCCATCAGTACCAGAGGTTTTTTTCCTTTGATTTCTTTGAGGATGAGTTTGCTCATTCGAAGTCTTTCTTTGGTATCTGCACCATCCAATCCCCAAATTCCATGCATATTGCAAACATGGAGCGGCTTCCCCTCTATAGTCACGACGACGCTCTGCAAGTTTTTAGGGTAATGAGAGAAATCATCCTCTCGTCTCGGTCGTAAGAGTTTGCGATATTCTTCATGTAAAAAGACGGTCTTCTCTTCACTGATCGGAAATCGAGAATAAATAGCGTTTCCGGTATCTCCTTGTCCCATTGGCGCTATCTCGAGCAGTTCTGGTGAATAATACGAAAAATATTCTGGGAGCAGAGTTTTCAGTCGCTCTATCGAGTGATAGTTGGTGGGCTGGCGCGCATCGCCGTTAAAGACTTCCTGGAGACAGAGAATATCTGGATTTTCTCGCTTGACGAAAGTCTCGATAGCCTGCCATAGGAGCCCACCTTCGAAGATATTGAGACACAGGATTTTCACTTGCATTGCGCTAGTATACATTTTCTCTGGTAAAATAGAACCTTCTAAGCCAGTGGAGGGGTCGCATAGTGGTTTAGTGCAGCGGTTTACTAAACCGCCGTGTCGAAAGATACCGAGGGTTCGAATCCCTCCCCCTCCGCCCTTTCCCATGTTACGCTAGAGGGATGGTGAAGATTTCCAAGCGAGCGATTGCCTACATTTTTCTCTTGATCAACGTGATCACATGGGGTGCAGCTTTACCGATCGTCAAGCTTGGACTCGGACCTACTACTCCGTTTCGATTTCTGTTTTACCGGTATGCGCTCGCAGTGCTTTTTACATTGCCAATTCTTTTTTATTATTGGCCGAAACTCAAAAATAAAAGTCATCTCATCGGCACGATCATTGGTCTAGAGCTTCTCGGGACTACCACAGGTCTCAGCTTCTTATATATTGGACTTGATCGGACATCATCGCTCGAAGCGAGTCTAATTGCTACGACCACGCCAATCTTTATCACTTTGGGAGGGATTTGGTTTCTCAAGGAAAAGGAAGAGCGACATGAATGGATAGGACTCGCACTTGCTTTCATCGGCACATTACTCATGACGTTCTTACCCGGGTTTTTGCGTGGTGAAGCCCTCTTTAGCGGATCTTTTATCGGCAATGCACTCGTTTTTGTAAACAATATCATTGCCGCAATTTATTTCGTATTAGCAAAAAATCACTTGCGAAAAATCCCAAAGTTATTTGCGACGACAATCGGTTTCTACGTCGGACTCGTGACCTTTGCTATCCTAGCAATCGTAGAACTGCATGGAGATGTCTTTTCACTCTATCGTAATATCCGCATCGATCTTACCTACCCGTCCGTCTGGTTTATATCTCTCTATATGGCGACGTTTGGATCGATCATTGGCTTGACCGCCTATATTAAAGGACAAGATGAAATTGAAGCGAGTGAAGCTGGGCTCTTTGGATATTTGCAACCGCTCGTCTATATCCCATTAAGCTATCTCTTATTCAAAGAAGGTGTTTCTCTGCTTCAGATCGCATCATTAGGAATCGTACTAATTGGAGTGATTGTGGCAGAAAAACGATTTAGACCTCTCCGCTCCAGCCATACTCGGAATAAGAAATAGAGTGTCGATACTGGTCGATAGCAAAGCGAAGATAAGGCACAGTATTGTGAGGAAGTTGCAGTAACGAGCACCAACGAAGTTCATCGCACTTTTCTGGTTCTAGATTGGTCGGTGTGTGATTCCATTTTTTACACTCAAAAAAGAAATCAACTCGCTCGCTGTCCGATCGTCGGTGCATGACGTGAACCATTTTCACGTCTTTGACATCGACTGAAATACCTACTTCTTCTCTGGCTTCGCGGATGACAGCGATTGTAGCTGTCTCACCTTTTTCTACATGCCCAGCTGGGACACTGTAGTTTCCATCTTCGTAGCCAGTCTGAAACCTGCGAGCTAACAAGATTTGATCATCCTTGATCAAGAACAAGTGCACTGCGGGAATAATCGTATGACGAGACATCGTTGTATGGTACACCTTTTTTTATTTTCTTAGGTTTGATCAAGAGTCGTGCTTGTAAAATCGTGGCAACTATTTGCACGCAGCCCATGATAAAAAAGAGTGCGGAAAACGAAAACTTCTCGACGAGCACGCCGCCGATGAGGATAGCAATGCCGTTCATAAGCTGCGCTTGTCCGTTGGCGAGGCCCCAAGCTCGACCAGATTTGGATTTATCTTCATGCATAGAAAATAAGCTACTCCAGGTCGGACTAGACATAGCAGATGCCACTCCCAGACACACCTCTAGGATCAATACTCCTTTTGTGTTGGTAACAAATAAATACCCAAACGTACAGAGTGCATTGAGTGCATATCCGGCGACGAGTACTTTTGCTTTATCAAACCATGGTTTATCAGAGTAATGTCCGACAATGGAGACCAGTATGCCTGTCACTATCAAGTAGAGTGACCAGGCCCAGGACAGATCCAAGATCGAACCACCCAAACGCTGCGTAAACACTGCAAAAAGCGGTCCCAACATCCCTTCGCCTAAATACCACAAATTGCTGCCTGCGAGCAGAATTTTTTGTTCTCGGGTCATACAAAACCTCCCGAAATAGTGTAGAGATACAAAAAGTAGAGAGGTTTACCGAAAGCAAAAAGAAAAAATTGTTCGCGTGGAGATTTGAGTCAAAACACTGCCCATCGGCAAATGTATCGGCGCAAAGCTCTAAAAAGCGTCTCTACTTATAGGCCTATTCTAACAGATTGGGGGAACGGAGTCAAAGAGTTTAAATCTCTTTCATGGTGTAACACTCGACCGTGTCACCGATTGCGAAGCGCACAGTTCCGCGGAAGACGATACCGCATTCACTCGGAGCTTTGACTACATCAACGTCATTTTTCCCTTGTTTCATGGTGCGGACACGTGGCGAACCGATCTCTTTATCTTCTCGCTTGAGATAGTAATAAATGTTTTGTCCGCGTTTGATCTCACCTTCGGTCACTTTGCAGCCAGCAATTTTGTCGCCCTTGATCTCAAATTGAGCGATGATCTCTGCTTTTCCGAGCGTGACTTCATTGGCTTTTGGATTGAGGAAAGCAAAGACGATTTTTTCAAGATCTTCGAGCAACTCGTAGATGATCTTGTACGTGCGGATCTTTACATTGTGATTGTCGGCGAGCTCTTGAACGGATTTTGCAACTTTGACTTGGAAAGCCAAGATACGAGAGCCTGTCGTCTGTGCTAACAGCACATCTGATTCCGTCACATCACCGACACTACTACTCAAGATCGCAACTTCTGGAGGCATGCTACCAATCAACGCTTCAAGAGAACCGGCGACGTCAGCTTTGATGATCATGCGAAGTTTGGTTTCATCAGTCACAGGGACCGCTGTGCGTTCAAGATCTGTATTTGCACTGATGTCGTGGCTCACGAGCGCACCAATTGCAGGGACTTCTTGCCAGCCGACAATGCGAACTGGTTGACCTGGCAATGCTTCTTTGACTGCCTTGCTGTTTTCATCGACCATGGTACGGACGCGCTCTTTGCGATCGCCAATATAGACATCATTACGTACTTTGAGGCTTCCTTCTTTGACGAGAATCGTCGCATAATTACCTGTGTGCGAATCTTTCCCAGACTCGATGACAACTCCACGAAATGATCCTGCTGGATCTGCCTTGAGGTCTTTCAAATCAGCTGTCAGCGTCAACAAATCGAGTAGTTCAGGCACTCCTTTTTTCGTCTTCGCACTTACTTCTACAGCGGAGACAGTTCCACCAAAACCCTCCAAGAAGACTTCATGCTCCGCAAGTTGCGTTTTCACGCGGATGACATCAGCACCTGGCATATCAATTTTGTTGATCGCGACGATGTACTCGACCTTTGATTGCTTGATGTGCTCGATTGACTCGAGCGTCTGTGGTTTCACACCATCATCTGCAGCGACGACAAGCACGACGATATCTGTGACATTTGCACCTCGAGATCGCATCTTTGAAAATGCTGCATGGCCTGGTGTATCGAGGAATGTGAGCTTTCGACCTGCATGTTCGATTTGATATGCACCAATGTGCTGAGTAATTCCGCCAGCCTCTCCAGCTGCGACATTCGTCTTTCGGATTGCATCCAAAAGTGAAGTCTTGCCGTGGTCGACATGACCCATGATCGCGATAACTGGTGGTCTCACTTCAATTGCCATACAATATTATTCTGTTTGAGCTTCCTCTACTTTTGGTTCGATTACATCTTCTGCCGCACTAAATTCTGTTTGCGCATTTTCTGGTTGAGTGGTCTCACCGACGATGGTGATGTGCCACCCTGTCAGTTTAGCAGCCAATCTGGCATTTTGACCATTTCGGCCAATAGCAAGAGAAAGCTGATCATCTGGACAAACTACTTTTGCTGCCTTCTTCTCTTCATCCAAGGTGACTTTGAGATGCTCTGCAGGAGCCAATGCTGCTTGGATAAAGGTACGAGCATCTTCAGCCGACTGGATGATATCAATTTTCTCATTATTTACTTCTTTGATGACTTCTTGGACGCGAACACCCTTCTGTCCGACACAAGCACCGACTGGATCGACACCTTCTTGGCTTGACTTTACAGCCAGCTTCGTACGTACACCCGCTTCACGCGCGATGGAGACGATCTCAACTGCTTTTGAAGCCACTTCAGGGACTTCTCGCTCAAACAAGCGAGCGACCAAGTTTTTGTCGGCTCTTGAGACGATGATGGTTTGCCCACGATGCATTTCGCGAATGTCTTTAATGTAAAACGTCAGACGGGTATTGATGCGATAAAACTCCCCACGCATTTGCTCTTCGACCGGCATCCAGGCCTGGCCTCGACCGATATCGACGATCACATGGCGATCATCATAACGGATGACTGTTCCTTGCACGAGCGTACCAATCTTATCGGTGTAATCAGCGATGATTGCATCCTTTTCCGCTTCACGGACTTTTTGCAAAATCACTTGTTTGGCAGTTTGTGCAGCGATGCGACCGAACCCAGGAGGAGTGACATCCTTTCGCTTCCCGCCAGTGATGTCAAACACTCGAGATTCTCCACTATCCTCATTGATCTCGACGTCAAAATCTTCATCGACGAATTCTTTGTCAGCGTTGAGGAGCATCCAGTCCTTTCGGTACGCAGCTTTGATGGCTTCTTTGATCGCTTCAATGATTGTTTTTACTTCAATGCCACGTTCACTGGCAATTTGAGTCAGGGCCGATGCAAATTCAGTTCGGGCTGATGCTTGAGCATTTGCTGCCATATTGGTTTCCTTTGAATACTACTATTTACCTTTAAAAAAAGGTGGGAGCCCCACCTTGTCACATACACACAATACTTCGCTAGTTTACCACTTTAAGTCGAGAGACGCAAATAAGATAAACTCTGGTAAAATAGTATGCTCAGGAGAGGTCGCATAGTGGTTTAGTGCGGTAGTCTTGAAAACTACTAGGGGTGAAAGCTCCTCGAGGGTTCGAATCCCTCCCTCTCCGCCTTCGTCCCGCTTAGCGGGACTACGGCGGACAAAGTCCGCTAAGTAGATCGCGAAGGAGAGCACTTCATTCGAGACAAAGTCCGCTAGAGTGGTACAATTTTTTTGTGAGTATTGTTGAGCTTCTTCTCGACCTTATCTTTCCTAAATTTTGTGTGGGATGTGGCAAGTGGGGCGTCTATTTGTGTCGAGACTGCTACTCACATATTGCAATGTACGATTTTCCCCTCTGTCCAGGATGCATGAAGAAAATTGCAACACTCTCGGTTCACGAGAAGTGCAGGCGCGATACCGCGCTAGATGGTCTTCTCGTCATGACCACATTTCAAGATGAAATCAAGACACTTATCACCGATATCAAATATTCCTACTTTTATGCAGAGAGCCATACGTTGGGAGTGTTACTCGCTCATTATCTTGTTCAGGCACGACTCTGCGAGGCTGTGCACCCGAGAGTCATCTTTCCCGTCCCACTCCATAGGCGAAAACAAATGGACCGTGGATTTAACCAAAGCGAACTTCTGGCTCGCGACCTACAGAAAGCACTCGGAGTGCCGATGAGCTCACAGGTACTCAAAAAAGTCAAAGCCACACCGGCTCAAGCTGGACTCGATCGAAAGAGCAGACTTCAGAATAGTGCGAATGCGTACAAAGTGAGTATCAAGCTTCGCAAATCGGACACGATAATCATCGTCGACGATGTTGTGACGACTGGTTCGACTCTCTCGGCTTGCGCCAAAGCTCTCAAGCAGGCTGGAGCCGGAAAGGTATATGGGGTGGCAGTCGCACATGGCCACTAAAATACGAGAGACAAGAGAATAGAATCAAGAGATATGGTAAAATGGAGCTCTTGGGGATGTACGTTTCGACGTGTATCGCTCTTTTACATCTGCACACCGTCTTTGGCTAGAGAAGACGTAAAACAGAGCCAAAAACATAATTGCAACTAAAGTTAGCAATGCAGTGGCTTTCGTGAAGAGTCTTTTTGACTTCTCACCAGTCACTTCAAACGTTTACGCAACTGCGTAATCCAATGACATCTAGACCTTTATCTCACTGACGTCAGGGTTTAGGTGGAAACACAGTCAGTGTGTTACATCGAAGGTATCTCATCCCTTCGGTAGAAATCTTTGATGAGAGATGATTAAGTATGGCTTGAAGATTGACCGCTTAATCTTTATCAAGAATCGCCTACGTGTGTAGACGATGTAGAAGTTCATATACGGACCCCGGTTCAATCCGGGCATCTCCACCAAGCTAAGCTTGGTGATGGTCAGCTCAGCTGACCCACTTAGCATCATTTTCGAAGTTTTAGACTTCGCTCGGACTCTCGTTTGAGATCCCGAGCTTTCAGTTCATCTTTGCGTTCGTACGTCTTCTTCCCTTTCCCAATTCCTATCAAAACTTTGATGTAATTTTTACTGGTCCCGATCATCAGTGGGACTGCAGTCAGGCCTTTCGTGTGAAGCAGCGCTTCCAGATCGCGAATCTGCTTTTTTTTCAAAAGTAGTTTGCGTGACTGTGTCGGCTCGTATGCAATATGCGCCACATTTTGGAGTTGCTCGATGCGTGCATTGATCAGATACACTTCGCCTGAGAGCACCCTGACAAATGCGTCATGAATCGACACTCGCTTTGCACGCAAAGACTTCACTTCCTGCCCAGTCAGCACAATGCCAGCTTCGAGCGTATCGATGATTGCATACTCCATTCGAGCTTTTTTATTTTCAATCAAGGGGATCATGAGAGGATTATACCTTTACAACTCAACTTCATACACCAAGCTTCCTGCCAATACGTACGCTCGCTTTGTGTCTTCGTCCACAATGAGTGAAGTAGAGGCCGCAAAGTCAGGGCAAACGATCGAGTACTGATACACTCCTGTCTTATCAAAAACGACAAGCCTTGATGCTCGTGGTTCGAGGACGTAGAGGTTATTCGAGAGATTCGCCGTATACAAAGCGATCGAGGATTCTGGTGGATGGACGATATCTTGATAGGAAAATTGACTTCGATCTCCACGGGTAAACCGATACAACGTCCCTGTTGATGTACCAGCCCAGACATCACCATCGATGGAGAGTGAAGTAATCGTGTCGAGATCGACGCCGCCTTTGCCTCGTAACCAAGCCGAGGGAGAGCTCGAGAAATCGCCACGGTCATATCTAAAAATTTGCCTGCTTTGCGAGTCAAATACATATACATTCGTTCCAAAACTTCCAATGCGCTCCGGACTTTGCCAATCCGCAGAAGCAGAAGCCACCACTTTCCCCTCTGTATCCAACGGCAACGATACTTCATAGATACCGGCTTTCCCCAAAACATAGGCTTTGCGATCGACGATCGTCAATGAAAGCAATTTCCCCACATCACTATTGAGTGACAATGCCTGAGGTTGTTTTTTTTCAAGCGAGAGCGAAACCAGTTTGCCTCGTGCCGTATCAAGAAAGATTGCGAGCTTTCCCAACAGATCAAACTGGATTTCAGATGCAACGAAATCCGTACTGATCAAGCGGAAATCATAAAAAACAGGGAGGTGATCAATGTGTCGCTGTTTGGAGATTTGCTCATACACTGAATTCAAATTGAGGCTGAACACTTCGAGTTTACTTTCAATGGCCGGATCCGAAGAGTTGTCTACTTTTGCTTGATTGGTATCACGTACCAATTCGTCAAGTTGCTTTTCTTTCTCCATTCTTGCTACAGTCGACGCTTCTATAGCTGACAAACGCTTCGAAAGTGGCGCTGTGGCTCCAGATATTCTGCGATCTCTTGCCGAAAGAATAAATCGTTGTAAAAGTGCGATGCCGATGAGCACCACACCCACGACGATGACATAGGAAAGTAATTTCTTGTATGCAGGCGAGACGTGCAACCAAAATGTACGAGCTGAATAGGCTCGGCGAGGTATGACATCTTTCGATTTTTCACTCACAACACTCGTTGGCTCTTCGTGAAGATCCAGTAGCGATCTTCGCAAGTAGGCACACATGTCTGGTTCAGTGGATTGGTGTGAAAATAAATTCGGTGTTTGCAAAGAGTTCGATAAAACCCTGCTTGCAAAGGCTTGCGTTCCAAAAAATAGCGTGTCTGATTCGTGGACAGTCCCGCTGACAACTTGGAGAGATTGCGTCGCACGTAGAATCTGAAAATATTTCCCTTGTCGAATCACTCCGACAAGGCCATCATTGGTGGCGAACAACGAAAGCCCTTCACGCTCAAACCAAACGACAAGCTGACAATCGGGAGCGAGTGGCCAAGCGGTAAGCTTGCGTTGTGCTTCTTCAATAGTAGGATCACTTTTCAGCCAGTTTGCGAACTCTGCGATGGCAAGTTTCCCAGCTGATGATGCGTCCGGTCCAATCGTCGTAATCGCGAGAATGAGTTTCAAAGCTCCCGAAGAGAGATCACTGCATGATGACCATATAGTTTCCGTAGGAATACCAACTAAAAAACTCGACTGCTCCGACATGCGTTCATCATAGCAAAGGAGATCAAAAAAGTGCTAGTTAGAGTGTGAAGAATGCAAATAGCCACACAGCAATTGCGGCAGCAAGATGAAGCCAACCAAAAAGAGTGAGCAATAAATTGTAACCAGTCTGGACACTCCGAGTCATCAAAGCACTTTGACGGAGGACTGCGAAAGCAAAGATGACATAGAGGCCAAAGCCAATCAGAAACATTCCTTTGAGGATCATCAACAGGAAATTCCCTGAAATAAGGACTGGACTCGTAGGGTCAAAAATTGTATTGAAAAATTGAGGCATAGGGGAATTCATATTAGCGCACTCTCCCTTCCAGTCGTTCCTGCTCTTCCTGAACGATCATCTCGCTCAAGAATTTGGCTACCATATCTGGGTGTGGGACGCGTTCAAATTCGATTTCTGGTATCTCGGCAGCAGTCTGAATCCGGATATCCCCAAAATCGACGATTGACTGTAATAGGCCATTGTTTGAAGTGGTAATATCTTCGATGTTTTCAATCTTTGCTTCACTCACTTTTTTAAACAGTAAGTTATAAAAATCAAAATCAATCACGCGCTCGTCAGTTACGATGTAAATATTGAAAAACCAGATGAGGAACTGTTCAAGTGCGTATCCAAACACCATGATGTACCATCCGAGGATGGCAATAAACTGATAGTTACCCGGCAGAAAGTCTAAAAATGGAGCAAACGGGAGGATGACAACTGGGGCAATCAGCAAAAGTATAGTGAGCAATATCCAAGTAATATTTACAATCGGATGCTGTCTCAGCATGAGAAGTACTGGCTCGTCATCATGTTGGATATCAAAACCGACACCAAGCGGTTTGGGACAGTATGAGGCCAACGGGCTGTTTGAGGATGGAGAATCACGAAGGACGCTGCTGTACTGTTCCGCCTCGCTAACTTGTTGGGCTGCAGACTTCTTTGGAAGAGTACTCATGGATTTCACTGACTTGGATGCGTCAAAAATATCTGGCATTTGACTATTATACCCCAACTAGACTTCATTAAAAACAAGCGAAGCAATCCAAGTTTTCAGCACGCAGGTATGTCCTCACTGGACGACACGAGTACTGCAAAACTGATTGCAAGCTTATTTCTTTTCCACGCTAAACAAGTTCCCTTTGACTGAGATTCGTCCTGGTGCTCGCAAATTGAACGCCGTCTTAAACTGATCGCCGGGTATCCTGATCTCGCCTCGATTTGTCTGCACCACGACAGACTTTGTAAATCCATTACTCCCGTGCTCGACACGTATCGAGGAAACGCTCGTAAATGAACCTCCATGAGAATCTGCCTGCGATTTAAGCTCGTCCATTGAAAATGGATTGCCTCCATTACACGACCCCATCGGAGTGACCCTCGACGAGTCGCCACCATTCGTCAAGACTTGCCAAGCATTGAGAATGTCTGCAAATTCTGATTGCGTGAGCCAAGGATGTGATCTCCCACAACTGTCTCCTCCTCGACTGCGATACCACGCCTTGTAAAACCATGGACTACTTCCCTTTCCGACTCCTTCATACGCACCGTCAGCCCAATGTGACCAATCGCTGGTTGTATCCCAAAATCCAGGAGTGGTATATCCATTGGTCGTGTATGACTGTTGGTATCCACCTGAGGTTGAGGCATAGTACGCCACCATTGGTTTCCCTCCCGCCTGCAGCACCCATCCACGAGTCTCGTCGACCGCTTGGTCCCACTTCCCTCCCTTGTTGCTTGGTTTGTACACCTGACATGCCTCTGTCGCACAGATACTGCTAGCGCCATTGTTTGTCACAGCCAAGACATACGACCTCGCTGCGACTGCCTGCGCTTTGAGAGCTTCTAGCCCTCCTTGATCTCCCCAGGATGATGGCATCTCATAGATTCGCTTGACGTATGTCTCGATGTCGACAGTACCGTATCCAGTCACTTTGATCTGAATCCCCGTCGAATAATCTTTCTTGAGATCAACTCCGCTCCCATAATATGCTCGCAGAATTGTCTCAGCATTTTGTCCACTTTTTGCGCGTCCAAATGCTCCATATTGCGAGAGTCCTTTAAAGTGAGGAGCTCCAAATGAAAATACAGCGAACGCTGGAGAGAACCCTGGATTGTATCCGGGTTGACTCGCAGGATCGTCCGCCAACGGGACGTCACCTACTGCTGTCGTCGCCGTCCCACTTCGTTCCGCTAAGATTTGCTGCTGCTTGGCTGAAAGTGCTGCCATTTTTCCAGCCAAATCTTTTTGATACGCTTTTGCTTTTGCGATCTCACCCTTAAAGAATGAGGCACTACTATCAAGACTTTTTTGGAGGACCGCGAGTCGCAATTTCGTCTCCTCATACTTTTTCTTGTCAGATTCCAGCGACTGAATTTCTGTGGCGAGACGAGTCAATTCTTGCGAGTCTTGTTGCGCAGCTTTAAATTGGTAGGTGAGTGTGTTTGTCAGCGTTGAGAGATCTTTACTCGAGAGAAAAACCACGAAAGGATCGATTTTCCCTTTGGTACGATATTTCTCAGCGACACGAGCAGAAAAAATGCTGTACACACTCCCGATCGTTTTTTCTCGGCTCTCAATCTGCTTCCCCGCATCTTCAGACTGCTTCTGCGCTGAGGCTATCCCCCGCTGCGCATTGATGATCTTGGAGTTGAGATCTGAGACTTGCTTCTCAAGTGGAGTGGTCGCATCCTCAGAGAGTTTTTTAAGTTTCGCGAGTTCATCAATTTGATGTTGGAGATCGTCAATTTCGTCAGCTCGCACGATCGGCACATGGTATGCAAAATGGAACAGCGAAAATGCGGTATCAAACCCGATCTCCGAGTTCTGCAACTTGCCCCAAAAAATACCCAAGAATAAGAGGGTTACAGTCAGAAGTACTCGGGAAAGTCGTTTGGCAGTCACGTAGCCATTCTAGCGTAGTTGAGAGTGCATTCCCACCCGAAAATGCGTGATCAAAGTTACACCCTTGGCTCATTGAGCATTAGGAGGTAAAATTAGAGGGTATGGGGGCCAAAATAAAAGCTATCTTTGTAGTCTTGATTCTGTCTCTTGTTTTCTTGCACTCCGATTACATTGTTTCTGCTCAGGTTTTTAACTGTTCTTTGAGTCCAGCTGCTGGGACGACAAAGACTTATTCTTCCGATTCAACAGTACCTGCAGACTACGGGCCGGGTTCAAACGTTCAATTCACTTTTACCCCAACAACGCCAAATTGGCAGTCAACCGCGTCTAATTTTGAAATTTGGGCATGTTTGAATGGCGATACATTCGGCTATTGTTCAAAGAGAACAGCCACACTTTCGACTGATGGAAAGACCGTTACAGCTCCAGTGCCAATAGATACGATAAAGCCTGCAAATGCCGGAACGTCTGCAGACTACTACCTGGTCCTGCGAGGAACAATTGGCTCTACAGCTCAAGATTTGTGCAAGTTTGAGAATGCGTTCAGCATCAGTGATATATCTAGCACAGTGATTACTCCTGATTGCAGCAGTTTAGCCTATTCACCAAATCCAATCCTTGCTAGTACAACTTCGGTTACGACGACATACAACGCCAGCGGCATAAAAGACTCCAAGTCATACCAGATTCGTCTTGCACAGACGGGTGCGACGTACCAGTTTTCTAGTAATTTCACAAGCAGTTCCGGAACTGTCTCAAAATCGTTCGCTATTGATCCTTTGAAAACGACAACAATCTCGATAATTCAAGCTGGAGGAATCCAAGGATACTGCTCAATTAATCTTGCCTATGATCCAAATAGTGGGACAACAGTCCCTACAAATCCAGGAAACGGTAATTCAGGAACAGGGACGACTGCGGCTCCTTTCGTTTTGTGTGATCAGGCAACCGGTAACGATAAGACTCTATGCCAAAATTGTTTTAACAATGGGGAGTACTGGACTGCGTTTGGATGTGTGGGAACAACAAAGGAAGGCATTGTCACGTCTTTCATTCGCATTGGCATGGGGATCTCCGGAGGCTTCGTGCTTCTCTCAATCCTGTACGGCGCATTCCTACTGACGACAAGTAGTGGCGATCCGACGCGAGTCAAAGAGGGGCAAGAAATGATCACGAGTGCGATCATGGGTCTCTTGTTTGTCATTTTCTCGATCATCATTCTGCGCTTCATCGGAGTGACAATTCTCCAGATTCCAGGCTTTGGGACATAAAGAATGGTAAAATACCCTTATATATGCCAAATCTCATAGCAGCTGCCTGTGACACGTTGACGAAGGGGTGTCTGGATGCTCTCAATACTGAGCTCGTACCTGATGCAGCCAAGGCGACTACTTTTAGCACGCCAAGAGGCATCCTCTCAGAACTACTCCCCTATTTGATGACATTTGGAGGGTTGATCCTGTTTATCATGTTGATCTGGGGAGGGTTTGAGATGTTGGGAGGAGCTGCCGACCCAAAAGCCCAACAAGCAGGCAAATCGAGGATCACGTCGGCACTCATTGGCTTTATCTTACTCTTCTCGTCTTACTGGTTGGCACAACTGGTGCAAACGATCTTCGGCATTTCTATTCTATAAATCGGCTTTTCAAGGCACGCAAAATCCTGTACGCTACAGGTATGAGAAGATTCTGTATTAGCTGCGTACTTGCCTTACTCGTCCTTCTTTCAACTACTCAACGAGTCAGCGCCGCAGCAGGAAATTGTGGTAGCTGGTCAACTGCTCCAATTACCTGCCTGCAGACGATTACTGGTCCAAACGGTAATCCAATTCCAGCGACTTGTACGCTTCAAACGACTACGTGCCCCGACGGAACCACTGCGTATTATTGCGGCCCACCCACACCATCTCAGCTTTGCCAACAATTTGGTCAAGCACCTGGAGGAGGAGGCGTTGGTCTTAATGCGGCGACATTGGACAGTTTAAATGCATCAATTTTTGGAGGGACGCCAAATGCAGATTTGACCACTCCTCGTGGAATTCTCAGCCGATTGCTTCCCTATTTGATGACATTTGGAGGGTTGATCCTGTTTATTATGTTGATATGGGGAGGATTTGAGATGTTGACTGGAGCAGCGAATCCGAAATCTCAAGAAGCGGGGAAACAGCGCATCAATGCAGCGATCATCGGCTTTATTTTGCTCTTCTCCTCCTATTGGATCGCACAACTGGTGCAAACTATTTTTGGAATCAGCATCTTGTAGCTCATTTTCCAAATCGTCGTTGTCGAGACTGGTATTCTTCTATCGCAAGATCAAGCTCTTCCGGACCAAAGTCCGGCATGAGTGTGTCAGTGAAGTACAGCTCTGTATACACCGTTTGCCAAGGCATAAAACCAGACATTCGCTTCTCTCCTCCTGGGCGAATCAATAAATCTGGATCTGGCATTCCTGCCGTGTATAAATGCTTTTCAAAATTCTCCGTTGTTACTTGTTCGTTATTCATTGATAGTTTGGCAACGGCGCGTAGTATCTCTGATCTTCCTCCATAGTTTAGTGCAAAATTTACCGTTATTTTCGTATTCTTTTGGCTGATAGCTACCCACTCTTTCGCGTTGTCAGCGATATCTTTTGGAAATGCATCAATATCGCCAATAATTCCCAATTTGACTCCTTTTTTGTGCAAGTCTTCCACTTTCTTTGAAAACGCTCTGCGAAAGATCTGCATCAGGCCAGCGACTTCTTCTTTGTCGCGATGCCAGTTTTCCGAGCTGAATGCCCAGAGAGTCAGATATGGGATGCCGAGTGCGATACAGCGATCAACCAATGGTTCGATACAGTGATCCACCACATAGGAGTGCCCTTGCAGGGCTTTCATTTTATTTTGCTTTGCCCAGCGACGATTTCCGTCCATGATGATCGCGACGTGTTGTGGAAGTGACATAGGAGAGACTTTACTTTGTAATGACAGTACCAAAAGAGACATCACCAAGAAGTGTATTGTATACGACTTTTTGCTCGGTTCCGCTCACAATTCGTGTTTGTATCCCCATCTCCGCTAGACTCAATGCTTCTTGAATCTTATGCCACATCCCACCAGTGACATCAAACCCTTTGACGTCCGTCATTGAACCTCGCACTTCTTCTCTCATAGAGAGTGTAATCATCGGGAAAATTTCTTTTGTCTGAGAATCCTTCCAGACTCCTCCGGCCTCAGTCACATGGATGATGTCTCGCACATTGTATCCAAGTGCCGGCAACTCTCTACTCAAGAAAGAAAAAACGGTGTCGGTAGACCAGATCGTGCAACCTTGCGAAGCATCTGCGATCACATCCCCGAAGACCACCGGTAAGAGCCCTCGCTTGAGATGATTGATGAGGACGTCTCCATACCAGGTTTTCGGATGTGTCTGATCAGCGAGAATGATGCTTGAAGGAGCGACAGAGACGGCAGGCACTCCAGCTTCAATGAGTGACCTGACGACCATGCGATTGAGTCTTGCTGCTGCATCTTGTGTGATCGCCATGCCAATAGCGCTCTCCTCATGGATAAAGCCATTGATTGTCTTATAGCGACTCGCAGGGACATGCGCAAAGCTACCTGCGCCATTGCCCAAGATAAATGTGCCTGGTCTCTTCGCCCATGCTTTTGCAATCTCATCAACGAGCCGAGAAAGGACATCTTCTCTGACCGATTCTGGAATTTCTTTGTTGGTGATGACCGCACCACCGAGTTTGAGAAGTGTGAGTGATTTCATATCAGTCCATTGCTTCGATACTCTTAACCGATTTCCTCATTTCTTCAATATCCATACCTTCAATTTCAGGAACTTCACCGTTCAAAGCCATTGCATACAGTTGTGAATTTGCGACAATTATTGCCATCTCCGCTGAGATGGGTTCGACTGTAACAATATCTGTTCCGTCAACTCTAGTGACTATTCTTTCGTTCAACATATTTTCTCCTGAATTTTTACTAGAATACTTTTATTTCCCATAATTTGTACCCAAGGAGCAAGCGGAATCTGTCGTAATAAATCTTTTAAATCGATCCACTTAACCTCTGCAACTTCATCTGGATTTGGATAGACTTCTCCATCGTATTTGCCGACAAAAACGGTATCCATCTCATACTCACTAAACTCGTCGTTACATTGCGTCTGATACATGAACTTGGTGATTTCTTGGAGACGAGTCAGAGACTCGTCTCTACCAATACTTATTCCTAACTCTTCATGCAATCGACGTTGTGCACATTCAAGATACGATTCACCTGGCCGTACATTACCGCAACACGTATTCGCCCATTGACCCGCACCGACTATCTTTTTGCTGCTTCGCTGCTGGATCAACAGCTTTCCTCCGGCGTTGAATAAAAACACACTACTGGCTCGATGTAATTTTCCTGCTCCCCTGTGTGCCTCAAGCTTATCCATCACACCAATTTCATGATCAAGTTCGTCGACTAATATGACTTGATCGAGATTCATGCCGCACTTTCTTTTCCATTACGAGCGCCCTCAGGGTTCAAATCTCTGAAATCATTCAATTTTGATAAATTTCGGGCAACAGTCACTGCCCACTCAACTTCCGCCTCAGATGGACCACCGGGCCTATTTTGTAGACTAGTCTCACCATTTTCATAGCGGACACCTTGGAGACGGTAGCGCACAGCGTTCAGTCGCCAATGGCGTGAAATTTGCATAGACAAGACAATAGTCGCAATTTTTGCTGAAAATCATTCACTGAAGATTCATTCAATGCAAACTCGAAGAAAAGCGCCAGAAGAGATAGATGAGGGTGACTTGCCAAAGACCCCAAAAAGACAGCCACCAACACTCGAGGAACCACCAAAATCCGATCAGAGGAAGAATGGCGAGCAGTAGAGACGATAACTCATGAGCGAAAAGCCAACCGATGAGGCAAAAAACCGCTGGGAAAAAGACAAATCCAATTGGGATATCTTTTGAAACCACTTTTTGCATGGTTTGGTATGGATGCGTAAGTACCCCGAGGATCGTAGCCATCACTCCATATCCTAAGCCAGTGCTTTTAGAGAGAATTGTGGGCATAGACTCCTGGGAAGAACCAAATACAAATGATCATCGCGACGACAAATGAGACGCCTAGCAAAAACTGCCAATAGTGAAGACCTACGATCGATACAAAGGGCCTCGACCACTGTGGAAGTGGCGAACTGTGTTCTATCGCTGCCTGTACTTTTGCCTTGTGTTGTAGTTCCTCAAGAAATTGTGGTTCGTTCATACTGTTCTTTAAATACCGCTTTGGCTCGATGCAATTTACTTTGCATCGCCGCAAAACTCAACCCGTAGTGAGTCGCAAGCTCTTTTACAGACAAGCCGTCGACATATTTGAGTTGCAGCAATTCTGAGATTTCCTCAGGTAATTGATGCAGGATATGGGATATTTCCCGCCCGTGATCGAGTACCCAGGAGTGCTCATCAGCATCACCCTCGACGGAATCAAGAAGTTCTTGCCCAAACGGTAAAAGCGCAATAGCTTTCTTGGCGTATCGTTTGCGCCAGTAGTCAGCGAGCTCGTGACGAGCAATCGACACCATAAATGTCCATAATCCGGAATCACCACGAAAAAGTGGAAGCGAAGAAAGACAAGACAGATACGTATCATGGACGAGCTCCTGCGCATCAGCTTCACTACTCATTCTCTTGAGGAAAAATGCAAGTAACTCGTCTTTTGAGGTCGCATACCAGATGTTGACGCTCGAACTTTCGCCCGCCTTGAGCTTTACGATGAGGTCTTGCTCATTTCTAAACTGCATGAACATATTGTATACTACTGGTATGAGTTTACTTGCTTTAGGCAGTGGAAATGGAGCACCGGCACAGAGCCTGGGGACCATGCTCAAAATCAATGAAAAAGGTGGCACAATTGCCAGCTCATATCCTTCTGTCGCATCGTTTCTCAATCTCTTGATCCCCATCATCTTTGTCATTTCCGGGTTGGTACTGCTTTTCCTGATAATCGGTGGCGGCTTTTCGATCGTTGCCTCCGGAGGCAATGCCAAGAGCGTGGAATCTGGCAAGAATCAGATCATGGGAGCGATCATCGGTTTTATCATTATTTTTGCTGCGTATTGGATTATTCAGATCGTTCAGGCATTCACCGGTGTACCAATATTGAATGCGACGCTATAATACAAAATACATATGATGCTTAGCTTCATGGTTTTTCAAATATTTGGCTCAGTGACTACCCCGCCAGGAGTAGATAAGTTCACACCCGGTCCGGCGGGACTATTGGTCTTTATCTCAAATATCATTAAACTCGTTACCGTAGTCGCCGGTCTTTTTGGACTATTCAATATTATCTCGGCCGGTTACACGTATTTAAGTTCAGGCGGGAATGCGAAAGCCACTGAACAGGCCATGAATCAGATGACGTACAGTTTGATTGGTCTCGTGATTATCGCGGGTGCATTCTTAATAACAGCGCTCGTGAGTTTGCTTTTGTTTGGTGATTCTATGTTTATTCTTAGGCCGACAATCCCGACGGCATTGCCATAATGTATGTCACAACTACTTGCAGCCGCAGGCACACTTCAACTTGGTCAACTAGATCCACCTACCGCGGTTTTTTCTCCTGGCGCAGGTGCAGTTGGTGTGGGCACGCCAATTGCCCTTTTCATCAGTAATATCATTGGATTCGTCACTGGTCTCGCCGGTATCATGTTTTTGATTTACTTGATCTTTGCTGGTCTGTCCTGGATTACAGCTGGTGGGGACAAAGGCAAAGTCGAAGCGGCTCGCAACCAGATGACTCAAGCCGCACTTGGACTTGTCGTAGTGATCGCTGCTTATAGTATTGCCGGTGTCGTTGGCAGAGTACTTGGCATAGATTTACTTGACCCAGTGAAAATGATAGGAACAATTTTACCGAGGTAAATGTATGTTTACACTTATTGCACAGATTACCAACCCGGCCGTCGCTCCTGTTTTTGGTTCTGCTGCCGCCGCTCCGAGCACGGCTCTGGCCAGTATCATCATTACGCTCTGGCGAACGGCAATCACTCTCGGTGGCTTAGCACTCCTTATTATGTTGATCATTGGGGCACTTGAATGGATCACTGCGGGTGGTGAAAAAGGCAAAGTACAGGCAGCCAGAGATCGCATGACTCAAAGTGTCATCGGTATGCTCGTCCTAGCGGGCACCGTTGCGATCAGCGTCTTCGTAGGCAAAGTATTAGGAATCGATCTATTGAATCTACAATTTGCGAATAATGTATAGAAAGTAGTTTTATGTTTATACTGCTTGCCCAGACTCAACCACTCAACATTGGCGGATCAACTGCGCTGATATCTCCTATTGGCACTCTAGATCAATTGTTACAAATTGGCGCAAGCGCCATTCTCACGGTTGGGACGATCGCCGTCCTCTACTTCTTACTCTACGGTGCATTTAGCTGGATTACTGCTGGAGGAGAGAAAGGAAAGATCGAAGAAGCACGAGGTATGATGACGCAGGGCGTGATCGGACTCGTCATATTGGCATCCGTCTTCTTGATCTTTGGGCTTGTTCTCAATTTCCTTGGTCTGCGCACACGATTTAACATCGGCAACTACGGAATGGGAAGTATTCCAACGCATGAGTACAGAGCCTAGTCTCTATGATAAAAAAGTTCACACTTATTTTGGCAATTCTGATTGGCAGTGCTATTTTTCTGCCAAGTGTGATCACTGCGCAAGGACTTCCTCCTGGCTATGATGATTCCGTGACCGTTGCCCCGGCGACGTCTGGGTATCTCGTCTCAAATCTTGGAATACTCCTTGGCTCCGTCTCAAAGTGGGTCGCAGGCATCAGTGGCTTTATTCTGTTCGTCTATCTTATTTGGGGCGGCGCAGAGTGGTTGCTCTCTGGGGGCGATAAAGCAAAGATCGAAGCAGGACGCAGTCGCATCACGCAATCGATTATTGGCTTAGCCATCCTTGCATGCGTATTCGTGTTCTATACGATACTCATAAATTTCCTTGGTCTTTCGACCAAAGTCACCATCGGCGGAGGCAATGGAGGAGGTGGGACGACCACCACGCAACCTGCCCCAGGAGGAAGCAACACTACTACAGGGACGACGCCAGTCGCGAACACGTGTGCCGGGAATATTGCTATTGGAAGTACTGTCAGTGACAACGGTGCCGGCGGCTATTGTTCAAACAGTGGAGCTGCCTCGGTCCGCTGTATGCCAGCTGGAGCGGGAGGCCTCAACTATCCGCATCTTGAGCCATGTGGCTGTTTGGGCGGGACGACACTACTTCCTGGTGTGGACATCCGAGGCTGTCAGTAAAATCCACCCTTGATTCCCCCCTTTACCTCCCCTAGTATGATAGAATATCATTAGTAGCATATCGATATTCTATAAAGGAGAATGCTATGGTCAAAAAATTAATCACTGGGATTTCGACAGGTGTCACGACTCTCGCACTTGCAGCCTCAACAGCATTCGCTGTTGATACTCCAATCAACGTCGACGCCGCAGGAGCTGGCTTTAAGATCAACGACATCGGGAAACTGATCAGTTCGCTGTTGAAGTTCACTCTCGGTATCGTCGGCTTGTTGGTGTTCATCTACCTCATCTGGGGTGGTATTGAGTGGCTGACCGCTGGCGGAGACAAGAGTAAGACTGAAAGTGCTCGACAAAAGATCACCAATGCAATCATTGGTTTGGCGATTGTTGCGTCAGCATTGGCAATCTCAGTTGTGCTGCAGAACTTCTTCGGAATTTCAATTGGAACAAACATCACTCTCCCATCAGCATATTAATTGTTGATTGGTGTGATGAGAAGGCCCCCGGTATCCCCGGGGGCTTTTTTGATACGCAGTCGACCTCGGGAATGCTATAATCTTGCTATGATGACAAATCGAAAAATATTCCAAACCGCCTACTTCTCGTCACTGATTGCTTTTGTGCTTTCGATTGTACCGAGAGCTCAAGCACAGACAACTGCGTGGACCGGTGCGTGTGTCGGTACATCCACGGCGGCAGCAGATGTCGCCACGATTCAGGGCATTGGCTGTCTGGTGTCAAACGTGCTTGCTGTCTTTATCACGATCATCGGGATAGCGGCATTTATTATGTTCCTCATGGGTTCTTTTCAATACATGACTGCAGGATCCAATAGCAAAGGGATCGACGCTGGGAAAAACGCGATTACGTATGCGATCATTGGAATTGTGGTCGCCTTGGCTTCCTATGTCATCTTGCGATTCATCTCCGATTTCACTGGCATCACCGCGCTTACTCAGTTTAAGATCTCCCTCTAAGGTGAGGTGTTGTATACTATATTCATGCGACGACTCTGCCGTGCGTTTGCCTTTTTCTTCCCCATTTTGCTCCTCGCCGTAGGGCTGTTTTTATTTGACTCAACTGCGACCAGGGCCCAAGGAACTACTCAAGTCGATAAAGTCGGTACTCACCTCATTCAAGGTGATGAGGGTGCTCAAAAAAAGGTCTTAGACAAGTTAACTTCTTCAGGATTAAAAAGCCCCACCTACCCCGTCGTGGTGATGGTCTATCCGAATGGATCCGGTGTCAGTCTCCTCTCAAGCGGATACTTGGCGATCGCTCGTATCAATATTGACTGCAATACAAGTACACAAGACATGACGACGCTCGCTGGAGCAATCCCCGCCGGCACACCGGTGACCATCGGTAACGAAATAAATAACCAAAACCCAGTCAATGGTGAATGGAAGAATTGTGACTATACAAAGTATGCCCAGCTTTTTAACACATTTGCTTCTGCTTGGAATGGCAAAGGCCCACTTGGCATCTCGACCATGGATACGATCAATGACGATTATGACGCCGCGACAACACTCAATCAAATTTTTTCATCCGGAATAAACAAAGCAGCGATTAGCGCCGTATTTGCAAACGTTTATCAAACCGGCGGATGTGGCGCGTATGAAGCGACCCGATGCACAGTCAACAGTGGTCAGTGGGTCTTAAGTAAAATAAATAGCCTCGCTGGACGCAATTTATCCACTGCCCAACTCTATATCACCGAGTTCGGGATCACGACTTGTAAGGACTTTGATTGTGTCCAAGACTTTTACGTTCAAAATAATGATCAGCCTGCCGTCGCCAAGGTGGGTTTTTTGCGAAATCCAACGAGCCCAGACCCTGGCAACAGCGATTGGTATCATACCGTCCCTGCCATCTGTGAGTATTGGCACCAAGGCGATCTCGCAGTCGAAAAACCCGAGAAATGTGGAGGAGGAAAACGACAGGTCTTTGTCTACCCTGGTATCGAAGATATGGCTCCAGATGTCGACAAAATGCGTCAAATGGCGGCCGGCTACACGCTGACTTGTGGTAATCAATTCAAAATAAAAGGTGATATTTCAAATGAGAGTGCACTTAACAATCGACCACCCGGGTATGAGATTGACTGCTCGGGAAATCCTCCTGATGGGAGATGCACTATTCCTGGAGTGTGGGCCAATGTCATCATCGATAGTACCAAAGCCGTCATTCCTCTGTTTCGCTTTCAAGGCGCTCAAGTCCCCAATCCCGATCAACCAAAAAGACGGTTAGACGACCTTGAGGGATTTTTTAGTGCCAACTACACCAAAGAAGAGTTGGTCGGAGCTGCAAATACGCTGAGCTCCTCACTGATTACTCCGCTTGCAAACGGTGTGTCTAGAAAAGTCATCGGGACACAAGAGCAGTGTCAAGCAACGATTACGTATCTACAGACGATCAAGCAACTGTGTGATACCGAAAACAATCGAAGTGGATACACCTACAACGACAAGCTCGACGCCGACGCATTGAAAGCTGCAGCAAATATCCCTGCAACGCCAAAGCCTACCCCGATCCCTGGAGAGTGCGCACTCTACTCTCAAATTCCAGGTGCCGATGCCAGGTACGACACTTATAAGAAAGTCCTCGAGCAGATGCCGCAAAGTTTTAGCTGCAGAAATGTCGATACGCTTACTCAAAATGAGATGGCGTGGTATCGATCGTTTTCAAAAGTTGAGTTGACGACACCAAAAGGATTCAAACCTGCATATTTAGTCCACTATGTAGATCGACCAGAGACGCCGCAAACCAACCTCGACAAACGAGTCGTATGGTTGGCTCCCGGAGAAGATGCAAATGGCGGCATCGGTGATCCTCGTAACCTTACTGATCGCATCAAAGTCGTCAAAGTCTATGTCCCTGCTGGATTTGCGGAGGTCAATATCAACGCAGTGAACAACAATCCTGATCTGGAACCAAAAGAAAAGCAGCCGACGTTCTTCCCCACCTATACTGGTGGATTCATGCAGACGATCACTTCCATCATGCCGATGAGCGTCCAGACTCAAATAGCCAAGACACGTGCGCTTGTGATCGACAAACTCATCAAAGCGATGCCAAATGCAACTAGTGGTCTCGGCATCAAATGTGAGAGCTGCTCTATCTTGGAAAGTAACCCTGAGTATCTTCCCAGAGTTACCATCGTTCGTCGCATCAATGCGGAGTTCGCGACGAGTGGACAAGACGCTTGTACGCATGATGATTTGGTCGGCGAGACTGCGACCGAACGAGTGCACACCATCAACCCAGCGGGGACGCTTGATCCTGTGAAGTTGGCAAAGATTCCAGTGACTGCGACTTTGGTCGCCACCAAGCCCGGAAGTGACAATCGGACCATTAAGACCTTTTTATTGTTGCCTGAAGAGTATCGCAACATTACAGACTACGAGACTCCGTTCCTTCAGACGTTCCTTCCCTATGATTATCAAGACATTACCAAGCATCCAGAGTTTAATTTCATCACGTACGAGTCAGAGCGAGCTGCAAATCCAAAAGCAGCTTATAAATATCTACAGATCACTGGCTCCTCGACATCCATCATCAATCCCAAATTTGATGGAGCTGATCTGAGCTACACGATCCCAGATCCAAATGCCCCGCCAGTCGTTCTTCCTGATGGGACAGTCACTCAAGGGACAAAGACTGTCGATGGCAAGCTCTCAGGGCAACTCAATCTTGAGAAAACTGTCACCGTCGATCCGCAAGTCCCGGGAGGGAAAATCGCTCGAGCACTATGGGAAGTCGTCTGCAATGTGACACGACCGTACAACGGCAAAGCCACGATCCAATATCCGGGATTTGAGAAATTCTTGCAGCAAGGTCTTGCCGCTTGTACCCAAGGAGCAGTCGGGACGCCTTCTTCACCTGGTGCACCTGTCGCTTCTCTCTGTAGTGGGACGACAATCTTACCAGCTCACGCTGACGGAGATTGGGGACCTCTAAAAGCATTGGTCGCGCAAGCAGCGCAAAGTGTCGGTATCCCCGCCAATTATCTTTGGGGAGTCCTCCAAATAGAAGGTGGAAGCACGTTACGAGCATACAGAAATAATCAAACTACTGTAGCCTGCACAGCCAACAGTGTCGGAGCTGTCGGCGCAATGCAAGTTTTGGTAAAAGCGTGCGGCGCACCGTACGACAACTGGGGTACATACTCGCCACAGGCGGGAGTCGCCGGATCAACACCTTGTGACTTGCTGGCGTCTCTGAAAGTCGGTGCGCAAATGCTCAAATTCAACTACGCTGCGCAAGCTCATCCAAATTGTTCTCCAAACTACCCGAATGCGAGCGCTGAAGAAAAGAAATGGATGAATGCAGCCGGCGCATATTATGGGAGCTGTGAGATCTTGAATGCGAGTGCAAACTGTACAAATGCTTCAGGTGTAAACCTCACCTATGGCGAATGCGCGATTGAACTCTATGCACCGACGTATTAAATATTCCACTTGTTTTTTAGAGAATTATTTAGTGTAGAATATATGAGTATGAGACTGACACGTTTCCTCATCGCAAGCCTCTTCATTTTCTTCTTTGCTTTTGGCATCCATACTCAAGCGTTGGCTCAGGTCCCTGCAAACTGCGTGCCACACAGTAACCCAACCGGACCGAACGGACAGCCTGACCCTTTGTATCCGGTGTATGTTTCTTGTACCCAAGGTGGCGCCGGAGCCTTCTACGGTAACTTAGCTCAGTGTCAACAAGCTACCTGCCAATCAGCGTATACACCTGGCGCATTTGCCAAAGCACCACCGACCATCATTCAAATGCTCAATGCCACGCTCCAGCAAGCCACTAGTGGCAAACAAAGCTCCCAAGCGTTTGAAGGAGGCGTACCGATGACTGTAAATGCAGAGGAGAAAGCATGTTCATCAATGTTTTGCTCTGCGGAGGCTCATTTTATTGTATCTCTTGGGGGTATAAAAACTCAAATGACCGCACTCAACGCGGAAGGCAAACCTGAGAACTATTATGTCCAAGTCGGAGGTGTGACTGACGCAACCATCGGATATGTTGCCAAGCTATACAATAAGCCAGCCAGTACTGGAGAATATATGCAGTACGTGGCCCAAAGCATCCAAAACCCATTTGGAGCACAACCAGCGTACGCTCAGGGTCTCGGGTTCTCAGCGCTCAGCCCAGTTCTTGAGCTCTGGAAATTGTTTCGTAATTTAGCTTACTTTTTCTTCGTCATCATTTTCTTAGTCATTGGTTTTCTTATCATGTTCCGTAGTAAGATCGGTGGCCAGGCGGCAGTTACGGTGCAGCAGGCCCTCCCGAAGATCATCGTCTCTCTTTTGCTTGTGACATTCTCCTATGCCATAGCAGGACTACTGATCGACATTATGTACCTTGTCATGTATTTGATCATCGGGATCTTTACCGGCCTCTTCCCCGGAGGACAAATTAACTCAGGAGGTGTGCCTCAGTCACTTTCGGACGTAGCATTTAGAAATGACATCTTTACCAATGGTATTAAGTTGACCAGTCTTTCAAGTAATATTTCTGAAAGCATGGGGAGAATTGTAGCCAATATTCTCGTTAATCTTGGATGGAATACTACGGTCGCAGGTGTGGTGACTTTTGGAGCTAGTTTAATTTTTATGTTGATCTTGATTGTGGCAATTATAGTTTCCCTGTTCCGAGTGTTCTTTGCATTACTCCAAGCATACTTGGGTATTTTCTTCTCAGTAATTTTTGCTCCTATCCAACTTCTGCTTGGAGCACTACCTGGTCAGAATACTTTTGGATCATGGCTAAAAGGACTTCTTGAAAACTTAATGGTGTTCCCAGTGTTAGTTCTGCTTATTTTTATTGCTTACTACATAGCCAGAGGTGGACAAGTCGCAAATAGTGGCGGTTTCTCTGCTCCGCAGCTTGGCAGTAACCAAGGGGGCGGATTTGCCTATTATCAGGATCTCTTGGCGCTAGGCGCTATATTGGCAATGCCGGAAGTGCTTAAGCTCACCAAGGGCATAATGAAAGGCAAGATCGATGTCTCACCGAAAGATCTCGTGAATAAATTGGCGGCCGGAAATGAATATGCAGCTCCAGCAATCGGCGTTGCTGGTGGAGCAATTTCTGGAGCAGCCCTGGGTGCATATTATGGCCGACGTTCAGGAGAAGGAGTGCTCTCCGGAATATGGAGTGGTGCCAAAGATGCACGCGGAAATGATCGAGGCGGTCTGCGAAGAAATATTCCTTCTGGTTGGAGTAAAGGACTTACCGTCTCTAAGACTATTGATAGACTTCGTGATGGGCAGCTGTTCGATCCAGATAACGTGTCGAAGCAACTTGATAAGCTTACTAAAGTCACGGAAGCTCAGAACAAAGGCGGTTCAGGCGGAAAAGGCAGCAGCAGTTCAAATTCAAATCCTTTACCATTCAGTGATGATGATTGGGGCAACTGAGACAAATTAAAAGGCTGTTTGAGCCTACGTGATTAATCGCTTAATAGTTGATCCAACTTCACTCTCCAAAAAAATGTATTGAGTTTTTAAGGCCTTATGTGGCTTTTTTCACGGCTGTGTTGCGAAGCACAACTTTTGGTAGAGGGCGCTGTGGCTGAACCGGAGGGAATTTACTTCCCAATGCTTCTCTGTAAATCTGAATATCTTCATCAAAAACACCTCGTTGAGTGAGGTCGGGGATACTCTTATGCCTTACGGCTGTTATCCACAGATCTAAGTATGCCTTGCGGGCCTCATATGCATTTGAGCTTCCATCAAGCTCTCCTTTCGCATATGGTCTCAATAATGGTGCGACGTAGGTTTTTTGATCTGACCAAAAAGTTCCATCTCTTTTCACACCAGGATATGACAAATATTCCTTCAAAAGCATCAGTCCAGGCAATTTTTTGTATCGAGTTGCGATTTGAAGTGCTTCTCTGAATTTTTCATCTAATTCGTGACGAGCATTGAGCGAGGTATTCTTAAATTTACTTGCTGACATTCCCATCCAATTCGTGAGGATTCGATCAATCATGTGCATGTGGTTACCGTCGACAACCACAACTTTTCCAATTGCTGTACCCAACTTCTCCCATTTTCCGCCCTTTATGAAGAGGTGTTCAGGATCAGAGAAACCTTCTTGATCGCTCAGAATGTATTCATTTATAATTTCGCCGAAAGCGTCTCTTGCTGTAACAAAGGTGTCGACGTCAGCAGGTATTTTGTTCAAATCCGGCTCTGTGAGGTAGTTGAAGTTGTCTGGGAACCATGGGGCACTCCAATCACTGGGTTTCAGAGCAGAAAGCGTAACAGCAGAATCTGTTGATGGCAGATGAGTGACAGGATCTTCACGATTTGGATAAATGGCAGCAGTCCTCAGTTTGATAAGTTTCTGAATAGTTTCAAGTCCCAAGGCATGTTCATGTGTGACAGGGTCAACAAAGTCCTTAACTCCATACCAACCATTGACGGGATCATCTTTAATGTCTGGCGGCAGTTTGTCGACAAACTCTAAAATATGGACATTCCCAACCATTACTTTCCCCCCCTTATTTCGCTCTTGGAATGCAAAATGCATTGGTCTAGTAATACTATTTGGATCTACCGAGTATGCCTGATTGTGAGTTCGAGTTTGAGTTTCTCTTTGTCTCTTGGCTAACGAAATTGAGAGCAAGTCATATGCATAATAGAGGTCCCAAGCGGCTTTAAAGTATTCTGGAGGCAAACTTCCACCACCCTTCCCACCTTGTAAAAACTTGTCTTTCGCAAAATTCTTTAGCACAGTTTCCGAATCTGGATTCTTGAGTAAATTATCATAGGCCAAAGGATTTACATTCCCAGTCAATGGATCTTTATTGGGCTTGGCTACGATCTCTATCATTTCGTCTAACATTTCAATGACACCTGGGAAGGATGTGATTCCTTCAGTAATTTCGTCGCGAGTAATTCCATACTTTTTTTGAAATTCAAATATTTTTTCTGCTAGTCCAGCTGGGTGCTTGCGTCCAATATCCGTTTCTATCATTGCCATGTGAGCAAAAACTCGAGTACGCTGTTTTTTGTAATCTCGCTCCTTACCTGCTTCTGGCCCAGATATCCAATACTCTTTTAGTTTTTTTAGAAGACGCACGTGTCTGTCATTATTTAAACCTCCGACAGCGGTATCATTGAGAAAATCTCTTACTGGAATGTTTGCCGTAGCCAATATCTCATCTGCGACCTTGCTGAATTCCATTTCATGAAACTCTACTTCGACTTCAAATGAGTCAATCTTTGATAATGCTTCCTTGTAATGGAGTGAAGACATCTCCGACGCAGGGACATCATTGAGCTCTGTCTTTAACTTTGACCTGAGCTTACGAAGTGGATCAAGGCCCATGACCTTTGCAGCGTTCAAATCAAAAGATTCGTCGTTAATGAATTTAATGGTCGCCGTAGCGGAAGCAACCTTTGCATCCACAGCCATCTTTACCGTTTCAGTTGCTGCCTGCGTTTTACGTTTGCGGAGCATTTCTTTAACTGTCTCGTTTTTTGCTTTCTCATCAGTAACCCAATTCGATAGCTTGTCTTTGTGGTCGGTCACATCAATAAACTCGTTTTGATGGATTTTGTGTGTGCTTTCGATAAGGCCATCCGCTTTATCTAGTTCAGCGATTGCCGCCACCACATCACTTTCCGAACCACCAGCTGCGACGGTCTTACCTTTATCGCGCGCTTCTTTTACGACCTTCATAGGATTATTTAATTCAGAGGCTTCGTTTTTGAGCCAATGGTCATATTGTGAGGATGTCAACGATTTCAGGCTTGCTTCCATGCCAGCGATCTTGGCGTCAAAATATGTATCGGCTTCAGTTCGAATAGTCGGATCATTTGGAATTTTTGCGAGAGTGTTCGCCTTGTCTGATTTCAGTTTCGCAATTTCAGTTGATCTATCACTGTAGTTTTTTTTGAATTCTGCCAGCGTACCAGGTGTGAGGCTTTCCAAACCTCGAATTGACTTAAATACCACGGATTCAAGGTATTGATTCTTCCAATTGTCTAAGGCTTGCTTGTGGAGTTCCGTGAAAATACGAGTTTTGCTATCAATAAACTTTGAATTCAACTCTGATCGTAGTCTATCGACAGTCCCTGGAGGAGGATTTTGCTCGGATAAAGTCTGAATAGCCGTGGTCAAATTGTTTGTAGCAGCAGCATACTCACCGAGAAGATCGATCTCCAATTTTTGAGCTTCAGCAAGGCTCGAAAAACCAGAGTTGCTTTCCACTCGCTGTATCAATTTTTCTTGAGTAGCGAAAAGCAATTTTCCATTTGGATTTCGCTCCCAAGAGGAAACGACATCTTTCTCTAAATCTAGTTGAAGCGAATCTTTCTTATCGCGAAGTTTGACTTCGAGAGGCTCAAGAGTTTTTTTGACGTCGTTATTTATGAATCTGAGTTTATTCATTCCCACATCATCGGACCCGACATATGCGGCAACTTGATTAATTTGGTCGAGCAACTTTTTGACTAAATCATAATCACGGATTACTCGTTCTAAGAGTTGGGGTTTATCCGTATTCCAGAGATCTGGCTGTCCCATGCGTTTTCGAGGGTAGGACGCGTTTATATTGCCCGAATCCAAAATTGAGTTCACGTCAGCTAATTCTGTAAAGAAATTGGGGTTACCAGTTTTCTTTATGATTTCATTTTTGAAAGCGTCATCGGAATATTCTTGCGAAGTTGCTTTTTCGACAGGAGGTTGCGGAGGAAGTGCTCCATCTGATTTTTTCAATGAAGATTCAAGTGCTACTCTATAGGTTTCCGAGACATTCATAAGGAGCTCTACTATAGTAGCGAGCTCATCTTCCTTGCTCTTCTTCTTTGCAGCAATTGTCTCAGGTGTATCGCCTTCAACCGGCTCAAATTTACTTTCATCAATGTATTTAGATGGATAAATAAATACGTCCGAAAAACTCTCTTGAGCTTCTTCGATAGATGTAATCGCTCTCTTTTTTACTGCATCCGGCAAATTTCTGGCGTTAAAATTTTCGTCAAAAAATCTCTCATCAATCCCTTCAAGAACGGCGACGAAGCGAGTACGTATCTCAGGTAACAACGTATCTGGGACCACAAATTGCTCCACATCAGCTAGCTTAGCAGTGAACTCTGGTCCATTAAATCTTTCGAAGTCTGGCATACCCTAGTATTTTACCCTGTTGGGTCAAGAAAATACAGAGACAGGCGATTCCTACTTGAATCGCGATGAAGCTCAGCACTACGATCTGTAGGTATATGCACTATTCACTCCCCTGTGGACGCGTATACTTTTTGCTGCCGGTACTCTTCGTACCAATCCTTCTCTTTCTGTCATTTGCATCTTCCGCTCGAGGAATAAGCTCAAATGTGGTCATTTCCCAGATAAAGATCTCTGGGGCCACCGCCAATGATGAGTTTGTGGAACTCTTCAATGCATCAGAGACTCCTGTGAACCTGGCGGGATGGCGACTCTCGAGGAAGTCCGCTAGCGCAACCTCTTCTGCTCAAAATCTCGTCGCTAGCCTGTCTGGCACCATTGCTGCCAAGAGCTATTTTTTGATTGCTCACCCGAGCTCGACAGCTTCCGCCATCGCAGACCGCGTCTATTCCGCCAGTAGTAGTGGCATCGCGGCCGATAATACGGTTTTGTTGTACTCTGACAGCGGAGCGACTATCGTCGATAAAGTAGGTTTTGGAGCCGCTCAGGATGTCGAGACGTCAGCATTCTCCACCAATCCTAGCGCTGGGCAAAGCATTCGGCGCATGCCATGTGAACTAGATAGTGACAATAATAGCGTGGACTTTCACCTACTGACTGTCGCTAATCCGAGAAATAGTCAATCGCCCGCTGAAAGTTCTTGTGAAGTGGCACCAACGCCAACAATGACGCCCACTCCGACAGTAACTGCAGAGCCAACGGTCATGCCGACGGCAACACCTACTCCCAGCCCGACTCCAACACCTGTGATAACTCCACTGCCAACAATTGTGCCCACTGAGAGTCCGACTAGCACACCTGTAGCCACTGTCGTGCCGTCTCCGACACCGATTGCGACTGCACACCCGACGCATGACGAGCGAGAGCATCACCTCCCTAAATTGGTCTGCGAGCGAATGTTTCGATGGTATTGGTTTGGTCGCTTTCGCTGGTGGCTACCGCAAGTGACTTGCCGCTGGGAATGGCATCATGCTCACGCTGACTAAAAGAGAGCCTGCTGGACTGAAGATTCAAATGTGTCAGACGGCAAAAGTGCGATCAGACTTTTGAAGCCGAGCTCCTCAAATAATCGAGAACTGGTCGTCTTATCGTAGTTTTTTAAAACGCAGTTATCGAAGTTTAAATCCAAGGGGACGTCGGTATCGATCGTAGCCAACGCTTTGGACATCACCATATCATCATACCCGTTGGTAAGGTTGAGGAGCACTTTGGGTTTGAGAAGTTTTTGCTGCTCGTCAGTCAATTGAGTCGGGTCTTTGATCGCTTCGTAGATCGCTTCTGCTGTGCCAAAAGCCTGAAGTAGTCGCACCGCCGTCTTATCGCCAATACCAGCGATGCCTGGGATATTATCGCTCGCATCACCACACAGAGCCTTGTAGTCGACGATTTGATCAGGTCGAAGTCCCATTTTGTCTTTCACTTCCTCTGGTCCGTACTCGGTATAAAAGGCCTCTTTACTTCGAGGAGGCATATAGACGTGAATCTCATCGGTGACGAGTTGATACGCATCCCGATCTCCAGTCACGATGAGGACGTCTTTGTGTTCGCTGCCTTGCGATGCGTGATCGACCGCACGAGTCGCCAAAGTGCCGATGACATCATCAGCTTCGTAGCCTTCCACTGCAAAGAGAGGGATACTCATTGCTTCCACGACCGTTTTGATTCGCTCGATCTGAGTCTGCAGGTCCTTTGGCATCTCTTCTCGCTGAGCTTTGTAGGCCGTGTATTGCGTATGACGAAACGTGGGGGCAGGAAGATCAAAACAGCATGCAAGATACTTGGGCTCGAGGTCACGTAACACAGTCAGTAGGATACGCGAGAAGCCATAGACTGCATTCACCAGCTCTCCTTGGGGACTCGTGAGTGGAGGAAATGCATGATAGGCACGATACGCGAGTGCGTGTCCATCAATCAGCATTAAAGTCGAGTGACTGGAGCTTAGTGCTTGGTTGTTCGTAGAAGTCTTGGGCATAAACTAATCACCAACAACTCACGACACATCACTATCTTTTACTTTTGCCTCACCCATCACCGCTTCGAAGTCATCTTGATCCATCGACTCGACATCGAGGAGTTTGAGCGCCACTGCGTCGAGTTGCTTGCGATATTTTTTAAGAATTGCCAGAGATTGTTGCCAGCCGGCTTCGACGATCTTGTCCACTTCGGCATCCACTTTCTTTTTCATATCCTCAGACGGTGTATACGGCTCCATGGTCGCTTTCCCGTAGTCTGAGTAGTCGTACATCGGACCATAGTTGATTGGCGCCAGATCTGACATACCATAGTCCATGACCATGGCTCGAGCAATATGAGTCACTCGCTCAAGATCACTGCTGACGCCACCAGTTAGTTGATTGAAGACGAGCTTCTCAGCAGCTCGACCGCCAAGCATGACGCTAATTTGCTCTTCGAGCTCTTCCTTGGTTTGCTGATATTTATCATTTTCTGGAGGAGTCATCGTAAAGCCGAGTGCTCTACCGCGAGAGACAATAGAGATGCGATGTACCGGATCCGTGTGAGGGAGGAAATGCGAGACGACTGCATGTCCACCTTCATGGTAGGCGGTCATCTTGCGCTCGAGTTCTGATTGCAGTCGCTTACGCTCAGGTCCAAGTTTCACTTTGAGAGCGGCTTCTTCTACTTCAATTGGCCCTATTTGCGTCTTCCCTTCTCTGGCAATCAAGATCGCAGCTTCGTTCAACATGTTCTCAAGATCTGCACCAGAGAACCCGACCGTCCGTTTGGCGACGCGATCCCAGTTTACTTCAGGAGTGAATGGCTTGTTTTTTGCGTGAATTGACAAAATAAACTTACGTTCTTCCAAGTCCGGTAGGTCAAGAGTGACTCGTCGATCAAATCGACCTGGACGTACCAACGCCGGATCCAAAAGATCTGCCCGGTTGGTAGCTGCAAGGACGATCACCGTATCATTTGGAGCAAAACCGTCCATCTCGACCAGAATTTGGTTGAGTGTCTGCTCTCGCTCATCATGTCCACCCATGCTCCCGTGCCCGCGCATGCGACCAATTGCATCGATTTCATCGATGAAAATGATACTTGGAGCTGATTTCTTGGCGGTATCAAACAAGTCGCGGACCCGAGAAGCTCCAACGCCCACGAGCATCTCCATAAATTCAGAGCCAGCCATTGAAAAATAAGGCACATTCGCTTCTCCGGCGACTGCTCGAGCCAGCAGTGTCTTCCCTGTACCCGCGGGTCCAATGAGCAATGCACCTTTTGGAGTACGAGCTCCGACATCATGATATTTCTTTGGATTTTTGAGGAAATCAACGATTTCTTCGAGCTCTCTCTTGGCTTCTTTTAGTCCACCGACGTCAGAGAACTTCACATCTTGTTTGCCTTTGGCAAAAAGCTTTGCTTTGGATTTCCCAAATCCCATGATGTCTCCCTGCGCGCCTCTCGCCTGTCGCAAGATGAACAAAAAGAACAACACCATCAGTACCATTGGCAATATGTTGATCACGATATCAAACAACATTTTGCCTGGCATTTGATCTTTCACCAAGACATTAATAGACGTAATGTCGATGTCGGCCTGCTTGAGGATGGTAGACAGATCCTGAGTATCTTCTTTTTTACTCGTTTTGATCGTCCCGTCATTGTACTTTGTAGTGAGCGTCGCTCCATCGATCTCTACTTTCTCCACTTTTTTGTCTTTCATGTCTCGGAGGAGCTGAGACAGTGAGATCTTGTCACTCCCAGTGCCACGAAGCAGCGAAAAGAGAAATGGAACAAAGAGGAGAAGTAACAATAGATAGATGAGTGACTTGCGAGGCTCAAAACCAAACCCCATCTCAAGGCGTACCATCCGTTTCTTTTTTGATGGTGCCACTTTTTTTGAGGCATCTTGTGATTGGTCTGATTGCTTGTGATCTTTATCTTTTGCCATAAGTTTACTTTTGCTATCGGATAACACTACCACTGGGTACACCTTCTATAAGAGTTAAAACTGGTTTGTCTAGCGTATCTGCCATGATCATCATCCCTTGACTCTCTTCCTCTCCCATTTTCTTGGGCGCAAGGTTGACGACAAATGGGAAACTTTTTCCAATGAGTGACTCTGGAGTGTACCACTCTCTGATACCTGAAAATAAAATGCGTTTCCCAATCTCTTCTCCGAAGTCCACCTCAAAGCGAAGCAGTTTTTTACTCCACTCAGGTGACGAAGCGGAAAGAATCGTGCCGACTCGGATGTCGAGTTTTGAGAAATCATCGTACGTGATAACTGGTTTCATCATGGATCTCGATTGTACCATCTCTGACATTCAAAAAAAGAGCTTGACTTCTCGATTCAACTTGATTCGAGTTTCAATGGGGAGTAGTATGTGTCTTCAATTGAAGGAGGCACCCGTATGTCAAAGACAACTTTTTTTGTATTCTCTCTCCTTACGATCACTGTGTTGGGCCCACACGCAGGTACCATTCATGCAGTTGAAACAATAACCTCTGCAGTGATGAAGCGAAATGAGACAATTCGTGAAAATAATCAAGAGTTTCGTGGCGAGGTCAAAGACACACTCCGCAGCGCAACGGAGCCCGGCGAAATGCGAGGCGTCGTAAAATCTCTCAACAAAGAGCGAATTGCTTCAAACTCAGCGGCCAGGCAGCTCTATCGCAGTGAACGTGCGCAAAATCATGGTGAACGCATTGAGAAGCGATTTGCATTTTATGAAGAGCGACTCCGTAATATCGCAGCTCGTATCCAAATCAGAATTACAACAGAGAAAACAGCCGGAAAAGATACATCGGCTGCCCAGGCTGCTTTGGATAAGGCCAATACTCTCCTCACCCAAGCAGTAGCAGATGGCAAACTTGCGGTCGGTATGTTCCAAAATATTTCAGTTGCTGTCTGGAGTACACAGGCACCAGAGGTCAAAGCAGCGATTGAACAAGCCAACAAAGCTCGCTCAGGTTTCGTCCAAGTACGACTAGCTTTGATCGATGCAACGAGCGCACTCTAATCATAAAGGAGAAACTATGAAAACAATTTCAAAAGTAGCTATAATCGCCCTGACTTCTATGATGCTTGCCGGATGCACTAGTCGGGTGAACACGACAGTGAACACTGAGACGCAATTGCCTGAAGTGACTGAGCCGACAAGTAGTCCGGAATCGATGATGAATGCTCCGCTTGCTACCCCAGTCGCTCAAGCTACACCTATCGATATTTCCGCGGACGCACAACTCAAGAGCACCAAGCCAGTAGGGACATCAGATGATCCGAAGACGTTGAAATCAGATCTGAATAGCACGACGATCGTCAACGAAAATTTCAACTAACTTCACTCTCCCGCTTGTGTAGTTTTTCAGGGTATAATCAGTGAGTATGGCTGATGCAATTGCTGATAAAAAAAGCCTCCAGGAAATAACTCTCGAACGTCTGCGTACGTATGTAGATCAAATTTCGAGTATTTCGAGTACGTTAACCCCTTACATTGATGACGTATTCAAAAAAGATAAAGAACTCTATGACGTTTTTGTGGACTCTTCAATTAAAGAAGATGACGAAGATCTCATTTATTCAATTTACCATCCTGACGCCCCTAAGAATGAGTTTTACGGGAAGGTAATACGATCTGTTAATGAAAAGCTGCTTTCAACTCAACGTAAATCTCTCATCGAGACTCGAGCTCTCGAATTTAATCGGAATCTTGAATTAATTCGTAAGATCTACGTAACTGAATTCCCAGATTCAGATAAAAGTTTTACAGAAAAAGTACGAGCTCGCTATCTCGTACAATGGAATGCACTTGAGGCATTACTATCAAGAAAAGATTTCATCACGACGTGGACGGCCTATCCACTCTTTTTAAAACGATATATATCTCTGACCAACGAATTGCTCTTTCTCATTCAACTGAAGATGGATGATGAGTATGACAAGCTTGACGAACTTTCAAAGCAACGATTTGATCAAGATCCGAAAACTGCAAAAACAAAAGAATCACTCAAGGGATCAACCTTGCCTTTTCTTCCCTCTGGAAGCCGTACCAGTTCAAGTGAACACAAAGACGGAGACACTTCTGGGTTTGGGTCATATGAAGAACGTCGAGAAAAGATCAACAAGGCCCGTGCCGAAGCCATCAATGATGGATTGCTTCTCATGTATGGCATGGATATCAACGCACCTGTCCCAGATTTTGAAACGTTATTTCGTAGCTTGAATAAACTTGACCTTGAGTCGATGGACAAGAAAGAGTATGAAGCCGTAAAAGCGCAGTTGAAGCAAGCATATGACATGCGCGCAGCGATCATAAACTCGCTGCGCAGGCGCAATGGGGCGGATGAACGGACAATCACCAATGAGGATGTCGAGTTTCTCGTCGCAAAGAATTTGATTGAAGAAGAGACGGAGAAACGAGGGACATCTCTCACCCCCGCAGAGATCGATAAAATACTTTCTCGATCAGTCAGGAGACTTCCAGAAGCTCTACTCAGTGAACTGTATATCGCCTCCCAAGCAGTCGCGAAGACTCGTGCGTCATCACAAAATCAAGAATCCGTTGCTACTTCCAGTACTCCAGCCACATTAGAGAAGTTCTTTGAGTCTGACCCTAGGCGACTTGAATACATCGAGACGTACGCCACCGTTACGGCATATTTTGAGTCTGTGCCTCCTCAATTGCTGGCTCAATTGACCAAAGAGGTGGCGCTCGCAAATCCTCAATTCGCGATCACATTCCCCACCTATTTCGAAGCTTTACGACTACGAGCCCGGAAGAGTTTGCTCAAAAAATCAGGTAAAATTCCTGTTTTTGAAGATCTCAATGACTTTGGAAATAGCAAACTTTCTAGCGAGATCAGAAAAGCCAAAGCACAACTCATCGAGCAAATGGCAGAGCTGAAGACATCTGTACCAAAGGATGAGACGTATCATAAGCTGTTGACCACTCCCCTTGAGCAAACTCGCAAAGAAAGAGATGGAATCGCCCAAGAAATTAAAAAGCGCAAAACAATTAGTGAAGTGCGAGAAGAAGCGGTCGAAATACTTGCGGAACAACGGAAGCAAGATGAGTTGCTCCAAGCTCAATACATAGAAGCGGCGACCATAGTCGCGCTGCAAGAGCAATTTTATGAAAATATTGCGCTTGGTCGTGACGCAGAGCAGCGCCAGCAAAAGCGACAATTTTTCAGTCTCTTCGGTGAACAAAATGTTCCGCTCAATGCAGATCAGAATATCGCCGAACTTTTGGGAGCCATAGAACTCGCTGGTAGCGGCGATGCGCAAGAGCTACCGCAGTTAGACGACTCCGATCGAGCACAGACTCAACGAGAGGCGTACAGCCGCGTAAACCAGATCAATAGTAATTCCGGTCGACTGCAGCGGACTGCCCAACTCGCCCGGAGCATTCTCTCCAATCCTCTGGCTCTAGCTGGCATAGCTGGAGGAGCCGCCACTGGAGCCGGCCTTGTCTACGCATTTACACAAGGCGCAGCCACTGGAGCCGGAGCACTCACGAGCGCCGCAGGTGGATTTGCAGGAGGCGCTTTGATCGGAACGTACATCTTCCCTGGTGTCGGTACTGTGGTAGGAGGATTTATTGGAGCCGGAGTTACGACGATCGGATCTTTGATTCCAGTTGGTGGATCCAGTGTCGCTCACATGATCGGGACCAACGTCTATGGGATTGGAGACGGAGCGAAAGCGTTAGAAGGAATTCGATCGACTGCAACCCTCGGTAAAGAGGGACTTACTGCAATGAGCAAGCTCGGACCTGAGACGGTCTCAGCTGCCGCAAAAAGTGGTGCGAATATCTTCAGTGGTACGCAAGCTGCTGCGAGCAAAGTCGGACTAAATGTATTAGGTGGGACAAATGCATTTCTTGGAGCTCTCCCAGGAACCACAGCATCTTTCCCTGTGGCTACTACGATCATCGGGACCATTACAACCGTGACTGCAACTGCTCTCATTGCCACATCAGCAATGACGGGTTCTTTTATTACTCCGAATGATGGACAAGATATCGGCTCTTCAAGATATGTCGAACTCACAAAAATCATGGAGCCGAGTGAGTCTTCCTATCCTGATAATAGCGTCCTCACTCCAAGTAAATCTATCAAATACACTTTAAAGCTCACTCCGAAAGTTGATGAAAAAGGTCAACCGTACCAGATCACGATAACCAATGCCACTGATACAGTGAGTATATCTTCAAAGGGTCACCCGGTCGCTCCGACGATTCCTCCACTTGACGTGTTTAAGTCCACTGCAACTCAAGAATACACCATAAAGTACGATCCAAGTTTCGCTGACACACGAGTATCAAACGTACTTACAGTCACATTTGATGTCAAAAATTCATCTGGAGCAACTCAAGCCCAAGGTGAAACATTTTCAACAAGCGCTACTGTCTCCTTTGGAAATCCACCAGATGACCTCGCTTGCTTAGTTCTAGACGGATCATGGTCTGAAATTGAGAAACAAAAATTAACCCAAGCCTTTGCCATCACAGCAGCTTATCCCACATACCGAAACATTTTATGTGATCACGGATCAGTTACACTAACTCGTCGCAGTGTGGGGCCCGACTCAAGATGGTATGGTCAATACCTCGGGAATAATACTGTTGCGCTTTTCGATAATACGTTCTCAGCTACGAGCTCAATACTCAACATTCGTTTTACACTCATTCACGAGACAGGACACGTCATTGAAGATAACCATGCTAGCCTTGTACAAGATTTCACCCGTGGTCCATTTAGTGAGGGATATCTTCGAACGTATACATTTGGTGGAGCTGGAACTGTAGTCGAGGATTTTCCCGAATCGATCGCGGTGTATATGACGTACATGAATCGAGCTTATCCCGGATTAGGCGGTCAATGCATGAATATGGCCAGTGCGTATCCAAGTCACTTTGCTTGGGAGCAAGTGCATATGTTCCCTGAAGACAACGGAAAACCGAGTGGGCCTACCGATGGATCTACTTGTGCTCCACAACGTTACTAGGAGTAAGTGTTATGAGAAAAATATTGCTGAAATACTGGTATATCCTGCTCCTTATCTTGATTTTAATCGGGACAATAGTCCTGCGATACTTCACCCCGAAACTTCAGACGGATCAGGCGCCTGCGGCGACACCTGCACCAAACGTCGTTCAAGGTGTAACACCTGGAAAATCCATGGAGACCGACATTACCAATGCATTTGGAAGTCCAATAAAGACAGACGTGAATGGGACGACGAAGACTCTCGACTACCCTTCAGATTACAAGACATTCCCCACTCAATTTGTCCTCAATGGAGATACGCTTTCCTACTCGATCGAGCGAGTTGACATCAATCAGCCAAAGAAATACGAAGAGCTGTACACGTCTCTCGGAGCACCTGAGGCCACGGGATATACCAAGCAACAAGGTCACGTCTTTCCGCTGAGAATATTTGCAACGCAAGGGATTGCCTTTGCGAGAAATGATGACGGAACAACGTTTGAGATTTGGAGATTTACGCCGATGACGGTAGCCGATTTTTTCAGCACTATTGGAAAAGATCTCTCGCAAACAGCCGAAGAGACCTATTAGTATCCCTATCTAAAACTCAAGTTCACCATTCTGGTCCTATCAGGTATCATATACATATCTCATGCAAGAACATCCAGTCCCGCAAAATGTCACCGGCTATGAATTCCATCTCATTGGGCAAATGACGCTCAAGCAGTTTATGGAAGTCGCCGCTGGTGTCATCGCGGCAGTACTTATTTACTGGACGAACCTCCCACAAATTTTTAAATATCCTCTCATGGCGATCGTTGGACTCATGGGCGTCGCTGCTGCGTTCATTCCCCTTGAAGGACGCCCACTTGATCGATGGTTTTTTGCGTTTGTAAAGTCAATTTATCAACCAACCATGTTTTTCTGGAAAAAGACAAACCTCACTCCTGGCGTCTTCACTTATGCTCCACCGAAAGACATGGATACGAGTCCAAAAATTGATTACACTCCTATTCGACAGTCACGCCTACAAGAGTATGTTCACACTGTAAACAGTGAACCAGTTGAAAAAGATGAGGAAGCAAAAGCTGCTGATGAACTCCTCAAACTCTTTAATGAAACAATTCAAGCGCCGACAAAGGCCAAAACCACTTCCCCAACACAAGTTGGACATATCACTGAGATGACTATCACACCGACCATTGCAGAAACTCCCGTGAAGGTTGAGGAAAAGAAGCCCACCATACTCCCAGAAGCTACGGGTCAGATAGCGCCGACTGCATCGATCCCCGCTCAAGACAAAGTTGGCATTACAAGTGATTTGATGGCCCAGAAACAACAAGCAGTGACCCCTGCAATCACTGATACGCTTCATACGGTCGTCTCTCATCAAATTTTTCAGCAGTCCGATGTCATAAAACCGGTGATCGTCCTCAATGGATTTCCATTTCCAAACAAGCCGACGAATCCCAATATGTTGGCAGGGATGGTCGTCACGAATGATGATAAAATAGTCGAGGGCGCAATCATCACGATCACGAGACAGTCAGATAACAATCCAGTGCGCGCAATGAAAACGAATACGCTGGGACAGTTTGCTGTCGTGACACCTCTGGAAAGTGGAGCGTATTCAATTTTGACTGAAAAAGATGGACTGCGTTTTGACAAGTACTCACTGGTCCTGAATAATCAAGTAGTCGAGCCAATCTTGATAAAGAGTTTATGATCAATCAAACGAATGCCCTCCAGTCGACGACTCAAAAATATCTTGAGCTTTTTGATATCAGTAATGATTGTATTATCTTGCAAGATGGCTCGGTATCAATGGTGATGCAATCAAGTGCGATTAACTTCGATCTTTACTCCGAGCAAGAGCAAGATGCAGCAATTTACGCCTACGCTGCGCTCCTCAATTCTCTTTCATTTTCAATTGAAATCGTGATTAGGTCTGTCCGAAAAGATGTGACTTCATATCTAGATCTTCTCAAGACTGCTGAAATCAAAGCATATAATCCTATCAACAAAAAAAATATTAAAGATTATCGACAATTTGTCGAAGAACTCGTGCAAGAACGAAACGTCCTCGACAAAAAATTCTTTATTGTGATCACCTATACTGCCCTTGAAGCTGGAATTCTTTCGGGATCCACACTGATTCCTGGGATGAGTAAAAAAAACCAAGCTCCGCTTGATAAAGCGGCAATTGTCGAAAAGGCTCTCACCAATCTCGCGCCACGACGAGAGCATCTCATGCATCAGTTCGCCCGCATCGGGCTATTCTTACGACAAGTAAAGACGCAGGAACTGATTCAGTTGTTTTATACCATTTACAATCCTGATGGGGCCAAAGGGATCAGAGTCGGAGAAGCTGCAGAGTACTCTTCACCTCTGGTCAATGCAGAGTTGCCTCCTCAAGAAATGGTGACCGCAACAGTACCACGAGCACAAGTAACTCCGACTCCGATAGCTGCTCCAACGCCAACTGTTTCCGCTGTGCCAGCAGCAACACCACAGATTTCGCCACAACCCGCGTCACAAATGATATTTGATTCAAAGACGACGAGTGCTCCAGCAAGCATTGCAGAGGAAGTTGGATCGATTCAGTCTGACCTAAAACCGCCAGTACCACCAGCACCTGTAAGCAGTTAGCGAAAGTTTTTTATGGCTCTCAATCTTTTTACAATGCTCAACAAAAATAAAGCCGCCGCACCGGCTGCCGGTACTCCACTGACTCCTGAAGAAGTAACTCGTCAAAAGCTCGATGAAGAGATCACAAAATTTTCCTCGGGCCTCGTCAGCATTCTTGATATCATTGCTCCAGAAGCCATCGAGGTTGATTTTACGTACCAACGCATTAATGGCAATTACACTCGCACGCTGTTTATCTCTGGATACCCTCGTTCCGTTCCGGCAAACTGGCTCTCACCACTGATCACATTCCCCCACCAGATGGATATCTCGATGTACATCTTCCCTGTCGATAGCGCAAAGATCCTTCAGGATTTACGACGAAAGATCACTGAAATGGAAGCGGAGCTCTCATCCGATCTCAAGCAAGGCAAAATTGGAAATATTGATACTGAGATCAAACTTGAGGATGCACGCTTGATCCAGGAGCAGTTGGCCAAAGGAGCTGAGAGATTCTTCCAGTTTGGTCTCTACATTACCATCCATGGTGAGACTCTTGAAGAGCTCGATCGCGTCACCAAACAGATCCAGTCCACACTCGGCTCACTTTTGATCATCAGTAAGAATGCGACGTTGCAAATGGAAGAAGGATTTAAAACCACTCTTCCCACAGGCGTCGACAAACTTTCCTACGTCCGTAACATGGACACGACTTCACTTGCTACAACGTTTCCATTTACTTCATCTGAACTGACGATGGAGCAAGGGATCGTCTATGGAATCAATGAGCACAATGATTCATTGGTCATTTTTGACCGGTTCTCTATGGAGAATGCAAACATGGTCGTCTTTGCCAAATCAGGTGCTGGAAAGTCGTATACGATAAAGCTCGAAGCCTATCGTCACCTCATGTTTGATACTGATGTGATCATCCTCGATCCTGAGCATGAGTATGAAGACTTGGCCAAGGCAGTCGATGGCGAGTATGTCTCATTTGGATTTGATAGCAAAGTAAAGATCAACCCATTTGACCTCTCAAATGTCTATGAAGAAGGCCAAAACGAACTTGGAATGAAGATCATCTCACTGCATTCCCTCTTGCGAGTCATGATGGGTGAGCTCTCCCCGACGGAAGACGCAACTCTCGATCGAGCCATTGTCGCCGCATACAAAGCCAAAGGTATTACTCCAGACCCTGCCACTCAGAGCAATGAACCTCCATTGCTTGAGGATTTATACAAGGCATTGGTGGGTATGGAGACGACCGAATCCAATAACCTCGCTGCAAGGCTTGAGAAATTCGTCAAAGGAAGTTTCCGTGGCATCTTTGACCAAAAGTCCAACTTTGATATCACCAATCACTTCACGGTCTTTTCGGTCAAAGAACTCGAAGATGAACTGCGTCCAATCGCCATGTTTATGATCTTGGACTTTATTTGGACTCGTGTGAAGAAAGATGTGAGACGACGATTGCTCATCATCGACGAGGCGTGGTACTTCATGAAGCACAAAGACAGCGCCTCATTCCTTCACTCGCTGGTGAAGCGTGCCCGCAAGTATTATCTTGGTATCACCATGATCACTCAAGACGTCGAGGATTTCTTGCATACTGATTACGGGAAAGCCGTCGTGACGAACTCTTCGATCCAGCTGCTCATGAAGCAGTCATCGGCGTCGATTCCTGTACTAACTGATGTCTTTTTCCTGTCTGAAGGTGAGCGACGTCTCCTCATGGCTGCGGACGTGGGAGAAGGCCTGTTCTTTGCTGGTCAAAACCACGTGGCTATCCGTGTAATCGCGAGTGAAAAAGAACACGATTTGATCACCACGAACCCAATGGAGCTCGAGCGCAAGCGCCAAGCGTCACAACTGGTGCAGCCACAGGAAAAAGAAGCGATCGCACGCGAAGCCAAAGCAAACGAAGTTGCAGGGTTGACCCCGCCAACATTACCAACTCAGTAGGACTATTCTTTCTCTAATGGGAATTTTTCTTGGAGCCACTTCCCTGCGTTGTCGAGCCAAGTATCCTTTGGCTTCTCAAAGACTGCGTATTTGATCATGACTTTTTTAAGTTCTTCTTGATCAATATTTTCAAGCAGGAGAATCAGAACCCCTGGGAAAGCGCGTGAGGTCTCGACATGAAGCAGCTTGGTCTTGTTGGCTTCAGTAAACCAAAATCTTCCCAATTCTTCCCAGTAAAACAGACTATCTCCAGTGTGGATACCAAAAGTCGTCACTGCATTGTGCACGTGGTCAGGAGGCACTGTGTTGAGCACATACGCGACAAACGCGAGACTTACCACCACTGCAATAAAGAGGAACTGACCAGCAAAAAACAGTATCAATGAGACCAAAAAGACGATGATCCCAATCGTGGTATAAAACTCCTTATCTCGCTTGCGATATGGCCGACTTGGTGCATCCCATTTGGCGAGTATCTTTTCTTCGTTTCGTTCGCGGCGGCGTTCTTCGTCGACTCGGCGCTGCGCATTTGCAAAGTGTTCGGCCGTGGCGCTTCCATCTTGGGAATTTTGCGTGGGTTGGGTTGATTGGTTCGTGTCCATAGCTATAGTGTATCTCAAAAGATGGGCCTCTGACAACCAAATCAATGTTTCGTGATAAAATAGTCTTTCTTGCACCCACCCGCCTGCAGAAGCTATCGCTTCAGCGATTGCGGGCAGGTAGTCCAACAAGAAGCAAGAATTGCACCCATAGTCCAACGGATAGAACACCCGCCTGCGAAGTGGGAAATCCTGGTTCGATTCCAGGTGGGTGCACTTCGACAAGCTCAGTGCGAGCACTTTTTCGAGGAGGGTTGGCTCAGCGGCTACAGCAATGGTTTCGAAAACCATCTCCCGTAAGGGATTCACAGGTTCGAGTCCTGTACCCTCCGCACAAACTACAGTCCCAATTCCGCTTTGGCTTCGTCAGACATCATGTCCGTGACCCAAGGTGGGTCAAACGTCAAAATAATCTTGATATCCTTGTCTACTTCTAGCCCTGGAGTATCCCAAAGCGCATCTTTCGTCATCCGATCAAAGACGCTGGCCATTGGGCAGCCAGGAGTCGTGAGCGTCATCGTAATGACTACCCAAGGCTCACTTCCCTTCTTTTCTGGGAGAAGTTCTACTTTATACACGAGGCCCAAATCCACAATATTGATATTGAGCTCGGGATCAATGACTTTTTTTAAGCCCTCGTAGATAGTGTTGATGGTAATTTTTTCTGCCATATTCCAAAAAGCCCCGGTGGACACCGGGGCTCTATTATACATTGAAAGGTACAACCAAACTATTTGTCAGCTCTCTTTAAGACTGGCATACCTGTTCGCTTGGTTTCGACGACTTGGTATCCTGCTGGAACTTCTTCCAAGAGACCATCTCGTTTATCGCGAGCGAAGTAATAAATACGTTGAACACGTCCGTTTTTCAACTTCACTTCACGAGTGTGAAGGTAGTATATCTGACCTTTACTGTTTGTGTACGGGAGTGTGGCTGCCATGAGGCCTCCTTTAGATATAGTGTGTACTATTCGCCTAAAACCAGAGGTACCAGGCGACAATGAGCTTCACTATATCCAGTCTAGAGTAGAGAGTCAAGACCTAAACACCGGGATGACTAGAGGCGTTCGCCCGATCATTTCACCCATGCGTTTGGAGATTTTCTTCTCGATCAAATGCTTCAGTTCTCCTTCATCAAGCTCAGCATTCTCAGACAATACTTTGGCGGTTTCTTCTTTTATAGCTTGTACGATTTCATCAGCTTGTCTCATGAATACAAATCCTCGAGACACGATCTGAATATTTGATGCATCATACGCACCACTGGCCTTAGGGATAATGACGACTACCATGCCTTCTTCGGCCATTCGCTTGCGATCCGATAACACCACCGCGCCCACATCACCGACACCTAGACCATCCACCATCATCGATTTGAGAGCAATCGTCTCCGCTCGACGATATTCACCGCGATCAAAGGCGATGATCTCCCCTTCTTTCGGAAGGAGCACATCCTTATTTTGATAGCCCATTGGGGAGACTACCTTTGCAAACTCCACTCGATGTCGATCACTCCCACCAATCGGTAAAAGATATTTCGGTTTCAACAGTGAGATCATGAGTAACTGCTCGGTACTACTGGCGTGACCGGAGACGTGAAGTCCGGGTGCGATATCCGAGTACGCAATATCAATACAATTGCGCGACAGTTCATCGATTGCCTCGAACACATTTTGTTCATTCCCTGGGATTGGTTCGGTCGCAAAGATGACCTTATCTTTGGCACCTATGGAAAGTGAGTGATGCTCGCCATAGATCGCTCGCACGAGCGAACTGCCTGGCTGACCTTGGCTCCCGGCGACAACGACGCACAGTTGGCTGTCTCGATACTCATCCATCTTCTTCTTGTGGACGATCATATTCTTTGGGATCGTAAGCACCCCAATTCGCTGTGCAATCTCGACGTTTTGCTCAACTGACCTCCCTACAAACACGAGTTTTCTTCCAGTGGGAGCAAGTGCGTCTGCGAGCAGCTGAATGCGATGTAAGTTACTCGACATAAGAGTGACGACAAATTTTCCTTCACACTCAGACAGTTCACGCTCAAATGTCTCTTTGAGGACGTGTTCAGACGGTGACCATCCAGAGCGCTCGACTCGCAAACAGTCGATCAACGCACACAACACTCCTCGTTCTCCGACGGCAGCAATCGCTCCAAAATCTGGCAGTTTCCCATCGACTGGAGTGAGATCGAGTTTGAAATCACTGCCATGATAGATAAGCCCTTCAGGCGTATCGATTGCCAAATGCGTGGTATGGGGCACTGAGTGAGTCAAGTGAATAAATTCGACTCCAAAAGATCCGATCGAGATAATTCGTCGATACGGAGCGACAAAGACTTCTTTTTCTGTACCACCATCTTTGAGTCTCGACATCGCGAATGCAGCAGTCAGCTCAGAGGCATAGATCGGGAAGTCAGGCAACTCCGGGATGACGTACGGCAATGCCCCGATATGGTCGTCGTGACCGTGCGTGATGCACATACCGACGATGTGAGCTCCCTGCTCAATTCGCTTTTGGACATAGCTAATATCAGGGATCAAGACGTCGACGCCGAGCATTGATGATTCTGGGAACCCGATCCCGCAATCGACGAGCAAGATCTCATCGCCATACTCATAGGCAAACATATTCTTGGTGACATTTCCCATTCCACCGAGTGGGATTATTCGCAAATTACTCATAACAAACCTTTCTTTGGGTGTCTCCGCCTCAACGGAGACAAATCAAAATCTATTTGGCTTATTTTACTCTAGATGGATCAAAATCAGTAGAAGTGAATATATCTATCGCCCGTAGACGAGGAGTGCCATACCCCAGAACGCATGGCTGATGACGACTGTCGCAATGCTTCGAGTGCGTAAAAAGAGAATTCCTTGCCCAAACGCAAACACCGCCAACAACAACATTGGTTGCAGTGATGCCGCAAGCCCTACCTTGAGGATAAGATTTGGAAAGTGAAACAGCAGAAACAATACGGTCGTGTAGCCCAATGCGTTCATCTCATTTTTCACTTTTTTTGTCAAAATCGGAAGAATAAATCCATAGAAGAAGAGTGATTCCCACCATGCTGTCGCAAATGCCAAACTAAACTCCCACCAAAATGCATTTGACTGAAACAGTCCAGGAATAAACACTGTGGCTTTGCGATAGGAAGACGCCAATGTCGCGACGAAGCCAAAGAGTCCTCCAAGTGCAAGTCCATTGAATGCTCCCACCCAAAAACGTTTACACTCAAGTCCAAAAAAAGAATGGGGCTGCTTGCTCACTCTCGCGTAGAACCACAACGGAGCTCCGAAGATTAGAGCCTTCGCGAAGATTTCATCAAACCAAACTGGGGCGTGGATAGAGAGGCGATACAGCACCAATGAACAAAAGGAAGCCAAGACCACCAACCAGAACACGTGAAATGAATTGGAATACGTCGAAAGCTTCGGTCTCTGCATAGGTACAGGTAAGCGTAGCAGATTTTTTAGAGATTCTCTAGAACTTTGTGAAGCGTTTGTTCCTGGTTCATCGAATAGGTATCGATCACTAGATCGTACAACTCTGGTTTCCAGAAGTTTATCTTTTCTTTTTGCGAAGCTTTTCCGGTTTGTACAACCCAGTCTTTCCATTCTGTCGCATACATCCGTGTCCATTTTGTCACATTTGCATTGGTGCGTTTCCGCATATTCTCTAGAGCTTGATCTGCGGTGACACGATCGCGATTTACAATACGATCGACACGGACCGCATCATCACTACAATACACAAGCACTTTCAGTGTCCCCGGTACACCCTGCCCCATAAATCCTGAGAGCCAGGATTCAAGAATCCATTTCTCTTCATTGCCTAACTTCTCTCGCATGCCCATATCTATTTTCCGATCAAACTCTTCCTCGTAGTCAGCTGCACTATGGTGTAGACCTCCATCTTCCTTGAACAATCCTTTCTCCAATGCGTATGCTCGCATAAACTCACCGCCAGAGAAGCCTCGCCATCCATCAAATTCTAAGTGTTCACGTAAGAGTTTGAGCAATGTGGTCGATCCTCCGCCGGGGAGTCCAGAAATTGTAATGTTTTTATGGTTCATACAATCCTTGTACAATAGAAGTGGTTATCATATCACTTGATTTGAGGCTTTTGGCACAGTGTCGCAGACTCCATAGCTAGAGCCATCTGTTCCAATTTTTTTGTGGCTTGGTCAAAATTCATTTCTGTTTCTTGATTAAAATAGTAATGAAACACTCGATTACGACACTGGACCCAGGCATCCCACAAATCTCGGGCAACTTTTTCTCCACATGACCTGACGACGTCATCATAGAGCCACCACTCATCTTTATGTTGTTCAGAAATATCAGGATTGAGGGCGCGTCCGATCCGAAACTTACTATCATTATAATCTGGTCGATTCAGGAGACCCATTTGTTTGAGATAGAGTTTGATAAATCCTTCAAACGCTTTTGCCATTGGAAACACTAAAAAAGAATATCCTTGGAGAGTTGATTTCATCCGCAACTCTCGCTCATATAAGGTGACCGAGAGCAACACGAGTCTTTTTCCATTTTCATCGAGTAAAAGAAACCAATTTGTGTGAGCGAAATCTTTGATCTGCATCGTAAGGCTATTAAAACATACGACGGCTCAAGATGGTACAATAAGGCAATGAAAAAAAAGCGTACGTTAGCCAAGTTGCGGAGCACAGTGAGCACTCGAAAATTCTTGGTGGCTGCAATCATCGCGTTACTTTTTATTTCGCTTCCAATCGTGATTTTTGTACGAAGTCTCCCTTCACTAGATAAGTTGGAGGAAAACCAGTTTCCAGTCAGTTCGAAGGTCTTTGATCGCAATGGTGTACTGCTCTATGAGTTCTATGGCGATAAGAATCGCACTCCTGTCGAGATCAAAGATCTGCCTCCATATGTCTACCAAGCTTCGATTGCGATCGAAGACCAGCATTTTTACTCCCATTTTGGATTTGATTTTGAAGGAATGATTCGAGCCATGCGAAACATCATCTTCAAACAAAAGATCCAAGGTGGATCCACTATAACGCAACAATTGGTGAAGACGGTGCTCTTAAGTCGAGAAAAAACTGTGAAGCGCAAGGTGCAAGAAGCTGCGTTAACAGTATTGACTGAGATTCGCTACAGCAAGAATGAGATTTTACAAATGTATATGAACCATATTCCCTACGGAGGCACGACATGGGGTATTGATGCGGCTGCCGGAGTATTTTTTGATAAGCACGCAAAGGATTTGGATATAGCGGAAGCGTCATACCTCGCTGGGTTGCCACAGGCACCATCAGCATATTCCCCGTTTGGCTCCAAGCCTGAACTCGGGAAAAATCGTCAAAAAGAAGTCTTACGTAGAATGGTCGAAGAAAAGTACATCACGCAAGATCAAGCAGACGCCGCAGACAAAGAGACACTTCGGTTTGCAACCAATAAGATAGATATTAAGGCTCCCCATTTTGTTTTTTATATTCGAGATTGGATGGACCAGCACTATCCCGACCTCGATCTGTCATCTGGTGGATATCACATCTACACGACGCTTGATGAAAACATTCAAGAAGTGACGCAAGCCACTGTCTCAGCAGAAATCACTAAACTCACTCGCAGCAACGTCGGAAATGGAGCAGCTCTCGTGACCAAGCCAAAGACTGGAGAAATTCTTGCGATGGTTGGGAGTCGAGACTATTATGATGCGACTCATGACGGTCAAGTAAACGTCATCCTACGAGAACGACAACCAGGTTCTTCTATCAAGCCACTCAATTACGTCACCGCATTTGAACTGCTCAAGCTGACACCTGCGAGTATGCTTCTTGACATCCCCACTTGTTTTCAAGTCGACGGTCAACCAAATTACTGTCCGAAAAACTACGATGGAACATTCAAGGGTCCAACCCAAGTGCGTTTTCTCCTCGGCAACTCGAACAACATTGGAGCAGTCAAAACACTGGCGCTCAACACTATGGATAGTTTTATCGCTACTGCATCAGCCATGGGAATCCGAACGTGGACAGACCCATCACGCTATGGATTATCACTGACATTAGGAGGTGGCGAAGTCACGATGCTCGATCTGGCTACTGCCTATGGGACGCTTGCAAATGAAGGAGTGCGCGTCAACTTAAATCCGATCATACGAATTCAGGATTATACTGGCAAAATTATTGAAGACCGCAAGATTGATGATATTGCATCTCAAGTGGATGATCTCACTCAGCAGAATGCATCTCCATCTGGAGATTTCGATATCACCTTGCCCGCGGAACGAGTATTGCATCGCTCTTCGGCGTATTTGATCTCGCACATTCTCCTTGATAACAACGCCAGAACTGGCGCATTTGGCCCTTCATCTCAGCTAGTAATTCCAAAACAAGTAGTCTCCGTGAAAACGGGAACAACCAATGACCTACGAGATAACTGGACAGTCGGGTATACGCCAGAGTACTTGACTGCAGTCTGGGTTGGCAACAATGACAATTCTGCTATGAATCGATCACTCGTGTCAGGCGTCACCGGTGCTGCACCCATTTGGAATGGAATCATGAAAAAAATACTTGCTGGTCGGAAAGAAATGTGGCCGGAGAAACCAAATGATGTCATTGGCAAAGACGTGTGTACGGTTAGTGGATTGCTGTCTGACCCTGCAGCCCCATGCGCAACTCGATCAGAATTTTTCCGAGTAGGGAGTGAACCGACGCAGCTCGATCCCCAACCACGAGACACATGGATCAATCCTGCCGTTGGCGTCCCACCAAAAGAAGGAGACCCCCTCGACGGACTCGTACTCGAAAAACACCTCCTGTTGTCCGATCCGTTCACTACCGATTATTGTGTTGACTGCAAGCGCCCACTCGATGATAAAGGGCAATCGATTTTCGAGACATTCACCGTACCGTACGGGCGTCGACGAATAATCGATAAGTAACATGACGAACAAAAAAATATACAGAAGTGTGGCGGTGATCATTGTCGTCACCTGCATTTGCATTGGTCTTCTTTCACTTCGACGAGGAGCAACGCAAGATTTTTTTGTACAAGACACTGCCGTCCAGACATTTCCGTCGACACAAACGACCGAACCGCTCATCGTCTATGGGTACCTTCCCTACTGGACACGAACGAAAGCGGTTTTCCCGACCCCGCTCACTCACGTGTCATTTTTTTCACTAGGCATTCAACAAAATGGCCAAGTACTCAATCTTCCGAAACAAAATCAGGAAGCAGGATATCGTGCCTATCAAAATGGAGCACTTACAGACCTACAATCAAAAATAGGCGCTGGACAAAAAGTGGAGCTCACGTTGACCATGATGGATCAAGATGCCATACCAGTCTTTTTGCGAGACCAATCGGCTCAAGACGTTTTCATACATGATGTTCAAACAATCCTCGCGTCAAATCAAGTGAGCGGAATAAATATTGATATAGAATACAACGGTCTCGTCGACGAGCAGCTTCAAGATAATTTAGTTACACTTCTTCACCGTCTCCGAGTACTGTTACAGTCACAAAATCCTCCCCTCTCGCTTTCGATTGCAACGTATTCTGATGCTGGTAGTCTTCAACGATTAACTCACCTTCAAAAAATTGCTCCAGAGGTTGATCATATTATTATGATGGCCTATGATTTTCATCGCTCAAAATCACCAAATGCTGGACCAAATGCTCCGCTGTATGGAAAATCAAACGGGCGTTGGGCTGAAGACATCATGAGTGACCTCCAACAATATACTCAATTTGTTCCCTCAAATAAGATTCTTCTCGGCATACCTTTTTATGGCTACGCATGGTCAGTGACAGATGAAAAGAATCCCAACTCGTTCACACTTCCGAAAACAGGAGAAAGTGTGCCATATGCAAATATCCTCAAACTACTCTCGAGACCGGATGTACGGAGATATTGGGATCAAGATGCTCTCTCCCCCTATCTTCAGTACACTATCGGAAAAACCACGAAAATACTGTATTACGATGATCCACAGTCACTTCGATACAAGATGATGCTTGTCAGACAAGCAAAGTTGGGAGGCATTGCTATTTGGGCACTGGGTTACGATGAGGGTGATACGAAGCTTTGGCAAAGCATTCGCTAAAAGATTTGGACAGTTCCTGCAATAAGTTCCTCCTTTTTTTTCTTTTTTCCCCCTGCTAGTATCTGAAATCAAATGAAACGACGAAAGATCTTCCAAATTTTTGAAGTACTTGGAAAACCGCTCTACTGGGCGGTTCTTTTTTCATTGCGATGCTTTTCCCCGCTTCGACGTTGGCTTGAACAAGAGAGAAATGATTTTTTCTTTCATTATCACGTATCGCATACCAAGACTCGCTCGAAGTTATCTTTCTTAAAGCAAAAGAACAGCAAGCGCACCATCGTCTACTACTCTCCGAAAGCCGATCCATTGTATCGTCTCCATCGATACTGGTTGCCGGTGAGCGCATTTGTGTTGATTACCCTCACAATCCTTCATTTCTCAGTGAAAACCTATGTGTATTTGTTTTATACTCTTCCGAGCCCTGAAGCCTTACGCACGCACATTCCCCATTTGACGACAAAAATATTGGATCGGCACGGCACACTGCTCTATAAAATGTTTCAAGACGAGAATCGCACTCTCGTACGCTTATCAGATCTCCCGTCCTATGCAATTGCGGCTACTGTTTCGATTGAAGACAAAGATTTTTTCACACACAAAGGTGTATCCCCTGTAGGTATCGTCCGAGCCACTCGCGCTATTCTATCGGGTCAAGGTGTACAAGGAGGCTCAACCATCACTCAACAGCTCGTTAAGACGGTACTACTCACCTCAGAGCGCACGATAACGCGAAAACTAAAGGAAGCTTTTATCGCCCTCCGAGTAGAACGACATTTTTCGAAAGCGGAAATCTTACAGATGTATTTGAATGAAGTTTCGTATGGTGGTTCAATCTATGGAATTGAAGAAGCCTCACGCGCATATTTTGGAATTTCTTCTCGAGATCTCACAGTAGCTCAAGCTGCATTTCTAGCTGGCTTACCTGCGGCACCAAGTCTCTACAATCCCTTTGGGTCGTATCCGGAACGTGGGAAGGAACGCCAAGTAGAGGTGCTACGGCGCATGCTAGAAGATGGGAAAATAAGTCCTCTGCAAATGGAACAGGCAAAGAATGAAAAGCTGGTGTTCGCAAAAAACACTCAACAAATACTCTCTCCTCACTTTGTGATGTATATTCGAGAGCAACTCGCCAAAGAATACGGAGAAGAGACGCTTGCCCAAGGTGGACTTGAGATTACAACCACGCTAGATTTAGATTTACAAAATAAAGTGCAAGATATCGTCACCAAAGAAGTGGCGTCGCTTGCTCGCTTGAAAGTTGGTAATGGAGCAGCTCTCGTCACCAATCCAAAAACCGGCGAAATACTCGCTATGGTTGGAAGCACAAACTTCTTTGACACTGCGCATGACGGCCAAGTGAATGTCACCATACGCGAACGTCAACCAGGCAGCTCCATAAAACCAGTCACCTATGCAGCTGCACTTGAAAGAGGATTTACTCCAGCGACGTTGATTGAAGACTCACCAATCTCCTACGAAGCTGCAGGATCACCGCCATATGCTCCAAAAAATTATGACGGACGATTTCATGGCAACGTGACTATGCGTACCGCGCTTGCTAGTTCGTATAATATTCCCGCAGTCAAAACGGAAGCATCCATTGGACTTCAGTCAGTTATTGAGAAAGGAAGACAACTTGGAATTAGTACTTGGGACTCGACGTCTCGGTATGGATTATCCCTCACATTAGGAGGAGCTGAAGTGAAAATGACGGATATGGCCACGGTCTATGGCACTTTCGCCAATCAAGGTATTACCGTTCCACTCCAATCAATACTTGAAATAAAGTCCGCGAACGGAAAGGTACTTTTTGAGAATCCTTGCAAAGAGACACTCATTCCTTGTGGCGGGCATCGTTCAATGGATCCGAGAATAGCGTATCAGATCACTAATATTTTGATGGATAACACCGCCAGATCACCAGCGTTTGGCACTCATTCAGTACTATACATACCGGACCATCAAGTGGCTGTAAAAACAGGGACGACAAACCTTCTCCGTGACAATTGGACGGATGGATATACGACGCAAAAAGTAGTAATCGTTTGGGTGGGAAACAATGACAACTCAAGAATGAGCCAAATAACTTCAGGCATTGTCGGGGCGAGTCCAATTTGGAACAAGATAATTAGCCTCACTTTAAATGGTTTGCCTCCACATGTTTTTCCCATTCCTGGTGATATTCAAGCAATTGAAGTCTGTCGTACGACAGGTCGACTTGCTTGCGGCCATTGCTCGACGAATCTCACTGAATATTTTGTCCCAGGTACGGAGCCAACGGCCTGTGAGGTACCGAGCCCTCTGAGTACTCCGAGTATGATTTCAGGAGTTCAGCCACCGTATGCTACCCAAGACAGATAAGACAAGAAGAGAAAGATGAGTAAGAAGAGCAGTGACAACCATCGAGTTGGATCGCGTGGTTTTTCTACATCCGGCAGTTGAGACTTCTTATTCCTCAATTTTGGTTGAGATTCCTTTTCTTCAATCTCTTTTTCATTTTTCTTTTTTTTTCGAAGCAGGTTCATAGCATTGATTCTACTTTGGAGACGACCATTGTGACTACTTCCTCTATCGAAAGAGTGCTGGTGTCAATCACCCATGCGCCAGGGACCACGTGTAGTGGATCGACATCTCGCTCCATATCTCGTCTATCACGAGTCAATAAATCAGCATGTACGGCTTCAAAGGTCACATCTTGACCTTTTTCCAGAAGTTCCATATGTCGACGACGAGCACGCTCATGATCACTGGCGGTGAGGAATATTTTGAGCTGTGCATCAGGAAGCACGCGAAATGTAATATCTCTTCCTTCCATAACGACGCTTTGAGATGCTGCAATCAGCTGTTGTTGTCTGACAAGCTCGGCTCGCAATACTTTATGGGAAGCGACGACTGACGCACCTTGGCTGATTGTCTCAGTCCTGATTTTCCATGAGACATCTTCGTTATCAAGAAGCACGGTACATTGACGACCGTCATTTTCGTCTTGAGAAGGAGGTCGCATAGAGATTGTGTGTGATTGAACCAGTTCAAGCACTTTCGGAGCATCCTCGAACGGGACGTGATGAGTGTAGGCAAGATAAGCGGACACGCGATACATAGCTCCGGTATCTACATACAAGAAATGAAGTCGTTTTGCGATCAGACGAGAAACGGTCCCTTTGCCCGCTGCCACCGGTCCGTCAATTGCGATTTGAAAAGATTGAGTATCTGACATAGTGAACTTCAGGTATCCTACCAGAAAATTACGAAAATGAGAGTAATCCTTTTTTGGCACTCATATGGCCGACGACGCTCGCTCCGTTTTCCAATCCTTGAGTAATAGCTCGATCCAAAGGGAGATTTTTATACAGCGCACCGACGAACCCACTCGCAAATGCATCCCCAGCACCAAGTTCACACACAACTGGAACGGTTTTTCCTTGATACTCTGTTTTCTTTCCTGCGTGGTAAATTTCCCCACCTTTTTTGCCTCGAGTGACGACCACAACTTCACTTAAGGAAAAAAGGAATTCTTTGTAATCCTCCACTGCTGCAAATTCTAGTTCATTTAAGAAAACAACTTTACAGCATCGCTCAAAATCACCTACGGAGTTTTTCACAATATCGATAGCTTCATTCACTCCAGGATTCCACGAGAGTGAAATTGTATTTTCTCTACAAAAAAGAAAAATTTGTCGAATTAATTCGGGATTTCCAATGCTCGACAAGTGTATCCATGGAACTGTTTTCAGGGTGTCAAACGGTATATCGCTTGGAGTGAGCATTTTTGATGCGCCTCGAAAAGTCATAGCAGACCTGGCACCCTCCGAAGAGACCAGGATTGCTGAGATACCGGTTTGTTCACTTGGTTCCTCAATGAGTAATGAAGTACTCACTTTTTCAGATTCCAACTCATCGATGATAATCTGAGCCATGGTGTCTTGGCCTACTTCGGCTACAACAGCAGAGTCCAAGCCTTGCCTGGCAAACGCAACCGCCGTGTTTGTGCCTGCTCCTCCAGATACAAAAGCAGCTTCTTCAACATCCTCTTTTCCGCCATAGATCTCACAGAGCACGACATCACCATCAACTGAGTGGGGTTTAAATTGTGAAGATTTTAAAATAACGTCGACAACGGCGCTTCCGATGGAAACAATATCGATAGGAGTGTTCATTACACTGCCCTTTCTCGCATTTCTACTTCAAACTCATCCATAGCATACAATAGTTGTTGCGCTGAATTGACAATTTTAAATACTTTCATTTCAGGACCCTCTAGAATAAAGTTTTTTTGTATGACATCGACCACTTCTTTCCACCAATCTCCGTAGAGTATAAATGGTTTGTGATGTCCGTAGTACAGATGCGCCAGAAGCCAAGTCGTAGCCCATTCTGATAATGTGCCTGTACCACCATAAAAAATGACAAATGCATCAGCATTGTCCATGAGAGTAAACATTCTCTCAATGTAATTTTTTGTGATAATTTCTTTGTCCACGATATTTCCTTTTGCTCTCCCTTCGAAATTTGGAAGATCTTGAGGATAGAAAGTCACCGCCAATGAGTGCCCTCCTCCTGCACGCGCACCTTGCGTCGCAGCGAGCATGACACCTGGTCCACCACCGTCAACGATAATTTTACCTTCTTTGGCTAGCAGCTCTGCCGCTTCATACGCTTGAGTAAATACAGGATGATCTTCGTCGATATCAGCTGAACCAAAAAATGCGACACGCTTAATATACGGTGAGTATTTCGGAGTTGGAATGTTTGAAGAGACGTGCATCATACTGGCAAGACTCTAGCTTACAGTTTTTATGAGTACGCCTCAATGGCAATATGAAGATCCGATGAATTCCACAGATAGCTGCCAGGAGTCACCATGTCGGCACCGGCCTGAGCCACAATTTTGGCATTTTCTGGAGTCATACCAATGTCGACAGCAATTTGAAATGATGAACTCATTTCTTTGCGTAGAGCGACAAGCTCGGTAATCTTCTCAATCGCTTGTGGAGCAAGAAAAGATTGACCTTGTTTTCCGGCTTTGTTGCCCATCACTTGAATTATCTCTAGATGTGGAATCACATTCGTTTCAATTGATTCAACGGGGGTATACAGATCTAGTGAGAGTCCAGGAAGCAACTTTAGGCTCTGCACATGCTCGATATAGGCTTGTTGACTTGGCATGTGTTCAATTTGAGCGATAATTGTGCGAGCCCCAGATATCTGTGAACACTCGATGACGTCATTGATAGGATCATTTGTCATCAAATGAAAATCAACGACCACTGCTTTCAAATCAACTTCCGTCAAATCAATTGGGTGAATCGTCAGATCTTCAGAATATTCAGGATCGACAATATCTATCTGAACTCGCCTGAGATTGGTTTCCGACATCAGACGTTCCACCATATGACGAATATCGGGAATTGAGTCTGAAAGGATCGAAGGAACAATAATCATACAGTTCCCATCATAGCGATCCGGCGTTCATGTCGTGATTCATGTTGAAATGATGTTTGCAAAAATTGGGAAAGGGCTTGTTTGGCGAGATTCACTTCGATCCAATCTGCGGCAAATGTTGCGACGTTGGCGTCATTATGTTCACGGGCATGCCGAGCACTGACTTCATCAAAGACATACACAGCTCGAATTGATGGATGACGATTGGCGACGATTGTCATACCTCCACCGGAGCGGCAAACCAATATCCCTTTGTCTTCGCTTGGGTTTTTTGCCACTTCTCGTGCCACGAGCTTCGCAAATTCTGGATAGTCATCATCTGGAACTACTGTAGACGCACCGAGATCAGTGTATGGGATTTTCCATTCGGTGAGCCAGGTCTTCATTTTTTCTTTGAGGGTGAATCCACCGTGATCGGCGCCAAGATATACCATAGTCTATGAAAGTTTTTTTCGAAGTTCTCTTTGATGAAAGTACAAGACAGGAAGTCCCACAACGAGCATTGAGACAGAAGTTGCAAACTGGTTCTTGAGATCTACGTTTGCTTGGTCATAATTTTTCTGTTCAGTTTGCCATTGTGCATACGATTGTTTCCACGACTCATAGGTCGCTTTGTCATCAGTCGAAAGAGTTGATTTTGCATCAAGTGGAGTAGACTCGTATGGCTGAGGAGGCATCGACGGATATCGAGGAATCTTCAGGATATAGTTTCTCAAGATTAGATTTACGAACAGCGCAGCGCCAACGACACTCAGACTCAATCCAATGATGCTCGCCAACGTATAGTACAACGTAACCAAAAATGAAGCTTTCATAGTCCAATGGTACCACATTTATGAATGCAGAGATTGTGCGTCGATTATGAGGAAATTAGTTGTTATACTACACTCTTGATTGGAGAGGTCGCATAGTGGCCTAGTGCCTCCGCTTGGAAAGCGGCTGGGGTAGTAATACCCACGAGGGTTCGAATCCCTCTCTCTCCGCCTTACTGTATTGGATTTACCATTCCCTTTGGTTGGGTTTTACGTTTTTTGATTTTCTCGAGACTATACGTAATACGTTCATGTAGGTTAATATTCTTCATGCGTGCAAACCTCATTATAGTCACCATGAGATCTCCAAGCTCTTCGATATACGTCTCGTCATTTTGAGCCGCAAGATTGAGTTTCTTTTTTCCGTGCTCGGCCAGATATGCTCGAGCCATTTCCCCGACTTCCTCAACTAAGCCCAAGATCATGATCGAGCCATATTCTTGAGTGTATCGTTGACCTTTATCGATATCAGAGAGTGCGTTGAAATACTCGCTAAAAGGAGATTTATAAAATGGTTGTTTTTTCTTTGAAGGTTTTGTATTTGTATCGGTCATACGTCTGATTGTACGCTACTGTGCTCCCGGCAGGAATCGAACCTGCATCTTCAGCTTCGGAGGCCAATGTTCGATCCATTAGACTACGGGAGCAATTGTTTTCCACATTATCACATTTTTGTGGAGACTACTCAAGGATATTTATTCACATTTGTGGGGATATGTGGATAAGAAAAGTGCAAAACGTTGCTACTTCTTGAAGGGCATAACGATATAGGTGAACTTTTCGCTTCCTTCAGGCCGTAATCGAATAGGCTTCAGCTCTTCATTCATAGACAACTCAACTGAGCTCGACTCAATCCTCGTCAGACAATCCATCAGGAATTTTGCATTACATGAAAGTGTGCGTGTTTCGTCTCCAGCATATGAGGATTCAAGTTCTGTACTATTTTCCCCCACGCTTTGACTCATACCTGAAACTCTCACTGTTTTCTTCGTTATTTCCATAGTAATGATCGAAGAACTTTCTTTTGCCACTACGAGCGCAGTCTTGAGAGCATGGACGAGTGAATCTCTGTCAATGAGTGTCGAAATGGAAAACTGTGGAGGAATAATGGCTTGGAAGTTTGGGAACGTCCCTTCTGTGGTTCTCACCATCATCACGGTATCGTCAATCGAAAACTGTACCGTTGCCAGCTCTTCTGAGATTCGAATAAAAACTTCTTTTTCTGGATATTTGCCGACAATTCTGGATATTTCGGCGAGCATTTTAGCTTGAACCAAGACTTTTTGGTTTTTCTCTACAATTTTGGATTCTATTTCTTCAACCGCCAATCTATACCCATCGGTTGCTGCAAACGTACAATGATCGTCTTCAAAATGAAGGAGAATAGAGGCGATGACTGGTCGAGTTTCATCTAGGGAGGCTGCATAAAAAACATGATCGACCGCGTTTGCAAAAATCTTTGAAGTGAGTTGTCCGTCTTTCTCTTCCAAAATGGGGAATGGTGGAAAATCCAGTATTGGAAACGTGCTCAGGGTTGACTGAACTTTCCCTTGAGAAATTACTAAGGAGTCTTTTTGCATAGATAGTGTCAATGGCCCTGCATGCAGTGAAGCAATTAGTTCTACAAAATATCGAATGGGTACGACGCATGTGCCTTCCTTTTCGATCTTTCCGCCTATGGTAGTCTGGAAACCAACTTTGAGATCAGTAGATCGAATAATGAGATTCTTGTCTTCACAAGAGAGATAGACTCCTGAAAGAATCGGCAATTGAGGTTTGGATGCTACAAACTTACTAGCGTCTTGCAATTTAGGGAGTAAGTTTTCTTGAAGTACTGTGATGATCATAGGTAGTGTATTTTTATTAAGTACAGACTAGTAGCAGTAGTAGTAGGTCTGTGGATATGTGGAGAGCTAAACGCGACTCTTGATCTACCTTCTGGCTTATTTTGTGTGTGTAGCATGTGGGTGATCCATGTATAACCGAGATTAAATCGTGTGTAAAGAGTGGATATCTTTTTCGCAGTCAGCTGTCAGTACGCGAGTTTGTGTAGAATGACTCACACCTTATCCCCCCCTAGTTATCCACAATTCCCTGAAATCTGTGTATTCTCCTCAACTATTGTTTTACACACTGTCAATAACTTAGTGCGTAAGTCATTTGCCACCAGATATGCTGGCGCGAATAGCTGATAAATTAGACTGCACTTCTGTCGATGTCTCCAAGAGTCCCCGCATTTTCTTCACCGCATGCATAATGCTTGTATGATCTTTGCCTCCGAATTCCATACCAACCTGCACTAGCGGTATTCCAAGGTCAACGTGGAGAATAAACATGGCAAGATGACGATAATCGACAAGCGGCCTTGAGCGACGAGGGCCGGTCAGTTGACTCGTTGTGACTTTGAAATGAGCTGCAACAGTCTTGATCACTTCTTTTGGCTTGACTGAGAGCTTTGCGATGTTTGGCGTCTCTTCCTTGGCAAGAATGGATTTCACTAGCTCAAGAGTGATCTCTTTGTTCATTAAGTTCTTCAGACTGTGAAGTTGTGAGATGACACCTTCGATCTTGCGAGCGTTATCGACGTATGATGCGATTTGTTGCGCACAATCCATAGGAAGCTCAATCCCCTTGGCTTCGGACTTGATGAGGACGATGGCACTTCGAAGTTCAAACGTCGGTTGCTGAATATCGATGATGAGCCCAGCTTCAAATCGAGATCGTAGTCTATCCTCGAGAAGCGTAATTTCATGAGGTGGCCTGTCTGACGTGATGATGACTTGACCACCTGATTGCGTGACCGCATTAAATGTGTGAAAAAACTCCTGCTGAACAGCTTCTTTCCCTGCAATAAACTGAATATCATCAATGAGAAGAACATTGATCTTCCGATACTTTTCCTTAAACTGCATGGTCTTCTTCATCTGGATAGCGGCGACAATCTCGTTGGTAAATTCTTCTCCAGCACAATACAAAAGTGTCATCTGTGGGTTGTTTTTTAAGATATTCTGCCCAACTGACTGCATTAAGTGCGTTTTTCCCACTCCAACTCCTCCATATAAGAAAAGTGGGTTATATGCGGTCCCTGGGCTTCTTGAGACGGCTTGTGCCGCCGCGTATGCCATCTCATTCGTCGTTGAAACAGCAAAATTTTCGAACGTAAAATCTGGTCGGAGTTTCGCTTTTTGCAATGCGAGTTTCAATGAATCAACTGTGGGAATTGTGGAAAAAAGAGGTGTTACTTGAGTAGTTCTTTGTTCTTCAAACTGTGGGGAACTTGTGGATTGTCTGGGAGTTTCCGGTGGAGAAGTCGGAACTGGCTGAGTCGTCGTGACTTTAAACTGCAAATCGACTTGGCGACCACTGACTCTATCCAACGATTCCTTTACCGTGGCATAAAAGCGCCCTTCGATCATTTGCGCATGCATTGCCGTCGGTGCCGATAGTATTGCAATTGCATGAGTCTCACCTACCGGTCGCAGCTCAATGAGATTTGCTTTCTCAATCCACATGTGAAAATGCTGACCTGACATAGTGACTTCGAGGTCAGCAAGTGATTTTTTCCAGATGTCCTGTGGCTGAGTATCCATACAAAATGCGAGAAAATAGAGTGAACTGCAAGCAAGTTTAATCACAGTTTTCCACATGATGCAAGTAGTGTGATGAAATGGAACTCACTTATTCACATATTCTGTGGATAATTTGTGGAAATGTGTACAACCGCCAAGACATTTTAAGTGAATAAGTGGTGGAAAACCTTGCTTTTTACTCTAGGAATCGGTCATTTTATCCACAAATCAAGGTATCCCCTAGGAACCTTCATCTCCATTTGATACAATACAACCTTCACTTGCAGTACGTAGTACAAGGATATCTATGGCTAAAACACGCAGAACCTGGCAACCAAAAAAGAAAAAAAGAATCCGAACTCACGGTTTTCGTGCTCGCATGGAGACCAAAACTGGTCGAGATGTGCTTAAAAGACGTCGAGCAGTCGGTCGCAAGAAAATCAGTTTGTAGGGTTTAAAAACTCATGATACCGGCCAAATTTCGGTTACCGCTTCGGTCAATTCCAGATTTTTTTACAAAATCAGTGCAAGTACGATCGAATTCTTTTCAAGTCTTTTGTATGAAAAACTCACTCGGCAGAGTGCGTCTGGGAGTAGTGGTTCCAAAACACATTTTTCCACTAGCAACGTCCCGTAATCACATGAAAAGAGTGATCAAGTCGCAAGCACTACTGACAACAGGAGTCGTAAAAAATACAGCCGGAATGGATATTGTATTTCGAGTCAAACATGGAATACGCACACTCTCACATCAAGAATTTATCTCTGAAATCGAGTCAGCTTTGCATTTGGCTCATTCAAAAATATAAGCGATTCAGAGTGGTCTCTGATTCCGTCCTCGTAAGTGCATTTGGTATCTCCATATCTTGTAAACACTCCCCGACGTGTAGTGAATATACGATCCAGCAGATACAAAAGCATGGTACAATCAGAGGACTTTTCAAGGGATTTCGGCGTATTCTTACCTGTTGGTAACTGAAACTTATGAATGCAACTGCAATAATTCACACCATTCTTCTCGGACCAATCTTTGAATTTCTCAAATTCTTGTCAATTCAGACTGGAAATTTTGGAATAGGAATAATCTTATTAACGATTATCATTCGGACAGCGCTCGTCCCATTAACACTTCCCACCCTTCGTTCACAGCAAAAAATGAAACTTTTGAAACCTCAAATTGATGCGCTCAAAGCAAAGCATAAAAATGACTCCAAAAAGCTTCAGCAGGCTCAAATGGATCTGTTTAAAGAAAACAATATCAATCCACTCGCAGGTTGCATCCCCTATATTGCCCAGTTTGTCATATTGATTGCGCTCTACAATGTCCTGCGAAATTTTGTCGCGACTGCAGCTCAAAATGGAATTTCAGTAAACACTGCGTTTCTGATGTTTGATCTCTCGAAACCAGACCACTCACTGGTCATTCCGGTGGTCGCAGCTTTATCACAGCTTGTGCTTTCCCTCATGATACTTCCAGGTGCCGAAAAACATGATTTAATCCCCGACTCGAGTAAAAATAAAAAAGTCCAAAAGGAAAACGTAAAAGAAACAAATGCGCAAGAAATGTCTGAAACCATGCAAAAGCAGATGGTTTTTATGATGCCAATCATGACGGGAGTCTTTGCATATCAATTCCCTGCTGGCCTGGGACTCTATTGGATCTCAACAACGGTGTTTAGTATCGTACAACAGTGGTTTGTCTCGGGACCAGGAGGTCTCCAAGACATTCTCAACAAAATTAAATCGCTTAAAAAGTAAGGAGTGTTTGTATGACAATTCAAGATTTTTTATCAGGCCTCTTGGCTCACATGGGAATAGAATCTTCGACGGTAGACATCAGTGAAATTGATGATGCCGTAGTCGTTTCGATCCATTGTGAAGAAACAGAAAGTGGATTGCTCATCGGGAGACACGCAGAAACACTCGACGCGATGCAGCACGTGTTGCGCCTGTTGTACCAAAAAGAGTATGAAAAACCGATTGTCCTCAATATAAATGACTTTAGAGAGTCTCGTGAAGAATATATTCGTGACCTCGCTAACAGGATGGCCGAGCGAGTAGTTGAAACGGGGCACCCTCAAGTATTGCACCTCCCTGCTCATGAACGACGACTCGTGCACATGGCACTTGCAGAAAATACGCAAGTCACCACACAGTCTGAAGGTGAAGGACCCTACCGTGTACTCCAAATCGTGCTCAAGACTGAATAATTATTCGTTATGAAATATGTCATTCATACGGACGGTGGTTCGAGAGGAAATCCAGGCGAGGCGGCCATTGGAGTTGTGATAGAAGCAGAAGGAAAAACCGTCTGGGAATGTTCCAAAGCATTAGGAATCACTACGAATAATGTAGCTGAGTACACCGCAGTTACCACGGCCCTTACCCAAGCTTTGCAGCTCTTCCCTGCTCCTGGGTCGATTGAATTTTATTTAGACTCACTTTTGGTAGTGCAACAACTCTCACATCGCTATAAAATAAACAACGAAGCACTCCGTGAGTTAGCGCAGAAGGCCTGGTCCTTAATTGAACAACTCGCCTGCCCTGTTCACTTCACCCATGTGCTTCGCCACAAAAACGCACAGGCCGATTTGTTAGTAAACCAGGCACTCGATGCTCTTTGATGTTTTTTGATTGAGTTGTTTACCCAAGATGTTCCGTTGTACGCTAACAAGGTAATGAACACCCACGTTCTCACTACCATTGATTCTGCTGCGACGACGGTCATTGTGATCGCTCCACCTTGCGTGTTCTCAGAACAACTTGAGTCAGCAATTCGAGCTGTACATCTTCACGTCGAACGTTTTTCTCCAGAGGAATTACCACGGCGAATGGTACAGGAAAAAGTTCGCTCACTCTTTCGATCGGCGTATGTATGTTTGTGGATCGACGTTCCAATCTTTGTGCCTCAACGAGCAAAAGGGGATATCAACGAGCGAGCTCTGCAAATAATGAAGAATGAGCTCACAGCGCCGCTCCACATAATAACCTTTGACGCAGTGTACAGCCGTAAAAACGGTAGAGAAGGCTCGCAACCAACGTCTGCATCTTCAGAACTTATTTCAGTCGCTACAAAGGCATTTCAATCGGCAGTGGTTTTTAATTACATGCATGTCATGTATCCGTACGATGGTGGTGTATCAATTACACTTCGCTACATTCTTGAAAAAATAGGGCAGAGCACCACAAATCCTCTTGGTGGTGAGTGGAGTCCTCTCTGGTACTCCGATGTTATTAGTCATATTGTTTCCTCTCTCTATGACCTACAACTGTCGGGTGGATGTTTTACTGGCAAAGTGCAAATTCCCACCGAAGTATTTGAGAGTCAACTTCGTTCGAGTTCGCATTCTCGAGCATTATCCGGTCCACTCCACGATTTTCCGTTTGTTTTCCCTCAAGGTACTCCTATTGGGGAAGTGGGAATGCACACGATAATCGAAGAAATTTCATTGGTTGTGCCGCATCCATCTGATACTCCAGTGCTACAAAAAGAGATTGTGAAGACGGTGTTCGCGCAAAAGAAACACAGCCCCAAAATACAAAAGAGACGGCGAATATCGAGGAAAATTGGACGAACTCTCGCAGTAGCAGCTATTGTGGCGATTTGTTTCTATGTAGCTACCGGCATTATTTTCTTCGCTCAGTTGAGTTACATTCGCTCACAAATGACAGCTTGGTCGCAATCCTCACAGTCAGGGCAGTGGTCGGTGCGAACAGTCAATGCGTTAGCAAGGCGAGTGCAAATCTTAGAACGCGTCGCAACCCATGTCCCATTCCCATATGAATTAGTAGGGATCACTCTTCCACGAGAGGGAGTTGTGGCTGGACTTCGAAGTGTTTTGCAGTTCACTTCCGGGATTCAGTCATATCAGTTGGCAACCGAGCAACTTGGCAAGGCATTTGGACATAGCGAAGTGTCTACTGCAGAAATGAATACAAACCTTGACGAAAGTTATAAAGATCTTTCAGCAATTCAAGCAGATATTTCGCAAGGAAACCCAATATTTGATTCGTTATTTGGGATAGATGGACTATCTACACAACTCGTCGCGTCCACCGCATCACTTCGAGAGTCTGTCACACAAGAGAAAGCGTTCGTATCGCTCATCGAATCACTTCGTGAAAAGCCTGTTTCAAATCTCTTACTCGTCTCTATGGACTCCTCGTCATCACGGCCATTATTTGGAATACCAGTCGAGGTCTCTGTTCTCACGTTTGATCATGGCGGCCTTCAAACTTCAAAGACATATACAGTCTCAGAACTTGACTCGATGCTGAAGGGGAAAGTTGAAGCACCTCAGGAGATGCAAAAATATGTGGCGACAGCTAACTGGAATCTTTCCGATGGGGCTTGGAGTGTCGATGGGCCAACCGCCGCACGCCAAATTGCTTGGTTTATAAGCAAACAACTGCATGTCGATGCAGATACTATCCTGTTCGTTGATTCAAACTCGATTGCGTCCCTCCAAGCGTCCGTACTCAATGAAAACGCCACGAAAAACACCGAGGTCCTTGGTCTCCAGTCACCGAGTACAGCACTTTCTTCAATTCTCACAAGTCTTCAGGCAAAAACAGACATTCGAGGCGAAGCAGTGCTCCCAGTTATTCTTGATGCCTTGAACAATTCAAATGCAATTCTCTTTTCGAGAGATCCTGGCATGAGTAAAGCTTCCAAAGCGCTGGCTTGGGATGGGTCGGTGCGCACTCCAAACTGTCCAGCTGCGTTTAGTGTCGAGAAAAATTGTGAAGTCCTCACTCGATTTGTGAGTGAATATGACAGTATTGATACCTCTGGGACACAGGTGGGCACTCAAAAAGACAATCAAGTACATCAAATTCACATTTCCACAGATGCTCTCACTCATCTTGATCTGATCTCATACCCGCAGTCAAAAAATTTGAATGAGAAGAAAATTCTGACCTATCTTGTTGATGCGAGTGCAACCAATCTTGAGGTGTTTATCAATGGAAACCCAGTCTCCACTGGAGATCTGACGCAAAGCACTCAATTCGACAAAACGACGTTGACTTTCCCAGTCATACTCTCCAATGAGGCCGCCACTCAAGTAAGAGTTCACTATTTGACACCTCCAATTGCCACCTCCAAGTCTTCGATGGTGTTTTTCGCCCAAAAACAGCCAGGGAAGGCAAGTGACCCGTTTTCGCTAGAAATTAGCTATTCAAAAGAGTTCTTCCCAAGTGAGATAGCTCCAAAAGGCATCGTTTCGCGTGCTGGAATCTCGTTCACTACGTCGCTTACCACCAGCAAAATCTTCGCAATTGGATTCTAGGTTGGAGAGCTTTTTCCTCTTGTGCTATACTACACTCTTCTGAAATCTTGAAGGAAAATTTTATGACCTCCACAAAAGTCCAGCTCCAAGCTACTCTACGTACGATTCTCGGCAGAAAAGTGTCGAGTTTGCGCCGAGAAGCGAAAATTCCTGCAAATGTCTACTCGAAGCAAAAAGACAGTGTTGCAATCACTCTTGATAAAAAAGAATTTGTAAAACTCTACTCGACAGCAGGTGAGACGACTCTCATTGACTTGAATGTCGATGCAGAAAAGAAAAGTCGTCCAGTCTTGATCCGTGACGCCCAACGCCATCCTGTGACCGGCGATATTGTGCACGTCGACTTCCAGCAAGTCGATTTATCTCAAAAAGTGACTGCAAATATCCCAGTCGAGACGACAGGGGAGTCTGAAGCGGTCAAAGCTGGAGGAGTCTTGGTCGTCACTCACAACGAAATTGAAGTAGAAGCATTGCCAACAGATCTTCCAGAAGTGTTTTCGATCGATATTTCAAAACTGAACGCGATGGGTGACACGATTACTGTTGCAGATCTTCAGTTTGATCGAGAGAAAGTAACAATAGAGCTCGATCCAGAGGAAGTTCTTGCCACAATTCAGGCTCAGGAAGAAGAAAAAGTAGAAGAGGTGACAACTGAGTTGGCAGAGCCGGAATTGATTAAGCAAGGAGCCACAAAGGCGGATGAAGAAGCTGCCGCAGATGGCTCTGCTCCAGCGAAGGAAGAAGAGAAAAAATAAATACACTTTGAAACACAATAAAAGCTCCTGGATAGTAGCCACAGGAGTTTTTTTATTGAATTGACTTGAGGAAAGACTTCACTGAAGCATTGTTGGGATCCACGCGCCTGAGTGCTTGGACGTACTCCAATAGCTTTTCATGATTACCCACTTGATACGAGATACCTGCCAATTGTAATAACACATCGCGGGAAGTCGGATGCTCCTGCGCAATACTCTGCAACTGGCGCTCGATGGCAAAATAACGAGCTTTGCGAGCTTCAAATTCATGCACAGAGGTGAGGTACGTGGAGTATTTCGCTTGATACGCGAACGCTCCTATGATGACCCAGACGCCAGCGAGGACACAAAGTACGAAAACTCCTCTGAAAAGAATTCGAAGACCTGGAGTAACGCAGATACGAAGCAGTGCACCGAACCAAAGGAAGTAAAAAATCGCGGTCATGGATAAAACTATACGTTGTCTTTTTGGAGGGTGCTAGAGGCAGGCCAGTTGCTTGTAATCAGTAACGAGTTGTCGACAAGGATGTTTTCAGTTTTCCACTCATCCCAAATCGCTTCGGTTACAAAGGGGATAAGTGGATGTAACAGATGTAAACATGTGGAAAAGACGCGAACGAGTGTGGAATACACAACTTTGATATCACTACGGTTTTTGCTTTTTTCCAGGTAATCGCTGGCGAGTCTATTCCAGACAAAATCATAGAGAGAAAGTGCGGCATCTGAAAATCGGTATTTGTCGAGGCTTAGAGTAGTCGTGCTAACTAAACTCTCTACGTCGCGAAGCAAATCTAGATCTTCCTGATGAAGAGCCATGTCTTCATCTGCAATCTCTTGATTAGCATTTTGTTTCATCATCACGACATACCTCCCAATATTCCAAAGCTTATTGCTAAAGTTCCGATATCCCTTTACTTTGTTCTCTGAGAGCGCGATGGGGTTACCTGGTGCAGATCCAGCGACAAGCGCCATGCGAAGCGCATCTGCGCCATATTTTTCGACAAGATCAATCGGATTGACGACATTGCCTTTGCTTTTGCTCATCTTGGCGCCTTTTTCGTCAGTAACCATAGAATGAAGGTAGACAGTGGAGAAGGGTACTTCACCAGTGCGGTAGAGGCCAAACATAATCATGCGAGCGACCCAGAAAAATAAAATATCCCACATCGTATCGAGTACTTGTGTCGGATAGTACTTTTGAAAATCTGGGGAGTCTGGATAACCCAATGTGGTGAGTGGCCATTGGCCTGATGAAAACCACGTATCAAACGTATCTGTCTCTTGGATATAGTCTTTACCAGGCGATTCTTTTGAGATTACATAGGTGGCATTGACTGGCGCACGGAGTGATTGCAACCCTTTACTTAAGTCACTTAATGTGTTGTCCCGAATGGCTGTAGAAATGCGACTTGTTCTCCTGTTCTGCGTTGAATCGAGATAGGTAATTACCAGATCTGGATTGTCATGTACGTTGTACCAAACGGGTATGCGGATGCCCCATACAATTTGTCTGGAAATTGGCCAGTCCCTGATGTTTTCCATCCATTGGTAGTAGGTTTGTTCAAATCGAGAGGGGACAAACTGAACCTTTTTATCTTTTGCGGCTTGGATCGCCGGAGCAGCTAAGCGTTTGGTGGAGATAAACCAGTTTGGCATGACCATAGGCTCAATGCTGCCCCCAGTCTTGTAATCGACCGCGACATTGTGAATGTAGTTCTCGTCAATTTTCACGATCATGCCTTCAGCTCGCATATCCTCGGCAATCAGCTTTCTTGCCTCCAGTACTTTCTTGCCATGATAGCGAGTAGCTCGCTCTAGATACTTTTGTTCCTCTTCGGTTTGAGGATTCTTATTTGTGTCGATGTACCAACTAAAATCCATTTTTCCCATTAAATCTATGATCGGTGTGATGGGTAAATTATGCTTTTTGCCGAGCGCAAAATCGTGAGCGTCGTGGGCGGGAGTTACTTTCATGATTCCAGTACCAAATTCCATGTCCACCTCTGGATCAGGAAGGACGACCATGTCTACTGGTCCCAACAAGCCTTTGAATGTTATTTTCTTGCCGATCAATTCTTTGTAGCGAGGATCTTCTGGATTTGCTGCCAACGCTACATCACGAAACTTTGTCTCAGGTCGTACTGTCGCGATCACAAATGGGCCATATTGAATATAGTAGAGAGGATCCTTCTGTTCGATGTGGTTTACCTCAAGTTCTGAAAATGAGGTGCCTGATTTTGGAGAGTAGTTGACGATGTAGTTGTCGCGATACACGAGTTTGTCTGCCTCCATTTTTTGAAACGTGTCATACACGGTGTCGATCACTTTTTGATCAAGCATGAAGGTCGAGCGTGACCAGTCGCAAGAAAAGCCAAGAGTCTTTAATTGATCAAAGATCGTCCCTGAGTTTTCTTTGACGAATTCATAGATATTCTTGTAGAGAGTGTCGCGGTCAAATTGAAATCGACTTGTTCCTTCTTTGGCAAGCTTCTTCTCATAGACGTATTGCGTCTCGAAACCAGCGTGGTCAGTGCCAGGAGCCCACAGCGTTGGTTGTCCAAGCATACGATGATACCTGACGAGAATATCCTCGATGACAAACATTCCGTGGCCGGCGTGAAGGGAAGCGTTTGCATTTGGGGGAGGCAGCAAGATGGTATACGGTTTCTTCTTGGGATCGGCGTTCTTTTGGGTATCAGGATTGAAAGCTCCGGACTCCTCCCAGCGTTTGTAGATCTCTGCCTCGTGGTCTTTGTGAGAATAAGTAGGAGTCATTTTTTATACGCCAGAGCTATCTCTATCTTTTCTCTGAATTGTCATATTCCGTAATACACCTGAGTGAAGTTCGACCAAATTAGTGTTTGGATCAGCAAGCGCTTTCCAAATTCGTTCTTTTATCTCTGGAGATGTTTTCAAAGATCTTGCAATAATTTTAAGATTTTCACGAGCGTCACTTTGTTTTGATTCTGTTGACATAGGATCTTATTTTACCTCCACTCGGTCAGAAATACTATCTTTGGCAATTGGAATTTGAATTTTGAAATTTTTGTGCGGGTGTACAATTGACCTACATTTTTCATCTGGAGGTCCTATGCTCGTTTTCATTCTCGTTTTTATCATTCTTCCTGTCATCTTCTTCTGGCTGACATCATTAAAACAAATTAATGAGTATGAGAGAGGAGTGGTGTACAGCTTTGGGCGATTTTCAGGCATTATGGACCCAGGGTGGAGATTTATGTGGCCGTACGTGCAACAAGTGACGAAAGTCGACATTCGTACGAAGGCAGTCGAGGTCCCAAAGCAGGAGGCGATCACCAAAGACAATGTGCAAGCAAAGATCACCGCAGTGATCTATTACAAAGTCACCGATCCTGAGAAAGCGATCAACCAAGTTGAGGACTTCTACTTCGCGGTCGTACAACTTGCGCAAACAAGCATGCGAAATGTGATCGGGAGAGTCACTCTTGACCAACTCCTCGCTGATCAAGCACATGTCGCAGAACAGATCCAGATCGAAATCGACCGAATGACGATGAACTGGGGTGTAGATGTCCAGTCTGTAGAACTGAAGGACATCGAACTCCCAGAATCAATGATCCGCACGATGGCGAAGCAGGCTGAAGCAGAACGTGAGAAAAAAGCTACGATCATTGCCTCAGAAGGGGAAGTAGCTGCGGCAGAGAACTTGTCAAAGGCAGCGGAGATGATGGCTCGTACTCCAGGAGCGCTACATCTGCGAACTTTAAATTCGATCAACGACATCAGTAGCGACCAAAGTAATACGGTTGTCTTCGTCACACCAATCGAAGTGCTCAAAGCAATCGAAGGTTTTGGCAATCTCATCAAGAAGAACTAGACACCACGCAGATAGACTGCTCGCCAGGGGATGTAACTCGTAGCGAAATTCTTGGTCTGCTTGCGACCGTCTGGATAGGTGACCACATAGTCAAATGAAGTCTTGAGGCCAGGTGCTGCAAAATCAATTTGCTTCAGTTTGCCTGGGGGCAAAGTTGGATCATCTTGATACATCGGAGCTGGGGCCGGTTGTGCATCCCACTGCTTATAATTGATGACTTCTGCTTTCCGACCGTCTGATTTTCCCCACAACTCTATATACATAGATAGCGTTTTTGGATCAGCGACGGCATTCACGAGTATTGGAGTGTCGGTGTCATTTCTAAATCGAAAGTCAGGGTGAGGGGAATAGACCGTCGCATCGAATCCTGGTTTGCTGTTTTCTTCATAGTAACCGACGCGATAACTATGGCCACGACGCTCGGTAACTGGAAGGCCAGAATTGAGGACTGCCCGGAATAACGTCGAAGAGACTTGGCACACTCCGCCACCATCCCCAAGTACCGTTTGTCCTTCTTTGATGACGTACGCAGGGAGAAATCCTGTTTTTGCTGAAACTTCACCCAAGTATTGGTTAAAAGAAAACTCCTGTCCCGGATTGACAATTTTTGCATGAATCTTCGATGTCGTCAGCGAGACATTTTTTACGCGGTTTGGGATCGAGTGAGCATACTCACTCTCGCCGATTCCAATTCGTTCCGAAATTCCCAGAGTGTTTACATCTGCAAGTGAGTGCTTTGGTTCACTCGTCTGAAATGAGAGATCTATAGGCTTGACTGATGCTGCTTGGGTGAGCTGAATAATTTTTGAAGAGAGGTCATCTCGCAAATTCGTTTCGTCGACTTGCTGACCGTTCTTCGGAGCGATGAATTGAGATACCACATCTCCATTGATGGTCAGCACTGGCTCTACGGGGACGGTAGCCACTTGGAGATTAATAGTTTCCGTCAAGCGTCCGATTGCTCGGGGTGAAAGCTCTGTCGGAGGGAGAAGTAGCCCAAGAATTTCTTTGGTTGAAAGTGTTTTTGAGAAATGAGGGGACTGAATTTTGATTGTTTTCCCTAGTAATTTTGAAGCGAAGTGCTCGGCTTCCAGAATTGTGTCTGGAGTGAGGGTCACTCCAGTCGTCAGTATGGCAAGTGAGGCGCTATTTGTCGCAGAGATATCGACTGACTGGATGTTATGAACTGTTTGCTCCTGGTCTACTGAGATACCATGTCTTCCTGGATTCACACTGACAAGAGAGCTGCTTGCGGTTGCGATAAAGTATGGTTCCACTGGCTCAGTGTGAAGTTGAAGTGCGACACTCGAAACCCACTGCGAGACTTTCGAAGTATCAAATGGGCTTTGAGGGGTAATCGGTGCAGGCACGAGAAACTGTTTCATCCGTTGAAATGGAGACGGAGTACTCATATACAAACGATAGGAATCGCTAGTCATGAGCGTCGCAGATGCTGTCGCATAGGAGATCTCACCTTGTGTAATGGAAATGAATTCTGGAATTTGCACATTGGTTTGGACATATCTTGGAGAATTGGTGGCCGGTGTAGGTAACACCAACACGAGCCCAATAGCCAACGCTACTATACAAAGGAGCAGGATCAGAGGGAGAGATCTTGATGGAGACTGTCGGCGCATACTGGTGAGGAGAAATATTCTGTCGTATACTACACGTACTCTATTGTGCCATAGATTATGGAAAATCCGATACAGACTTCTGTCGCAGAGCCGATTCCAGAAATGCATCAAGTACCGACAACGGGAATTACCCCTCCTGCTCGGTCGCCTTTTCCGATCCAAAAACTAGTCATTGGGCTCATCGCTATCGTTGTCCTCGGGGTGGTCGCCTTTGCGGCATACTCTTTTTTTGCAAACAGAAGTAGCTCTACGGTCGATACCTCGCAGACCCGCCAAATTACACTGAGCTATTGGGGCATGATTGACGACTCAGACGCACTAAAGAACGTCTTTAAACAATTCGAATCAGATCACCCTGGCGTCACTATCCAATATTCATTTCAATCTCCGAAAGATTACAGCGACCGCTTAATCTCTGCATGCGGGAGAGGCCAATGTCCGGATATCTTTCGATTTCACTCAACATGGGCCCCTCAGTATGTACAAAGAGGCTTGCTAGCTCCGATGCCTACGTCTGTGTATACGAACACAGAGTTTGAAAATACGTTTTACCCAGCAGTCGCCACTGATCTGAAAACTGCAAATGGGTACGTTGGTGTCCCTCTCATGTTTGATGGATTGGGACTCTATATCAACAAACGTATCTTGCAAGCATCTGGAAAATCGGTGCCTACAACCTGGGACGAACTTCGTTCTTTGGCTCGTGAGCTGACGGTTGTCGGTGCGGATGGCAGTATTGAGCGATCAGGCATCGCCATGGGGACATCAAATAACGTCGATCATTTCTCAGATATTCTCGCGACCCTCATCTACCAAAATGGCGGAGATCCATTAAAGCCTGAGAATTTTGCATCAGCCAATCAGTCATCGACTGGTCCAAGCACAGCTCCTGCTTCACTTGTCGGAGACGCATTGACGTTTTACACGCAATTTACTCGCGCTGATAAGGTATGGAATGAGACCATGCCGAACTCAACCTATGCCTTCGCTATCGAGCGTACAGCCATGATTCTCGCTCCTTCGTACCGAGCAGTGGAAATAAAAAAAATAAATCCAAATTTTGATTTTGCGGTTTATCCCATTCCTCAGCTACCAGGGAAGCCAGTGACGAACTCAAACTATTGGGTCGAAGGCGTCGCCAAGAATTCAAAAGAGCAGGCGATGGCATGGACACTGTTAAAATACATGTCTAGCAAAGAGGTGCTTATAAAACTCAATCCAGTAGGGAATGGAAAAATCCTAAAGGAAGTTTATCCGAGAGTAGATATGTCAGCACTGATCTCCTCTGATCCATACGCTGGTGCAGTAGCAGCGCAGGGCACGTCCGCGAAAAGCTCGTACATGGCATCTCGTACGTTTGATGGAGGACTCAATGACAAGCTAATCAGTCTATACGCAGAGGTCGTCACGAAGATGGCGAGTGGCGCGAGATATGATGAGCTTGCTATCGCATTTTCTACCAAGGTGAACCAGTTGTTGCAGACATATGGCCTGGCAAAGCAAGCGGCTGTGGCTGCTCCGATTCAGTAATCACCGCATAATTACCGCTTTTACTCCGCAGTCTATGCCACACACCTATCCACCATACCTCAAACCTCTGGAGTATTACTCCAAAGAACCTCAAAAGTCGGTCATCCAACGAACAGCTGAAGCCAAATCTGCAGGGAAGAAGATCGTCATCGCCTCAGGAGTCTTTGATCTCTTACACGACGCGCATAGGAAGTATCTCACTGAAGCGAAGAAACAAGGAGATTTCTTGATTGCTCTCGTGGAGTCTGACGTGCGTACGAAAGAACTCAAGGGTCCAGATCGACCAGTTTGGGATGAGCAGAGAAGGAAAAGTGAAATCGAGAAACTTGGTTTTGTCGATGAAGTCCTCATTTTGCCTCCGGAATTTAAGAACCCACTTCGGTATGAAGAGATCACTATTTTGTTGGCACCAGATGTCTACGCTGAGTCGTCAAATTCGATTGCGTTGGAACACAAGCAAAAAATGTTGGCAAAATACGGAGGTGAGATGAAAGTAGTCTTGAATGAAATTCCAAACATTTCTACCACTTCGATACTCAATCAACTCTCCAATTCGTAGTTTCTTCTCTTGTCAGTTTATCATTTGCGCTTTACGCTATACCCTTGATTCTATGAGACAAGTTTTTTTTGACGTCGAAACTAAAAACACTTTTGATGAGGTCGGTGGGTTTTTCCCAGCGAAACTTTCGCCTTCGTTTATCGGAGTTTGTGTTCGCGAAGGGTTGGATGGAAAAGGGAAGATGATCGAGATCTGGGAGAAAGATTTCCAAAAACTTTGGGAGATATTCGAGTCGGCAGATCTCATTGTGGGATTTAATAGCATCAATTTTGATATGGAAGTGCTCAGATCGCTCTATCCCGGTAATGTCGATGATCTTCCGCACTTAGATCTCATGGTCAGATTTAAAGAAGCGACTGGCCACCGCATCTCTCTGGATGCCATTGCTTCAGAGACGTTGGGAAAGCAAAAAATCGGTCACGGTCTCGATGCCATTAAATATTTCAAAGAAGGACGATTCTCGGATCTAGCGAAATATTGTTTGATGGATGTCGAGATCACCCGAGATATTTATGACTGGGGTAGGACGAAAGGCAATGTAAAGTTTAAGAATAAATGGAACCGGATGATCGAGTCACCAGTAGATTTCTCATTTGCTCCCAAAAAATTCGCCGGCACACAGATGACTCTTCTCGGCATATAATCAAGAAATGACTCTATCTGACAAACCAGCAAAACGATGTCTCACTGTGGTCGCCTGGACGATTCATGAAGGAAAGACTTTACTCGTCAAACATAAAAAGCTTGGCATTTGGTTGGCTCCTGGCGGTCATGTGGAGGAGAATGAGTTGCCTCAACACGCAGCAGAGCGCGAATTTTTTGAAGAAACGGGGGTGAAAGTCAAGGTCATCTCACCAAAAGATGTGCCCGTCGGGACTACTTCTGAATATCTGCCACCGCCTTTTGCAATGAATCTCCATTGGATCAATAAACCAAGTACAACGAGGGGATTTTGCGAGCAACACTACACTCTCAATTTTTTTGTCGAAGTAATTGATGCCTCAGCTTTTGCGCGTCAAGAAGATGAGACTGATGATATTGGTTGGTTCACGCTGGAAGAAGTACAAAAACTGGAGACTACCGATGACATCAAGAGAGAGGCTGACTACGCCTTTAGCCATTATCAGGTATAATAAGTGATTCATGTCACTCCAAATAAAAAATCTTCATGTCTCGATCGGGGAAAAAGAAATCTTGCACGGTGTAAATCTCGAGATAAAGCCTGGTGAAATTCACGCGGTCATGGGACCAAATGGATCGGGAAAGAGTACGCTCGCATACACTCTTGCAGGGCATCCATTTTATTCGGTCACCTCAGGGACGATGACAATGGATAGCGAAGAACTCAATGAGAAATCTCCAGATCAGCGAGCAAATGCTGGACTTTTCTTGGCATTTCAATATCCGACAGAAGTAGCCGGTGTCCGAGTCAACAATTTCCTGAAAGTGGCGTATGACCAGCGATTCGCAGACGATCCGAAGCGTCGATTTGCGAAAGTGATTGATTTTCGCAAGCATATCGAAAAGATTGCTGACGAATTGCAAGTGAAGAAAGACTTACTCTCTCGAGGACTCAATGAAGGATTCTCGGGAGGCGAGAAAAAACGTTTAGAAATATTACAGATGGCAATACTTGAGCCAAAGTACGCAGTGATGGATGAGACTGACTCTGGTTTGGATGTTGACGCAATCCAAGCTGTCGCCAAGGGTGCGCGTGAGATCGTCAGTAAACATAAAACCGGCGTTATCGTCATCACTCACTATCAACGCATACTGAAATTCCTTCAACCCGATTTTGTTCACGTCATGGTCAATGGAAAAATTGTAAAAAGCGGTGGACGAGATCTTTCGGAAGAATTGGAGAAGAAAGGATACAAAGAGTATCCATAAAACGTATGGAGGAAGATAAAAGTTTGCTACTGAATAGATACGTTGGAACAATGAGAGAGTTCTTAACGGACGTGAAGGAAGTAATTAAAGATCAAAACTTAACAGATACTTTCATCGATAGATTTACTAATGTACTTGATGAAGTATTGACTGATCAAAAAAGCTTTGAAACGAAGAAATGGAAAATTCGACATGTTTTTAACTCGATGATGTCAGTAATTGTGGGGGGGATAAGAATAGGAGAAAGTACTCACGCTTCAGCATTAAAAGTTCGCCATCAAGCGTTGACCCAGGAACAAGCAAGGAGTTTAGTCCGCTACACAGTAAACAACATAATTCAAGATTTTAAGAAAGATTTTACATTTGAAGAGGGTGGGCCCTTTGAAGTAGAGAGAATACTAAGGTCTTCTTGGTATGGGGAACTCGATCCAGATGAAGAAGGACAAAATGCGACAGAGAAAGGAAGAGTTCCAGTTACATACTCTGAAGACTTTCGGGGTTGGTCACCATTCGAAGGACAAGAACCAATGCGAAGAGTAGCTTACGGAGAATTAATGACATTCCCTAAACGAGATTAACGTATGTCCCGATTTGCACAAAAGCATACCGATAAACTGGAAGATTCGGTCGTGGACCATGAGTACACGGCGGGTTTTTCATACCCAACCGATAAATATGCGTTCATCTCAAAGCCGGGTCTAAGCAAGCGAGTGGTCGAAGAACTTTCCCATATCAAAGATGAGCCCTTATGGATGCTAGATATTCGACTCAAGGCACTCGAACAGTTTGAAGGCATGAGGACTCCACTCTGGGGTGGTGATCTTTCTCAAATCGACTACGACAAGATACACTATTATCTCAAGCCGACAGACCATGCAGTCGAGTCATGGAACGATGTCCCAGATGACGTCAAACAAACATTCGATAAACTGGGTATCCCACAAGCAGAGCGAGCGGCTCTCGCTGGCGTAAAGGCCCAGTACGATAGTGAAGTCGTGTACGGATCGCTTCGTAACATCTGGGGACAAGAGGGAGTAATCTTTCTTTCAATGGATGAAGGACTCAAACAGTATCCAGAGCTAATCAAAGAATACTTTGGTAAAAATATCCCGAGCGGCGATAACAAATTTGCGGCCCTCAATACCGCAGTTTGGTCAGGTGGATCTTTTGTGTATGTGCCAAAAGGGGTCGAAGTGAAGATGCCTTTACAGGCCTATTTCCGTATTAACTCACCAAATGCCGGGCAATTTGAACGAACACTCATTATCGTCGACGAAGGAGCATCGGTGCACTATGTGGAAGGATGTACCGCCCCTTCGTTCTCGTCAAGCTCACTCCACTCAGCCGTCGTCGAAATTTATGTGAAGAAAAACGCTCGCTGCCAATACACCACAATTCAAAATTGGTACAAGAATGTCTACAACCTGGTGACAAAACGAGCCAGAGTCGAAGAAGAGGCAACGATGATTTGGACCGACTTTAATATGGGAAGTAAATTGACGATGAAGTACCCAAGTTTTCTCTTGGTTGGTAAAGGAGCTCGAGGAGAGACGTTATCCATGGCACTCGCAGGCGCGGGACAACATCAAGATACAGGGAGTAAAGCGATGCATCTTGCGCCATACACGAGTTCCACCATTATTAGTAAGTCCATTAGCAAAGATGGAGGACGCACCAGCTATCGAGGCAGTGTGACCGTCGGACCACAAGCACATCATAGTAAAAATACAGTTGTATGTGACGCGATGCTGCTTGATCCGCTGTCACGATCCGATACGTATCCAGTCGATCGAATACTGAATGACCAAGTCGAGATTCAACATGAAGCGACGGTAAGTCGCATCGGTGATGAACAGTTGTTTTACCTCATGAGTCGAGGTGTGAGTGAAGAAGACAGTCGGAAGATGATTGTGAACGGTTTTGTGAGTGATTTGGTCAAAAAATTGCCGCTGGAGTATGCAGTCGAGATGAATCGGCTCATCGACCATGAGATGGAAGGAAGTATAGGCTAATTCCAAAAATGAAAAAATATACTGTTACTGCAAATCAAGAAATAACTCTGAAAGAATCAGGGGAATATCTCGTCGAGATTACGGAGCCTAGAGCGGAGGCGAGCATAGTCGGTAAGTTTTTGACGGTAGGGAGCGAAAAAATTGACATCAACTTAACGATTGTGCACAAAGCAGCGCATACGCGAGCCAAAACAATGCTAAAAGGAGTCGCACAGGACCAAAGTAGTATTCGTTTCTTTGGCCGCATCATTATCGAAGAAAATTGCGGAGACACCCAGTCTTTTTTGGAGGAGCGAATTTTGTTACTTTCGGATAAAGCGAAAGCGGAAGCGGTCCCGGAGCTCGAAATAAAAACTGATGATGTCAAATGTAGTCACGCGGCGAGTATCTCTCGAATTCCAGAAGAGCACTTGTTTTATTTGGAGAGCCGGGGAATCCCATTTGCAAAAGCAACCGACATGATCGTCGAAGGATTCCTGGAGTAGTACAATAGACGGATGTTTGACCCAAAAATAATTAAACAAGATTTTCCAATTTTGTCAGTACCTCACCCAAGTGGGAAACCACTTTGTTACCTAGATAGTGCCGCTACCAGTCAAAAACCAAATCAGGTCATCGACGCAATCTCAGAGTATTACCGGACAAGCAATGCAAACGTCCACCGAGGCATCCACTTCCTGGGTGATATATCTACTCGAGCATGGCATGAGTCGAGAAAAACAGTGGCCAGTTTTTTTGGCGCGGACGCAGACGAGTTGATCTTGGTACGTAATACCACTGAGGCCCTCAATCTCGTCGCGTACTCACTCGAAGAGTCAATACACTCAGGGGACGTGATCATCTCTACTGAAATGGAGCATCACAGCAACCTCATCCCATGGCAGCAGCTCGCGAAGCGGACTGGAGCTACGTTAGAACTCATCCCTGTAACTCCCGAGGGGATGTTGGATCTGAAATGGCTAGACCACAGACTACAGAAAACAGACGACAGATCAAAAGTCAAAATCATCGCGTTTACTCACGTTTCTAATACTCTGGGTACGGTGAACGATATTGAAGCAATTCTAGCGCGAACAACTCATAACAAATCACTAATCACAGTAATAGACGGCGCGCAAGCCGCTCCGCACTTACCAGTCGACTTCCACGCTCTCGGTGCAGATTTTTATGCTGTGTCGGCCCATAAAATGCTAGGTCCGATGGGAGTCGGTGGACTCTTCGTGAAAAAGGAAAAACTAAAAAGTTTGAAGCCTTGGCTTTTTGGCGGGGGCATGATCGATGAGGTGACATCACAGGATGCGACATGGGCAGAGGAACCGGAAGATAGATTTACTGCAGGTACTCCTGATGTGGCAGGCATCGTCGGATGGGCAGCGGCGTGTGAGTATCTTTCTGGCTTGACTATGAGTGATGTCAAAGCTCACGATGAGGAGCTGGTAGCGTACGCAATCAAGAAATTGTCCTCGATCCCTGAAGTACTGATTGTTGGTCCATCGAAAAACCGTTGCGGTTCTGTGGCATTTATCTTCAAAGGAGTACATTCCCATGATGTAGCGCAGATCCTTGATAGTGAAGGAGTCGCGGTACGCTCTGGCCATCACTGTACCATGCCTCTTCATACAAAGATGGGATGGGCGGCGACGACTCGTCTCAGCTTCAATGTGTATAGCACTCATGAGGAGATTGACCAATTAGTGAATGCGCTTGCGAAAGTGAAAGAGGTTTTCCATGGATGATCTTTACATGGACTCCATTATCGATCGCTATAAACACCCAACGAATCAAGGCTGGATCGAGGGTGGAGAGTCTCATAAAGCTCACAACGCGAGCTGTGGGGACATATTTGAAGTCTCTTTGCTCTACACCGGAGAGAAAGTGCTTGATGCCAAATGGCGAGGTGAGGGGTGTGCGATCAGTACCGTCTCAGTCGATATGTTTTGTGAGTGGGCAGTCGGCAAAACGAGACTTCAGATCACAGGCTACAGCAAACAGAATATTCAAAAGCTTACAGGCATTGATTCCGTCGCTCCCGCTCGCGAAAAGTGTTTATTCATTCCTCTCAACTTGGCCTCCAACGATCTCCGAAATGAGGGCGTATCCGTAATGTCGTAAGTCACACATGAGTTCACTAGAATTATCAGGTGTAGCTGTATACAAAATTCGCTGGCCATCTACCCAGGTATGTATCTTCATGCTCATACCGAGTTGAACAATCGCATCTCGAGCTTTATCTGGTACACCTTCTACATTGATACTGTAGGTTGGTCTTTCAGCATTTGACATATGTTCTCCTCACGTAAAAATCCCCCATTTGATTGGAGGAAAAGAATAGCTACGACACGCAACACTCCGGAAAGACGAATACTGAATCCATATTTTCCTCTGGAATTTACGATGCGTCAACCCTAGAAAAATGCGTTACAATACTTGTTCTCTATGTACATTGCAGTCGGTTCCACAAATCAAGTCAAAGTAAATGCGGTGAAGTTAGCGATATCTCATCAGTGGGAAGATGCTACCGTCGAAGGGTACGAGACCATTAGTGGAGTAGGTGAGCAGCCAAGAACTGATCATGAGACGTATATTGGATCGATCAATCGAGCAAAGTCTGCGTTTGAAGCAATGCGGTTAAAATACGGCAATAATGCGGAAATACTCGGGGTGGGGCTGGAAGGCGGAGTGGACGAGTCGGAAGATGGCCTCCTCAACGTCGTCTGGTGTAGTGTCGTCGATAGTGACGGGAAAGTGTACTCGTCATCAGGAGCTCGTTTTATCCTCGATGATGAGATCGCATCCCGCATTTTGGGTGGCGAGGAAATGGGTCCGATCATGGATAGCTTGCTCAATGAGAAGGATACGAAGAAGAAAGGCGGCATGATCGGCGTTGTGACCAAAAACTTTTACAATCGCACTGAAGAGTATGCTTCGATTGCCAGGCTCACGATAGGATTGTGGTATGGGAAGGATTGGCGCGACTCACTCTCCTAATGCACTTCAGGCTTTTCTCAAGAAGTTTGGTGATACTCATCACGTGTGAAAAATATTTTTATCACGTATACTATCTTTTATGCCAATCGCACTCTATAAAGCAAAACTTTCCGAAAAAGAAATGGTTGGTGGAAAGTTTATGTTTCTCAAATTTGAACTTCTGACTCCTACGCATGTTCAGTTTACGGCAGGTCAATATATTCTCCTCAACACTCCAGGTGTAGCGCAAAAGCGTCAGTATAGTATTGCATCTGCTCCAAGGCTTGATCATGCAATTGAGTTGCTGGTCGAAATCATTCCCAACGGAGTAGCTTCAGGGTACCTCAACTCCGTACCGCTCGGAGGGGAGATCGAGTTTTACGCTGCCGCAGGGGAGTTTACTCTCAAAGACGACGTGCTCGCGACCAATGATCCTCTCGTATTGATCGGGACGGGGTCAGGCATCGCGCCACTACGGAGTATCTTGCTCGATGAGCTTCGCACCAAAGAATCGAAACGACCGATTTGGCTGTACTGGGGCATGCGTGAAGCTGATAGTTTGTTTTGGTTGGATCAGTTCGAAGAACTTCATGACAATTTCCCTCAGTTTATTTATCACATTGTGTTATCACAAGCTCCTGACTCCTGGACGTTGTGCAAGGGGAGAGTCACTGATTGCCTAACAATTCATGATCTTCCTGTGCAAGGACAATATTATCTTTGTGGTAATCCTCACATGATCGAAGATGTGATGGGGGTGCTTTCAAAGCGTGGTGTCGATCCTACTCGTATTCATCACGAAAAATTTTCGTGAGTCTAGAAAGGTGTCTCGTATGTCAGATGTCTCAGTCGCTCCGGCGGATCAATCAAAAGCTCCAGGCAAATATAAAGTCAGCGTCATCCGTAGCAAATGCATCGGAGCTGCATCGTGCGTAGCAATCGCTCCAAAAGTCTTCGGACTAGATGACAAAAATCTAGCATATGTTATAAGTGAAGATGAGTTGGACGACATGAAGCTTTTGGCAGCACAAAGTTGTCCGACGGCGGCTATCATCATTCAAGATTTAGAAACCGGCACTCAAGTTTGGCCTCAATAAATGAAACTTTTGATCACAGGATCTATCGCTTTGGATCGCATCATGCTCTACAACGGTAGGTTTGCGGATGTGATCCGCCCAGAGAAACTTCACGTCCTTTCGTTATCCGTATTGATAGAAGCGCTTCGAGAAACTCGAGGAGGAGTCGCTGCGAACATTTCGTATACCCTAGCATTATTTGGTGAGCATCCGATCTTATTTGGTTCAGTCGGCACGAATGCAAGAGAGTATATGGAAGTGCTCGGGCATCTTGGAGTCGATGTCTCGCATGTCCATTACTCAACACTTCCTACCGCAACATATAGTGTGATCACCGATAAAGCAGACTGCCAAGTCGGAGGTTTTTACCCAGGAGCTATGGGTGACGCTGCAAGTCTCTCGATTACAGAGTTCGTCGATGAAGACGTGTTCGTCGTCATTTCACCTCACGATCCAAAACAAATGAGTGAGCAAGTAAAAGAATGCATCAAACTTCACAAACCGTTTTTCTACGACGTCGGCCAACAAGTCTCCAATATTACAGCGCAAGATCTCAAGGCTGGACTTGAGCAGACAAAACTCCTCATCGTGAATGACTATGAGATGGGAGTGATCGAGGACAAAGCTGCCATGAGCCAAGCTGAACTGGTCAAAAAAATCCCTACGGTCGTCGTGACTCTAGGCGAAAAAGGGTGCACTGTTTGGCAAAATGGAAAGAGTACTGCAGTCCCTGCAATCGCAAGTATAGACTTGCAAGATCCGACAGGAGCAGGAGATGCGTTTCGCGCAGGATTTTTGTTTGGAATGCTTCATGAGGCCGATCCAGTCACTAGTGCACAGATTGGAAGTGCCGCAGCGACGTACTGTATCGAATCTACTGGCACGCAAGAACATTTCTTTACGCGTGAGCAATTCCGCGAGCGTTATAAAAAACAATTTGGTGCAAATGCAATTTTTGAATAGGAGTACGGTATGAAAAACGATTACAAAATAAAAGACATTTCTTTGGCTGCCTGGGGACGTAAAGAAATGGACCTCGCTGAAAATGAGATGCCTGGCCTGATGTCGATTCGAAAAGAATTTTCGAAGAAAAAACCTTTGAAGGGCGCTCGTATCGCCGGCTCTCTCCACATGACGATCCAAACGGCTGTCTTGATCGAGACGCTTGTCGAACTGGGAGCTCAAGTGCGCTGGGCGAGTTGCAATATTTTCTCGACGCAAGATCATGCAGCGGCAGCGATCGCAAAAGCTGGAATCCCGGTGTTCGCTTGGAAGGGTGAGACTGAGAAAGAGTATTGGTGGAGTACGGATCAAATCTTTAATTTTACAGATAAAGCAGGCAAGATCATCGGTCCAAATATGATCCTCGATGATGGTGGAGATGCGACTGGATGGCTACATACAAAGCGAAGTGAATTTCTTGAACAGGTAAAAGGGGTCTCAGAAGAGACGACGACTGGTGTCCATCACCTATATCAACTGATGGCAGAGAAAAAGCTCAAAATTCCTGCAATTAATGTCAACGACTCTGTGACCAAATCGAAATTTGACAATATTTATGGGTGTCGAGAGTCCTTAATTGATGCAATTCGTCGCGCCACAGATATCATGCTTGCTGGGAAAGTTGCCTTTGTCGCTGGGTATGGTGACGTCGGCAAAGGTTGTGCCCAGAGCCTACGCAACAATGGATGCCGAGTGATCATCTCTGAAATCGATCCGATTTGCGCATTGCAGGCTGCAATGGAAGGGTACGAAGTGAAACGTATCGAAGAAGTCATCAAGGAATGTGACATATTTGTGACAGCCACTGGCAATAAAGACATCATTACGCTCGAGCATATGGAGAAAATGAAGGATACATCGATCGTCTGCAATATTGGGCACTTTGACGTCGAGATCCAAATGGCAAGACTCAATGCTGCAAAGGGTGTCAAAAAAGAGACGCTCAAGCCACAAGTAGATATTCATACTTTTCCGGATGGTCACAGAGTGATCATTCTCGCAGAAGGACGACTCGTAAACTTAGGTTGTGCGATGGGCCATCCATCGTTTGTCATGAGTAACTCCTTCTGCAATCAAGTGCTCGCTCAAATTGAGCTGTGGACAAAAAAATACGAAGTAGGCGTTTATCGTTTGCCAAAAGAGCTTGATGAGAAAGTGGCAGCTCTGCACTTAGAGCATATTGGCGTACATTTGACAAAACTACATAAAGATCAAGCTGCATACATTGGTGTCAGCTCGAACGGTCCTTACAAGCCAGATCATTATCGCTATTAACTATCTGTAGTAGAATACACATCTATGAAAAACATCTGGTTGCTCATCGGTTCGCTCGGAGTCACGTTGCTCATCGTTGTGGCTGTGGCGGTGTTATTTACCAAGAAGGCAAATGCGCCTGTCTTACCAGCTGATCCGACGCTAGTCCTTGGCGATCAACGATTCGTCAAAGGATCCAAAGATGCAAAAATTACAATTGTCGAGTTTTCTGATTTACAGTGTCCTGCGTGTAAAGCGGCTCAGCCGTTGATCGATGATCTCTTGCAAGAAGCCTCCACGAGTGCACGACTGGTGTACCGGCAATTCCCGTTACGCACGGTGCATAAAAACGCGTTGGCGGCAGCCAAAGCCGCTGAGGCAGCGGGCGTGCAGGGGAAGTTCTGGGAAATGCATGACAAGTTGTTTGAGACACAGTCAGACTGGGAAGGTGATGCTGACCCGAGTGCTCATTTTGAAGAGTATGCAAAAGCAGTGGGTGTAAATGTCGACACCTGGAAGAAAGATTTGCAAAATAAAGATTTGGAGGCAAGAATCTCAAAAGATGAACAAGACGGGAATACACTTGGGATTAATGGAACTCCGACTTTTTACGTGAACAATGTATTGACTGAAGTAGCAGATCTCAAACCGACGATGGATAAACTCCTAGCACAGTAAAGCGTCGTATGGCCTCCACGATTTTCTCTTTGCTTGATACGCCAGCGTATGGGGGCGCTGAGCAATACCTCCTCAGTGTTCTTCTTAATTTTCAAAAAAAAGGTCACAACGTCGTCTTGGCTACCAATAATGCACAAGTCAAAGCTGCGTGCAAAGATCACCTCGTCGTGATCGATCTCCCATATCGTCTTGATGCAATTGGCAATTGGAAAGGTCTTGTCAAATATTTTCTCGCATTGCCAGCTTCATTATTTTGGCTAGTGACTTCAGTCAAGAGTCTTCAAAAGGAAAATCACAAAATTCAAAATCCAAAACCTAAATCAAATCATGTCATATGTTTGTTCCCAGGATACACTGATCGACTTACGTTCTCTCCTATAGTCAAATGGTTCGGTTGCCGTCTCATTTGGCTTGAATATGGGCCACTTGAGCCAACCTTTGCCAGAAATCATGGCTTTCCAAAGCTTCTCTATGCAATCGGTAAGACATATCCAGATCGGGTAGTCACTATTTCCAATTGGACGAGACGGTCATTGATAGAAACTGGCAAGATAGCGGAATCAAAAATCCAAATCATATATCCGGGAGTTGAGCTCCTACCCGGGCGAGACAAGACAAAAAAGAAAAATCAGTTTACAGTGATTGCCGTTGCTCGATTGGCGAAAGAAAAAGAGATTGATCTGCTGTTACGAGCTTGGGCAAAACTGGATGCCAGATCAGCTTGCCTTCAAATCGTAGGTGACGGTCCGGAACGTGAAGCACTAGAGCATCTCTGTCATGACTTGCGGATAACTGATAGTGTCGAATTTGTGGGATTTGTCTCTGAACAAGAAAAACAACAACGCCTATCTCTCGCGGATTTATTTGTGTTCCCGTCAGCATGGGAATTAGAAGGGTTTGGAATGACGACGATCGAAGCGATGGCGGCAAGTTTGCCGGTTGTCACGACTGGATACGGGCCCCAGTCTGAAATTGTTGAAGATCAAGTCACAGGGTGGTATTTCAAAGCTCATGATGCGCAGGCGTTGGCAGAGACCATAGAGCGTGCACGCCGCTCGCCTACACTTCGCGACTTTGGGAAAAGTGGGCAGAGGAGAGTTCAAAAAATATTCTCTAGTCAAGCAATGTTGTCAGCGTGGGAAAAAATCATTTTGGCCGAGTAATAGTCGCAATGCAAACTGCATTCGCATTTGGAAACGGAGAGTTATATTTTGCCGATTTCACCAGCTGATATGAAGACTCCTCCCAGCTATTCAATCGATTCTTTCGCCTCATAAAGACGAGCTTTGCTCCAGCTAATGAATTTTCTTTCAGTGCTTTGTCGAGACTTGGATTCACTCCCAGAGGAAATGAAAATACAAATCTTCCTTTTGGTGCGAGGAGTGAGGTGATGTGAGTGATGGCTTCAAGAGCTTTTTGAGATCTTTTTTCTGCTTCGTGCCACCCTATGTGCTCGACTGTTGATATCGCGATGATCAAATCAAATTTGCCTCGAGGCTTGTAGCCAAGGATATCTGTTGCCAGGACTCCAGGTTCGGTTTCATATTTATCAACAACTGTATGACTCACTTTCTGATAATGGGACAACGTGTTTCCGACTTCAAGAACTTTGGACGCAGAATAGGATGAAACGATTTGAGAGAAGTAGGGGATTTCAACACAACGCTCATTCGTCCACGTAAAGTTGTACCTATGGACCAAATACGAGTAATACCGTTTGTGAATGGAGTATTTGGTTTTTCCGATTGTACATTGAAAGACAATTCGGCTCAACGGATCGTAGATTCGGTGTCGAAATATCGTAGAAAATGAGGATTTGCCTCGAGAAAATGTCTTTGTCCAGTTTGACGTATAGAGCGCAGTATGAGGCATAATTCAGGTTAGATATATTTTATAGAGTTCTCCTGATGTTACAATCTCAATATGGTGAAAAATCCGAAAGTGGCATTAGTTCACGACTATCTTCGAGAGTATGGTGGTGCTGAACGTGTCCTCGAGACACTTCATGAAATGTACCCAGAAGCTCCTGTCTATACTGCTTTTGTCGATCCTGTTGCGATGGGGAGCCATTGGGAGCGCTTTTCATCATGGGATATTCGCGAGAGCACTGCCTCACGAATCCCATTTATCAAGAGACTCTACTCACCATTGCGATTGTTTGCTTCGTATTTTTTCGAAGGCTTTGATCTTTCGGAATTCGACGTTGTGATCTCGAGTACAAACATGTACATGGCAAAAGCGGTGCTGACGAAACCAGAGACACTTCACATAAGTTATATCCATACTCCTCCACGATCTCTGTATGGGTATTCAACAGCATCAAACTGGAAGAAAAATCCGTTGATACGAGCTTTTGGGGAACTCATCAATTTTCGCATGCGGCAAATTGATTTTGTCACCTCACAACGCCCCGATATCTTGGTCGCCAATTCAAAGGAAGTGCAGGCTCGGATTGAGAAATTTTATCGCCGGAAATCAGTGGTCATTTCGCCGCCGGTCAAGGAGTCGAGCGTCAATAGAACGAGCGATGGCGAATACTTTGTCTTGGTCGGTCGATTGGTGTATGCAAAACACCCAGATCTTGCGGTCAAAGTTTGCAGTGAGCACAATCTCCCATTAAAAGTGGTAGGAAGTGGACCTATGGACGCAAGCCTGCATGAGATAGCAGGGAAGTCAGTGGAATTTTTGGGAGTCATCACCGACGAAGCGCTACTCCAGCTGTACTCGCATGCCAAGGCCCTATTGTTTCCCGTCGAGGATGAAGATTTTGGAATGGTACCAGTCGAGGCCATGATGGCAGGGGTGCCGGTCATCTCACATCGATCAGGCGGACCCACCGAAACAATCATTGATGGAAAGACAGGTGTTTTTTTTGAAAAACTGACAGTTCAGTCTCTGCTCGATGCTATCACGCGTTGTGAAGAAATAACGTTTGATAGTCAGTCAATCCATGAGCATGCGATGACGTACTCTTCAAAAGTTTTCAAACAAAAAATGGAAAAACTTATTGAAAACGAATTGAAAGTGTAATTTCCTCATATGAGATCTCTCAAAAAAATCTTCCAGAGCATTGGCCCAGGCTTTATCACGGGGGCATCGGATGATGATCCATCAGGGATCGGGACTTACGCTCAAACAGGTGCACTGTTTGGGTATACACAGCTGTGGACAGCGTTGTTTTCGTTTCCATTTATGAGTGTCGTCCAAGAAATGTGTGGGAGAGTAGGGCTCGTAACTGGCTTGGGACTCGGGGGAGTGCTTAAAAAGTACTATTCAAAAAAGATCCTTTTTTTGACAGTGACACTGCTATTGATCGCAAACTCACTCAATATAGGAGCAGATCTTGGTGCGATGGCAGCGTCACTTCAGTTGCTCATACCGGTGCCGTTTTCAGCGATGCTTATCTTGGTGACGGCTCTAACGCTCGGATTACAGATACTCATTCCATATCGACAATACGCGAAGTATTTAAAATACCTCACGTTTTCGTTGTTTGCATACTTTCTCGTCGCTTTTGTGGTCAAGCAAGATTGGGGACTCATCGCATATTCGACACTGGTACCACAGATCACACTGTCTCGTGAGTACCTACTCAACATAGTAGCGATCCTAGGCACGACTATCTCACCATATCTGTTCTTCTGGCAGCCGAGTGAAGAGATTGAGGAAGCAGTCGTAAGCGGAAAAATCAAACAAATGGGTGACAAAGTAAAACAGCTTCAGCGAAAAGAATTGTTCGCGATGCGCGTCGACACCGTCTTTGGAATGTTTTTCTCAAATATTGTCATGTTTTTTATCGTGGTCACGGCAGCATCGACATTGGGAGCAGCAGGAATTCGCCACATTGATACCGCGGCGCAAGCGGCGCAAGCTTTGCAACCGATTGCAGGTAACTTTGCATTTCTCTTGTTTACAGGAGGTATCATTGGGACAGGGCTCTTGGCACTGCCAGTTCTCGCCGGTTCTAGTGCGTACGCAGTCACCGAAGGATTGGGTTGGAAGAGAGGGCTCTATAATACATTTAATGAAGCTCGGGGATTTTACGGAATTATTACGCTGTGTACATTGCTAGGGTTACTAGTCAATTTCCTTCCCATCGCTCCGTTTACGCTGCTGTATTACACTGCTGTGCTCAATGGATTGATTGCTCCAGTACTCTTGGTCATGATTTTGCTCATCACTAATAATGGCAAAATCATGAAGAAGTTCACGAATGGATTGTTCTCGAACATTTTTGGAGTGGCGATCACACTCATCATGTCGTTGTGCGCGCTCGCCCTCATCGCCAGTTGGATATTCTAATTTCTATTATTGGAGTGGGCGAAGACGCAAATACACGGCGCTATTTATAGGCATCGGCACGTCGACGTGAAGTTTTGACGATGACGTTGCGATTTGTGACACGCGTGACGCTCCACCAAGCATTTGCTGGCTCAATTCATACGTGCCGGGAGCGATATTGGTCCACGTCACTGGCACGGTCTCAAAATGCTTTCCAGCAGGATCGTAATTCGCGAGCACCGTATGAATATCATTCCCATCTTTGCTCGACGCGCCTTTGACCCAAGTACCGCGACCAAGTAATTGCACTCTATTGCCACTGAGTCGATCCAAAAACTGTAATGCACTGTAGCGCGGTTTGGTTTGGCCGCCTGCATCGATCAACCCCCATCGGCCCCAACGACTTTTTCCTGCTGGATCTTTGCCATCCTGGATCTCAAAGACAAATGCTTTATCGATGGTGCCCAACAGTTCCGTACTCACTGCAATCGTATGAATTGCACTAAATTGATTGTCATAGCCAGGATCGTTTGCAGGAGTGTGTCCCCACTCGGTGATATCGAGCTCCATGTTTGCTTTGCTCGGATATGCTGCGAGCCATTGTCGTACCGATGACACATCGGTGCGGAAGACGTCCACATCTTCGTCATAACGATGCCAGGAAAAGAAATCGAGAGGTAAATTCTGCTGTAGAGATAGCTGGACAATCATATCCACCCAATTTTTGTAGAGAGCCGTGATTGCTGGGCCACCGATTTTGAATGACTGAGCAACCTTTGCATTTTTGGCTCCTTGTGCCGAATATTGATACATCGTCAAATAATTTCGATCGCCATAGGTCTTGTAATTGCCAAAGAGATCAGGCTCATTCCAAACTTCATAGTAGACATTGGGAACGCCGAGCGTGCCGCTCACATGCTCAATTGTTCTCTGCACGACAATCTGCCACTGATTCCAGTCTCTGGGTGGCGCTGTGATATCGCCGTTTACCGCAAGCGCTGGAGGAATATAGGAAAGTGATAGGTAGGGAGTCGCGCCTACCGCTCGAATATCAGCAATGGCTTGATCTAGTTTGGCAAAATTGAATTGGAGTGAACCGCCATCCGTGTGAACTATGTCAAAGAAATCATACAAATGATCCAAGCGAATATACTGTGGATGGAGTGCTCGCACTTGGTTGCCGACCGGTGCTAAACGCCAGTCTTTATTTTCACCACCTTGAGCTAAATTTCTCCAAGGGTAGGTCATCGGCCCTTGCGATGCTTGAGTGTTGATTGTGATGTTTGCAGGTTGTCCCAATGCGCCCACGAGCCACTGTTTGATATCTTTTCGTTTGGCTGTAATGATCACGATAGCCATCAACAAAAAAAATACTGGCAGCAGCTGAAACAAAAGATGTCGACGACTCGAAATAAAATCCATTTACTCATAGTAGCAAGCAAATGAGCGTGGTGTAAAATCTAGTTTCGTATGCGCAAACTCATTCTTGCATCAAGTTCACCTCGTCGAAAAGACATCTTGGAATTATTAGGAGTACCTTTCAGTGTACGACCATCCGATTTTCCAGAAGAAAAAATAAAGTGGAGCGAGTTTGAAGATCCAGGGGAGTATGTCAGTAGTATCGCCATGGGAAAAGTACTGACATTGGTTGACGAAATAGAAGATGCCGTCATCCTCGGGGCAGATACGAGCGTCTTTTTAGGTGATCAAGTCTTTGGGAAGCCTCGTGATCTCGATGATGCTCGAAGAATTCTCAGTACTTTGCGGGGGACACGACACAGTGTCGTTACGGGGGTAGTGGTGTATGACACACTCACTAAAGAGCACAACAATGCTGTCGTAACGAGTTTGGTTGATTTCCTGCCATTCTCAGAGGAACAACTTGAGAACTATATCTCCACCAGCGAATCGATGGGAAAAGCTGGAGCCTATGCTATCCAGATGGGAGCTCGAAGTTTCGTAAAGAATGTCACTGGCAGTCTTTCAAATGTCGTCGGCCTCCCTATCGAAGAGACTGTGTCTCTGCTTGAGGAGTTTGGAATCCCGATTGAAGTCGATGTTGCAGCTCTTATCGATGAACACTTTTCATTTCGCCAGTAATTTTTCTTCAATGATCCATGTTATGATTATCAGGTATGGATCCGAGCACTCAACCTCAAGTAACACCTCCATCTGATCAAGTGCAAAATGCCTCTGCATTGGCTCAACCAATCGTGCAAGCTGCGACTACTGTAACTCAGCCAGAACCACAGACTCCGTCGCGCGCCAAAGAGACCGGGCCGGCTACTTCAAATGAGCTTGCTGCCTTCGTCGAAGTGGTAGGGAATGATTCAATCGAAAAAGAGCCATTGCCACCGGAAGTATCAAGTTGGATGGAGAAAGTGAACCGAGATACAAGTGGTGAGAAACCTCCAGAGATCGTCGTGCCTACCGAGTCTCCGATCGCGTCGCAAGGAGCTCCCTCAACTCCGCTCTTTGTATTGCCGCTTGGAGAAGGTGAGATGAATTCAGGTTTACATCAAGGCGTCGGGAATAGTGTCCGCTGGCTCTCAGAGTGGTGCAAACGTCTGGTAAAGAAACTGGGAGGGCAAACCAGTTTCGAATAAATACCTCTATGGATCCAACAACTGATTTTACTATCCTCATTACTCAAATTTCGATCAGCGTCATGCTCGTAGTTTTGCCATTGGTTTTTTCTGCAGTGCTGGTCTACATGATCATTCAATGGTTTCGATTCCGTGGCAGAGAAAAATATTCACTTCAATTTGTCGTGCTCAAAGTGATGATGCCAAAAGATAATGAGATCAAGATCGATGCAGCTGAACAAATGTTTGCAGCGCTGTACTCTCTCAAAAATGAAGGAATGGGTTCGCTGTTAAAACCGGAAGATCACTTTACGATTGAGATCGTTGCTCTCAAGGAGAGCATCGCTTTTTATGTGACGTGTCCTCGAGATTTACGGGATCTCATCGAGAAGCAAGTCTACGGAGCCTATCCATCTGCAGAGATTGTCGAGGTCGAAGAATACAACATTTTTTCTGAAGGAGGCAAAGTAGCATTCGCAGCGTTGGGACTTACCAGCGCCACGTATTTGCCGATCAAAGTCTTTAAAGAGCTTCCGACTGATCCACTCTCGTTGCTGACGTCAGCACTTTCAAAAATGGGAGATGGAGAAGGAGCCGTGGTGCAATTTGTTCTTGAGCCAGCGAGTTCTGCTTGGCAGTCGGCCGGCGAAAAGTTTGTGGCAGACACAAAAAAGCGAGAATCAGATCCCCAAAAGGCAAGCTATAACAATGATCCAAAGAAATTGGATGCCATTGAAACGAAAGCCAGTAAACCAGGGTTTAAGGTCTCACTGCGAATCGTCGTCTCCTCAACTGATGCGCGTAAGGCAAACTCACATCTTACCAACATCGTCGGAGCCTTTGCGCAGTTTAGTAGCCCTACAAACAGCTTTAAACGCTCCCAGATCTTATTCAAACAACTCTTCATGATTGATTTCATTTATCGATATATGCCGATTTGGGGCAAAGGATCATTTGTCCTCAATGCAGAAGAGCTGGCAACAGTGATGCATTTTCCAAATAAAACTGTCGAGACGCATCATATCAACTGGCTCAAAGCAAAATCAGCTCCAGCTCCATCGCTCATACCTGACACCGGACTGCGACTAGGAACGAGTGTCTATCGAGGACAAAAGCGTGAGATTTTCATTCAAGAAAAAGATCGACAACGCCATATGTATATCGTCGGAAAGACTGGTACAGGGAAATCAGAGTTCCTCAAAGACATGATCATGCAGGATATTCGTGACGGTAAAGGTCTCGCAGTCATGGATCCTCATGGAGAACTGGTCGAAGATATCATGCAATTAATCCCTCCAGAACGAGCTGAAGAAGTCATCTACTTTAATCCTTCCGACACCGATCGTCCTATGGGACTTAATATCATGGAAGCGCAGACAGAAGATCAAATGCACTTTGTAGTCGGCTCCATCATTTCGTTGATGTACAAGCTCTACGATCCTCACAAAACCGGTATCATCGGCCCTCGATTTGAGCACGCAATCCGTAATGCAATGTTGACGATCATGGCCGAGCCAGGAGCCACATTTATCGAACTCGTTCGATGTCTGACCGATCAAAAGTACGTCCAAGAATTGCTACCAAAAGTGAAAGATCCTGTGGTGCGGCGATATTGGACCGATCAAATTGCTCAAACTTCAGATTTTCATAAATCCGAGGTGCTTGACTATATCGTTTCAAAATTTGGCAAGTTCATTACCAATAAAGTCATGCGCAATATCATCGGACAAAGTCAAAGCGCGTTCAATTTCCGACAAGTCATGGACGAAGGGAAGATCCTCCTCGTCAATCTTTCCAAAGGTAAACTTGGAGAAGAAGATGCAAAGTTCCTTGGGTTGATCTTGGTACCAAAAATATTGACGGCGGCTATGAGTCGACAAGATGTTCCATTGGAGCAGCGTAAAGATTTTTATTTGTACGTCGATGAGTTTCAAAACTACGCCACTGAAGATTTTGCTGTGATTCTCTCTGAAGCTCGAAAATATCGGTTAAACCTGATCGTGGCGAACCAATTCGTCGCTCAGATCGAGGAAGAAGTGAAGAACGCGGTCTTTGGAAACGTCGGTAGTGTGGTCACTTTCCGGGTTGGTGTCCCAGATGCGAACTTCCTGCAGCATGAGTTCACTCCTGTGTTTACGGAGACTGATCTCACTAACATTGAGAAATATCACGTCTATATTAAAACGATCGTCAACAACGAGCCAGTGGCTCCATTTAGTATGGATCTCACGCGAGATGTGGAGGCGGAGAAGCGCATCATGGATCCGAAGCGAGCAGAATTAATTCGCGAACTCTCACGCATTAAATATGGAAAGCCTCGAGATATTGTCGAGCAAGAGACGGCTGTCCGAGCGAAACTGTAAGATTATCTCAACTGTTGGTAGCGGGGGATGATAAAAGTAGAATCAATCTCTCGTTGGTACATTCTTCCAAGCGCAAATCCGATAAATGGAAGTGCGATAAATATCGCCAGGGCTATTGCTTTTGAGAGTGGAGTGACACTTGTCCAACGATTTGAAAGTTTCATCCAACCAGAATAGCAGCCCGTCGTCGCTAAAGCTATGACGGACGAAGTGGGCGCGCCTGGACTCGAACCAGGAACCTTGAAGGTATAAGCTTCCTGCGCTAACCGATTGCGCCACGCGCCCGACTATTCTCGAACTCAAATTATATCACCGATAGAAAATTGTTTTTTTCATTGAAATATATTCAATTGATGGTAGGATAGAGTGCACAAATGACAAATACTTCTTTTAAATTGCCATTGGAGCTCAAACATCTTTCCGATGAAGAATTCTGGGATAGATTAGATGAAATGGATGCCCTCAGTGAAGACATAGACCAGCATTTCGGGGGATTGGCCCTCACGATGTATATGGAGCACAAAGAAGTCAATATTCCTTTTGTACGCTTTAAGAAGAATCTCCCAAGCATCGCTTCGTAACAACGGAATCTAGAATCAAGATCCATTCGCAATTCTGCTTAGGTAGGAAATGTTTTGAGTTGCGCTCGTCCCTACAGGGCGAGTAGTCCGAGTACTCCAATGATGATGGTGATGATACCGCCACCGATGAGTCCAACTGTCGGAAGTGGTGCACCTGAGACTGGCAATTGCTTCGGTGGCTGACCAGCTACTGGCACACTGGTCGGTGGCACTGGAGTCGCAGTCACAGTTGGGCCACAGTTGCAGGTATCCAATGCGGTACATCCAGGCTTTCGACACATTCCAGAGGCACAAGTGAGATCGGATGGACAATCAGAATTCGTTGTACACACTGAGTTGCAACTTGGTCCACACGTACAAGTATCAACTGCTGTACAACCAGCTCGTCGACATCGGCCAGACTGACAAATGAGATCAGATGGGCATTGGTTGTTTGTCGTACACTCTGTGTTACACGCAGCTTGAGGAGTTGCGGTTGGTGTCGGAGTAGGAGTGGCGCAGATACAACTGGTTTCAGTCGTACAGCTTGGGTTGCGACATGCTCCATTGGAACACGTCATCGCTGCAGGACACTCACTATCAGCAGTACACGTGCCACCACATGATGGAACTGGTGTCGGAGTCGGAGTAATTGTTGGGGTTGGAGTCGGGGTCGGAGTTGGTGTAGCCGTCGGGCAGACACAAGTCAGTGAAGTCGTGCAGCTTGGATTTCGGCAAACACCACTCACACAACTCATTCCGCTTCCACAATTTGCAGTCACAGAACAGGTGCTTCCACATGCTGGTACCGGAGTCGGGGTAGGTGTCGGTGATGCAGCCACTGTAAATTCAAGTGAACACGAGACATTGTTATGTGCTTGTGGCTGTGACTCTGGAGCAGTCGGCGCGACTGGCGTCTGTGTCGCGGTGCGGTTGGTGATCATGACAACACCAATCGCTCCTGCAATGACGAAGATGACTGCTATGGCTGCGATGATAAGCTTTTTTCTATCCATATTTACCATGCTTCCCAAGGTGTACAACTGTCTCCGATACACGGTCGACACTGGACGTTATATTTTGCTGCTTGGCTAATGACGAGCGGAGTGGAGACGTTTCCGTTTGCCGGCAATGATGCATTCGCGCTTGGATTGCCATTAATCGAGTATTTGTAGCGGAACTCGTAACTGGTCGCACCGGTGATGGTGCCGCAGGTGAACCGTACTGAGCTACCGAGCTCTGGACTTGCGTCGCTACTTGTTATCCCTGCACAGACGAGTGGGGCAGCGGTCGGAGTAGGAGTCACACATGCACTTGGATTTGCTTCGACGACATATCCCTTATCGTCGTATTTTGGTGGGCAGCCGATATCAAGTTGCCACTTGGAACAGATCTTTCCGAGTCCGAGTTCTGCAGTTTCACCTGGCTTCAAAGTAAGGGTGCCTTTTTTATCGAGTCCATTGTCAGTCCATGCATCCAAGAAATAGTTGAACGTTGTCGTCGTCGTGCCAGTATTCTTCACAGTAAAGGCTCCCGTGTGATTCCAATCCGATGTGTTCGGAGCAGGGACTACAGTGATATTACTGATGACACAGACATTCGTGACTGGTGTTGGGCTTGGCGTTGGTGATGGCGTCGGAGTCGGAGTGGCAACTGTTTTGCATGATGCAGCAATCTCTGCAAGTGTAAATCCAGTCGTCTTTCCAGTCGGTCCTTTGAGATATTGTCCTCCAGTATCGCCAGCACTGCAGGACACACGGGTGTAGCCATTTAAGTTACCTGCGCAGTATGTTTGAGCACCTGACCATGGGCACATTGCTGCATTTGTATTGACGTATGTGCACGTACCTTGTCCGGCCGCACACAATCCAAGCGCTCCACTACAAGTTTGTCCGCATTGGCGAAGAGCGACGTTACAATCACAGTTGACTCCAGGGTTGGTATGTCCTGGACAAGCAGTGTTTTGGCAAGTTCCAGAGATACAGGCGACGCCGGCCCCGTTGGCTGAAGGATTGCGACATTGATCGTTTGAGGTGCACGTCTCGCCACATGATTTCTTTGCAGGAGCAGGATTGTTACACGCGCAGACTCCTCCAGCTCCAATAGGCTTGCCCGCATTATCTGTTCCACTGAAATTGTGATCGACCTGTTGGCATTGTCCTGACGGTGGTTGAGGAGAATACGTTTCGTTTGAAACTGCAAACTCCGCGACTTTAGTTTGAGTCGTTGGGCAGCTTGGACCATTAAATCTCGTAATTGTGCCGGAACAGCCACCACTAATGGTGAAACTGCTCGTACCGTTGTAGTTAATTTTGCAGTCAGTTGCTTGTGATGGAGTATTAACTGTTCCTTTTGGTGTCTGGAAGGCCACGTAGGCACCCACAGACCCAATCGCGACTAACGCGACGACAAGGGCCGCTCCTATAAATTTTGGTGTCAGTGATAATCCTCCAAAGAAACTTTTCTTTTCTTTTGGTGGAGCAGTGACAACCGGTTCAGCGATCGGAGCAGGCGTCGGTGAAAATGAAGGCATCGAAGCAGTATCAACTTGCGGATGATCCTTCATTGAATCAAACGATGGAAGTGACTCGGCCACAGGAGCCTTCACTTCAGTCACTTGTGCAATTGGCGTCTCTTCAACTGAAAAAGGATTTGAAATTGGAGTGACCACTGGAGTTGTCTCCAAAACTGGTTCGGCGACAACCGGATCGACTGCTTTTGGAACTTCAGTCACTATCGGCTCGCTGACTGCTGGGGTCACCGCTGATTCAATCGGAGCACCAGTCGAGACTTGTTTTTCGAGCGATGACAACACATCGTCCAAGTTCGCGGTTGCTTGCGGGGTAGAGAGGGAAACTGGTTTTTTATTTGAATCGTCAGACATGTCAATCTTTAGAGTACCCAAACTTTCGTACCTATTCAATAAGGAAGTTAGGTTTCTCTTGTTTTCGCTAGGCTAAATGAAACTCCGGAGGCGACAAGCAACAGTCCAGCCAATCCCAACATGATTGAAAATTCTTGAGTACCTGACACGGGCAGTGCTGATTCCGTCGCGGCAGCAATCACCCTCGGTGACGGAGTTGGGACTGACACTGAGAAAGTTGCCGTACTGGTTTCTGCTTTTCCAG
>CAZDWN010000003.1:113695-291930 GCA_964509365.1 uncultured Pseudomonadales bacterium | reverse complement strand
TCACCATGAGAAAGAGGCGATTGATACCGACTGCCGGCTCGATCACATGAGGGACGAATTTTTCATTTGTCTCGGTGTCCAAGACTGATAAGTCTTTGCCACTATGTTTGATGTGCTGTGAGAGGTCGTAGTCAGTGCGGTATGCAAGTCCCCACAGCTCTTTAAAGCCAAAAGGATATTGATACTCGAGGTCTTCGGTGCGAAGACTATAAAATGATCGTTCTTCATCACTGTGGATGCGCCAGCGTAAATTCTCTTCAGTGATCATCAGTTTCTTGGTGACAAAGTCCCACATTGATGACTTCCATTCTTCAAACAGTAGTTTCCAATCTGACTTCTTTGGGTTAAAGAAGTACTCGATCTCTCCTTGTTCAAACTCGATGGTGCGAAATACAGAATTCCCTAAAGTGATTTCATTGCGGAAACTTTTCCCGACCTGAGCGATACCAAATGGAAGTTTGACTCTAGTACTATCCATCACATTCTTAAAGTTGATAAACATCCCTTGAGCTGTCTCTCCACGCAAATATGCCAAGGATTGATCACCTTCGACAATTCCGAGCTTCACTGGGAAGAGGAGGTTAAACTTGCGCACTTCCGTCCACTCAGACATTCCGCATTTTGGGCATTTGAGTTTGTTATCCATGACAATCGTCGTCAATTCTTCGACACTCTTTCCCTCCACACTGATGTTCAATGCATCTTCGATCAGATGATCAGCGCGCGTACGCATCTTGCAGTGTTTACAGTCGATTAACGCATCGGAAAAGCCCGCGGTGTGCCCAGACGCATCCCACACCCCATGATGCGAGATGAGTGAAGCATCGATCCCGACCATATCTGGTCGTTTGTGGACAAACTCAGTCCAAAACAGATTTTTGATGTTGCGCAAAAGTTCGACTCCAGCTGGCCCGTAGTCATAGGTATTTGCGAGTCCTCCGTAGATCTCCGATCCCGCATACACAAATCCGCGTCGCTTCATGAGCGCCACGACGTTATCAATCGTAATTTTGGTTGGTTTTGTTTCTTCCGTCATTTCCATATAATTAAATCCTTCACAATCAGTATACGATATTTTCAGCCCCAGCTCTCACTGGAGCAAACTACCTAGTCCGAATATTTTTATCATAAAAAATCCTCTTTACTATTCGAGCGCCCTGGCGACTAGCCAGGATGTCGAGAATCTCTTATTGATTAATCCACTTACCCTCAATCAGCATTCTTTTCTTTTTCTGACTCCAGTCTTTTATTTGTCTCTCTCGATATTGGGCGTCTTCAATGCGTTCATGCTCTTCATAATATGCCAAGCGCTTGAATCCGTGTTTTTTTGTGTATCTAGACCCTACTCGCGCTTCATGCTGAATGGTTCTACTCTCAATATTCCATGTCATTCCTGTGTAATATGTTCCATCCAAACATTCAATAATATAAACAAACCACTTCCACTGTTTCATGCAGCCAGTATGCTTCTCGACATGATGTTTTTCAAGAAAAACTTGATGCTCGAAGAGTAAATTCTTCTTTACTCTTGATAAGAGGACATAAAAAAACTCCCGGTCCAACAGCACCACATCTTGTGTGCTAGGGACGAGAGTTTGTATTTCCCGCGGTTCCACCCTGCTTCCCTGTACCGATTCTGGTACGGGGCTGCTTTTCTTTTGTTTGTAGTTCCGGTTTTGCCAAAACCCTCATTGCTACTCATCTACTATACCACAAGATATCAAGACTCCGCATTTTTTTGAGGTTCTTTCACCTCATTTTCCTTCTTTCGATTATAAATATAGTTACCGGCTTGAAATATTGATGGTCCAAAAATAAGGAAAAAACCGACTACACTCTTGTCATTCATCAGGAGATAAATACCCCCGCCAATCATGAACAAGGTTATGAAAGTCGCCACATACATCCCAATTCTTTCGTTGGCAATATTTGACGAGATCACCGATGCCTCTATATATTGCCGATGTTGCGATTGTTTTTGTGCCATGGAGACGATAATCCTCCTCGTCTCCACATCATATGCGTTTAAAAGTGAGGGGTGTGGGATTGGACCACTATACTGGAAACTACGAGTCAACAGCGCTTTTTTTTCGTCTGAAGCAGTTACTTTCTTAACAGGACTGGGGGGAAGCTTTTTTCCCATATCTTTTTATTTCACTCTTGAGATCGTCACCAATTGAATTCCAATCTCTTCGGATTAACTCAGCATCAGGATCATCTGAATACTTGTATTGATCGAGGCTCCCAAATAAGTCGAGAGTCCTCGCAATTCCCTTTAAAAAAGATGGAGATTTGACAATATTCGTCGCTTTCATTTGGGCACAGTGTAACACAGGGTTTATCCTTGCGTCAAAAACGAGTAAGCTTTCATTTTTTTGGAGGTCAGTTCCTCGACGTAGTCGCGAAATGGTCTAGCCCCGATGATGTCACCTCGATCGGCAAACCCAAGGATCTCAACGATGGCTGTCAAATGTGCCCGCACGAACGTGCTCTTGGTTTCCTCTGGACTATTCATATGTTCAAAAATCGAAAGCGTGTGTGCAAAGACTCTGTCTTGGACATCTTCCTCGACAAGTAATGAGTCGACGATTTCAAGCACTTCGAAAACTTTTCGCATGCTCGTGAGATCTTTTTTACAATGGGAAAAATCATTGAGCAGTTGCGTCTGCGTCAAGATTGGGAGGCTCTTTGTCTGGATCAAAAAAAGTTTTGAGAGACTTCCGGGTTCGAGCGCCGCCGCCCGAGACGAGGACAGTTTGCGAGCTCCTTTGGCGATCGCCGCAATTTTTCCATGTTCTCTCGTAAAAAAAGTGACGATACGATCGGCTTCACCGACATCCGATCGTTTCAGCACGATGCCAGTGGCCGCAAACGATTTTGCCATACATGAGTGTCATTAGAATGGGAATGACAGTTTCTTGTCCTTATCGAGTTTTGCCTCGTGTTCTTCTCCGTTGACATCAAATGTGTATTTCCAGTCTTCAGTGCCGCCTTGCTTCTGGATCATGAGATTGTAGTTTTTCGTATCCGTATACGGGACATCATAGACCAATTCAATCTTGGCTTGTCCAAGAGGCTGCAGTTTGAATATACCTTCGACCACATGATGATCGAGGTCGTCAGATTCTTTGACACTTCCTTCGTCAAATCCTCGGGTACTCGCGATTTTTGTGCCTTTTGGCAGATAGACGCGCACCCAGTCGTTCAGTGTGCCGTTGAGACACAACTCACCTGCTTCTAGATTACAGTTGCTTGGTTTAAATGGATTCTTGTACGCGACTGTGACCGTATGTTTGAGCGTGCCATTTTGCGGGACATCGATGGTGTGAGACACTTCACTGTTCACAAAGAAATTTGACTTTGCACCAGCGAGGTTGGTATCGACAATCAAGAAATAGTCACTTCCTTCAGGGGTCGGCTTCACTCGGCCGGCGGCATTGATGCTCTCAGCAGCTGTTTGCAGCTTCTCATCCAAGAAATACATTTGGACGTGCTTCGCTTCCACATTTCCCCATCCTGTCTGGAAGAGTTGTGGCCACATATTTTTTGGAGCACTATAGGACTTCTGCAAAATAGCAGACATCATAGGACCTAAGATTCCTTTGCGATCGGTACGCACATGATTGGTTGGTCGATCAATGATCTCGGAGAGCGCATAAATGATTTGTGGACAATCACAGTGCTTATCATTTTCTGCCGTAAAGGTCCCGTACCCTGGGACTTCGACTGGTCCGATCACCTTGAGCAAACTTTCGAGGAAATGTGTATCAACTGTAATGATCCCATCAAAATCCGCTTTCTGCCCTTTGATGGTCTGATAATACTGATTAAACGTCGTCATAGACTCTTTGAAATCAGGAGACAGGTTCATGTCGCGAAGATTCCATTTCGTCTCCGTCGTCAAAAATCGTTTCAGGATTGCCGGGATTGCAGGCTTGTTGGTGAATTTTTGATCCAGCTCATAAATATCTCCGGAGCCTTCAGGCTGCACTTTGCCTTTGTCTACATTGATGACTGCATAGGCGGTGAGGAATCCGCCCGTTGGGCGCAACTCACCAGAGTTTTGAAACAACACGAGATACTTCTTTCGCTTCGTCGCTCCTGCCATTTCTGGGATGAGTTCGACTGCTTGTCGATTTTCGGTAATAAAAGTATAGGCATCATGAGTCACTGATTTTGCTTGCGTGATCTTTGCACGTAATGGTGTGCCCTTAAAGGTCTCTGGATAGCGGCGTTCATCGACTTGCGCCAACTCGTCATTCACCGTCTTTAAATCTCCAGAGATCGAATCGATTGCCGGACTCACTTTTTGAAGTGTCTCCAAGATCTTTGCAAGTCGTTCTTCGGCCGTCCCACCAGTAAATGATCCTTGACCTTTGAATCCTAAGACGTCTGCATACGGTTCGATTTCTTTGACGAGTTTTTGCGCGGCTGATAATCCCGCAAACCCGGCGTTGAATGCGTGCTCAGAATCTTTGTAATATGCACCTACAATTGGGACATATTTTGTCCAAGCATACGCTTGTACTTTTGACTGCAGTTGCTTTGTTTGAGTCTCGAGCTTGGCGAGTTTTTCATCCGCGAGCGGAAGATTTTGGGTCTTTAAGGCATCGTATGCTTCCCTGCCTACTGCGGTAGTAGCGCTGACATCGGCTCGCAATGCCATGACATTTTTGACGGCAAAGAATCCTATGATGACGAAGATCAGGACGACGACCGCGAGTGCCCCACCAGCGACGCCAGCGACTTTCATCCATTTTTTCTGAGTCGGAAGTTTTGAGCGAGTAGGCTTTGCTGCTTGAGCAAAGGCAGTCGAAAAATTAGGCTGTGAAGAATCCATTGCCACATTGTACTAGATTTGAGTAGTCACTGTCTACCACTTTGAAAGCATGGCCTGAGGAGTACGACAAAGGATCTTGATATCGTTCCAAATATTGTGTTGCTTGGCATAGTCAGCGTCCATTTGAGCTCTGACATTAAATGGGACTTCGTTCCTGCCTGAGGTTTGCCACGGACCTGTGATCCCCGGCTTTACTGAAAGGATCTGCGCGATCAATGGTTTGGTCTCTGGATATTTCTGTTGCTGTTCTTCCAGTTCACGAGCCACATACGCACGAGGGCCCACCATGCTCATTTCACCTTTGATCACATTGAACAACTGAGGAAACTCATCAATCGTGAGCGAACGAAGCACTCGGCCAAGCTTGGTGATACGGGGATCGTTCTTGAGTTTCCAGTCTCCATTTTTAAATTCTTCAAGTAATTTTTTATCTTTTTGATGGAGGATCTCATCAGCGTCCGAGACCATCGATCTAAACTTATAGATGTGGATCGGTTTCGCATTCTTTCCGACACGCAAATGCGAGAAAAAAATCGGCCCGCTCGAATCAAGAGCGATGAGCAATGGAATGATGATCCAGATCGGGAAAAACGCTATGATCAATCCGAATGCGACGAGGAGATCGAGGATTCGCTTTTGTTCTGAGTACGTGATCATAGATACTCTGGATGTCCTTCTTTGATCTTTTCAACAATCTTCTTGACGTCCTGAGATTTACTTTTCGGCATCACCAGTAAAATTTCCCCAGTATCGACGACAATGGTATCTTCCATTCCCACCAGTGCGATCAATCGATCATGAGTGTGCACGAGGTTGTTGTGAGAGTCGTGGACGACTACTTGCCCTTTTGGATCTTCAGAGAGAATGACGTTGCCCACATCATTTTTGGATCGCAGATCGTACACCACTTTCCAGTCGCCGATATCGTTCCATCCAAAATCACCTGGGATGAGCACCAAGTTATCTGCTTTTTCAGAGATTGCATAGTCGATTGCGATTTTTTCTACCTGCTCGTAGCATGTTGTGGCGACGTCCATAAAGCGGTCAGTGTCCACGGCATCAATGATTGGGCGCATTGTGTCAATAATATTCTTACTGTTTTTTTCAAACGCATCCATCAGAGCCTTTGCTCCCCAGACATAGTTGCAAGCATTCCAGAAATAATTGCCTGTGGCGATGAACTCGATCGCTTTTTCGACACTTGGTTTCTCGGTGAAACTATCGACATGATAGACAGGCAAGTTATTCACGTCATCTTGTTTGGTACCAATCTTGATGTATCCCAAGCCCGAATGTGGGAAAGTCGGGGTGATACCGACAGATACCAGTTGTGATTGCGAGGCGGCGACCAGTGCAGCTGACTCGAGCACATGGACGAACTCATCTTCATTGGTAGCGATGTGGTCACTCGCCAAATTGATGATGACTGCCTGCGTATCTCGTTTGTAGGCGATGAGCGCTCCTAGGAGCATGGCCGGAGCTGTCTCTCGCTTGGCTGGTTCACCAATGATGTTCTCACTTGGGACGTCAGGCAGTTGTTTACGGACATCTTCAACGTAATTTTTATTACTCACGACAATGACATGATCTGCACTCACGAGGAGTCGTGCGCGTCGATACGTATCTTGCATCAGCGTGAAGTCAGTGTAGAGACTCAAAAACTGCTTGGGAGTCTTTTCGCGGCTTTTTGGCCAGAGACGTGTTCCTCCACCGCCTGCAAGGATCACGACATACAGATGTTCATTTTGTGCCATAGGGTATTCCCTTTCTAGGATACGCTTCCTGGTCGTAGGTTCTCAACCGCCAATTGTACAACGTCTCGCATCTTTTTGCTGAATTGCTCGATTGAAAATGCTTCCAGATGCCTCTCGTTGTCGCTCCAATCCCATGCCACTTTTTGAGAAGTCGCGAGACAAGCAGACAATGAGTCTACCGTCTGTTCTTCAAAAGACAAGCCCGACTTCCATTCTCTGATCGTCTCTGCGATTCCACTGCGAGCATACGTAATCACAGGCACGTGGTGGGATTGTGCCTCAAGACTCACGATCCCAAAATCCTCTTCTTGAGCACAGATGAGCGCAGAGGCTCCCGCGTAGAGCTCTGCCAACTTCGCATCTGATGCAAAGCCCACAAACTCGATCAAGTTGCTCCGGTTCGCGATCGACTCCAGTCTCTGTAGGTCTTTCCCTGTACCGACAATTTTGAGTTTCTCCCCTCGCTTCAAGCAGGTGCGGATCACAAGATCCACCCGCTTATAGGGCACGAGGCGCGAAACAACCAAATAATACTCTTTTGTTCCCTTTGTTATCTGTAGTCTGTCATCTGTCGTCTGCGAAAGTGGTGGGCTGATCACCGCAGCTACTTTTCGTCGGTAATACGTCTCTATGCGGGCTGAGACGAGCTTTGAAATGCCAATCAGGATGTCTGGTCGCTTTGAAGCTGCGAAATCCCACTCACGTAATCGTGAAAACACGAATCGTTTCAGCCATCGAAAATGTGTCCCTTCATACTCATAGGTGTGACTCCACAAATATCTGGTTGGAGTGAGGCAGTAACAAATGTGGATTTGGGTAGGCTTGGTGATGATCCCTTTTGCAGCCTCACTCGTGACGGAAATGATCACGTCATACGCACTCAGATCCAATGATTCAAATGCCAGGGGCATCAACCAACCAAACCATTGATGATGATTTTTCGCAAAAGGGATGGATTGCAGGAAACTCGTGAACACTTTCCAATCGCCAAGCCATTTCGCTCGCTCTCGATTGCATACTGATGCAAAGAGTGGAGCTTGCGGAAACTCATCGTGAAGGGCCTGCAGTACTTTTTCAGCTCCTCCATACGTATTGAGGCGATCATAGACGATAGCAATACGTGGAAATTTCATAGCACAGATGTATACAACGAAAGAATCTGATCGGCGCAGGCATCCCAAGAATATTTAGAAGCTTGAGTGAGTGACTTGGAGATGATGGCAAATCGATCACTTGCATCGAGCTTCATCACTGCACTGGCGAGACTTTCTGGTGAGTTTGGATCGAAATACAACGAAGCATCGTCGTACACTTCATGGAACACCGGAATATCACTGGTGAGCACAGGAAGCCCGATGGCCATGGCTTCAATCCCCGTGAGCCCAAAACCTTCTGAGAATGATGGTTGGATGAGCGCGGTACTTTTTTTGTACCAATGCACCAGTTCTTCATCGGATAATCGGCCGAGATGATGCACGCGCTCACTCATCCCGAGATCGGCTACTTGCTTCAGGAAATTTTCGACAAAAACGGATCGCGACGATGAGATGTACAACTCATATCCTGGCAATTTTTGTAGAGCTTTGACGATGAGCATCACATTTTTGTGAGGGTAAAGCGATCCAGTATAAAAGAGAATTTTCGATTGCGTTTTTTCTGTAGTCTGTAGTCTGGAGTCTGTAAATTTCTCTCCCACTCCTTCGTAGACTGGGACGATTTTCTGGGCTACTACTTTCGGGAAATGGTGAACGATTTCTTTTTTGACTTCGAGACTTGGCACGATGATTTTTGAAGATGCGTTGACCGCATGTGCGACAACTCTTTTGTAGGCTTCGTATTTAACGAAGTGCTTGAGTGGTGACAGTGTCGTCGCTTCCGATCGCTGTTCAGCATGCCATAGAAGATCATGAATGGTGACGACGAATTTTCCTCTGTAGCCAAGTGGCACATTGTAATGAGGGACATGCAAGAGGTCCAAGCGCTCTTTAGAAAAAATCCCCGGCATCTGCAATTGCTCTGCAATTGAGTAGTGAGTGATTGGTCCGATCACAAACTTGATATTGGCTTGACGTTGGAGCGTGATCTGATCGGCATCATGTAAAAAAAGCACCCAGTTGATATCGGGATCGAGGGTAACTCGTGTGACAATTTCCTGGATGTATCTTCCGATACCCGCATGTTTGCTTCCCGCTAGTCTGCAATCAATGCCAATTGTTTTCATTTGTGTTTTGCAAAATCGATTCCCAAATAAGTGATCCAAGTGACAACACGAGGGTAGACATGTGCGTAATGCTTTTTGTAAAACAACTTCATGGCGTCGTAAAACGCCTCCTTTGTCGTCGACCCTTGTCTCTTGTCTCTCTTCTCTTTCTTTAATCCTGATGAATGTTTATCATGAATGACGGTGAGCGTAGGGAAAAATATGATTTTCCATTCAAGCTCCTTAAATCGAAAACACCAATCCAAATCCTCGCCGTACATGAAAAATTGCTCATCAAGCAATCCCACTTCCTCGACCGCTTCCGTGCGTAGGATCATCGCTGCGCCAGTACATGCATCAATCTCATGGATCGTCGTGAGATCTTTCCAAGTCTGGTGGTAGCCCCCAAATACAGTTTTAAGAATTCCAGTTTTTTCAAATCCCAAAAAATACGACCAAGCGTTCCATGGAGTTGGAAATCCACGATGACAAGCTGGATCTATGTTGCCATTTCCTAGCTTCACATATGGACTCAGGATTCCGACATCTTGATATTGGTCCATGAAATCAAGTGATGATTCCACATCTGCATTGGTGGGAAAATATGCATCGCTATTGAGGAGCATGGCAAACTCGGAGTCTATTTCCTTGAGGGCGACGTTATTACCCGCCGCAAACCCAATGTTTTCCTTCAAGAAAATGCATCGTACTCTCGACTCTCCACTCGCAACTTGCTTCAACTCTTCTTGCGATCCATCCGTACTTGCGTTATCGACCACTACGACGTCGAGGCCCCTGAATCCCAAATCCAAACAACTTTGGATCGCACGCTGCGTCAAGTCTTTTGTGTTGAAATTGAGGATAATGATGGTTAATCGACTCATATGTTTCGACTCGAATCTCCGACACCCTGGTACACTTGATCGAGTTTTTCCGCGATCGTTGTCCACTCATATTTTGAAGCGACGAGTTTCTTCCCATTCTTCGCTAGCTGGTCGGCAAGCTTGGGATCGTGATACAGCTTGATTGCGCTATCAGCGAGTTCCTGCGCATCATTGCCTAGGAGTGCCTGCACGCCACTCTCGACGCCAAGACCTTCGACAGCCAATGGAGTCGCCACGATCGGTGTACTTGTCGCCATTGCTTCGAGGATTTTGTATCGGGTGCCTTTCCCGCTCCATACGGGAGCAAGTAAGATATTGGCTCGCTTGTACGCATCACGAATATCACTGACTCTTCCTTTGACGACGATCGACGGGTCCGCTGCCATATAGCTTTGAATCTTCTCCGTGGGCGAATTTCCGACAATCCACAATTTCGCATTTGGGATCTTCGTTTTAATTTTATCCCACACTTTTTCGACCAAGTATGTCACTGCTTCCACATTTGGAAGCCATTTAAATGTACCGACAAACAAGACAATATATTCTTGAGTCGTTGCTTTCGGCACTTCATCAAAGAACTTCACATCGACGCCATTGGCAACCACACTAATATCACCAACGTTTGGAGTGCGTCTCAAAATATAGCTTTTATCTTCGTCGCTCATGGCGATGAGACGAGACGCCGTCCGCCAATACAGTTCTTCCCAATGCTTAATTTTTTGTACATCCCAGTAAAAGAATGGCTTGAGGAGTGGATTTCCGAGGCGCTTAGTAAATTCTTTGTATCCCAAATGTTCGATTGTCTGGACGACTAAGATAATCGGCAATTTCGTCTTGGGGATATTCGGCATGACATAGAATGTTTCTGCATGGATCAGGTTGTAGTCTCCAGTCGCAATTTCAGATTCGACAGCCTCCTTCAATTCCTTGGAGTGGTACATGGTGACAAGCAACGGGTTAAAAGAAAATTGCGATCGCAAAATGTTCCCTGGTGACCAGACTGGACCGCGTTTAAACACCCGTATATCTTTGCAAAAAGGTTTCAATTTTGAGATGTACTGTCGCTCTTCGTCTTTTCGGATGTACGAGAAGAGAGTGATATTGTGTTTGGTATGCAAATTCTTGAGCAAATTATAGGTACGGATTTGCCCACCAGAAACCAATGGGTACGGCAAATACGGAGTGATCATGAGAATATTCATAGAATTTGACTAGTTGACCAGGTGATCAGTTTTTCTGATCTACTGATCTGCTTTCTTCATTGTCAGATCAAGTATGATGTACTTCGAATTCTTTTCAACAGTAACATATTTTGTTTCTAACGCCCTTGCTTCATCATCATAATTGACACTGACATAATATGCTGCCCCTTCTTTGATTTTCGTATCGATGTCAAAGCCGATTGGCCACCCCGTGCGATTGATCTGAAATAGAAATGCAGTATCTCCTTGATAGGGGGCGATGACTTTGGCATCTGGTGGCAAGCTCGTATCGGCGGCTTTCCCAGCAGTCACAATATCCCAATTGTTGATGTTGTAGTATCCCTTCACTTGCTGCCAGGCGAACACGCACATACCCAGCATGAGGAACACGCACACTGTAGTTGCGACGGTAACATGAAGATAGCTCTTCAGTATCCTATAGATTGCCACGATACCGAGGGCGACGGCAATTGAGACAAAGGGAACCAACGGTGCCTGATAATAGTCATGTTGGACATTGCCAGCCGCAAAGACTGTGACGTAGGCGAGCGCGCCAATCGCCCAAGCAAAAAAGAAATACGAGCGATCAACGAGCGCACGGATTGATCCTGCCGCAAAAAAAGCGACACCGAAATACCCCAAGAAAAGTTTCGAAAGGCGCTCATAAAAGATCCAACGAAACCACGCAGGGCGATATCGCACTCGATACACCGGTGAGAGCGCGTATTGAGGTCCGCCACCGTTGTAGAGCCAGTCACTCGAGGGTATTCCCAGGGGGAACTGCATGATCCACTTTCTCCACCACAAAAGCGGAATAGTACTCAGCAAAAACGCAAATCCAAGCAAGATCTCCCGCTTGGCGACTCGATGGGATTCCTTCCACCAAATCGCAAGGAACACCGGGATAAAAAAGATGGCCATCGGCTTGATCAGCAGTGCGACTGCAAACACTCCAGCACTCAGTAGTCCAAGAGCTATATTTTTGCGTCGGTACGAATAGGAAAAGAAGACGAGTGACAAGAGTGAAGACGCGATAAAAAACGGCTCAGGCAAAATCGTTCTAGAGTAGTACACAGAATATGGCAGCGTCGCAAACACAAAGGCGGTCAACAGTGCAGTTTTTTCAGTATAAAATCGTCTGACGAGCAATGACAAACTCACGATGCTCACGAGTGAGGCAAAAATACTTGCAAGTCTTGAAACGATCACGAGATCCAGGCTGGGGATCGCTCGTAGGATGAGCGCAAGCACACCGTTGACGAGTGGGAACTCCACCATTCTCCATCCCTCAATATTGTCTTTGCCAGCATTCTGCATGCCAGATTGAATATTGGAGAGATCTTGATATTTTGGATGTAAGAGGTCGACCCCATGCTTCACGTACTCTCTGGTCACAGACGCAGTATCCGCTTGCCTAAAGCTGTGCCAGTCTGCAAGTGGAGTGTTTACTTTATATAGTCTAACAAGAAGACCAAGTGCAAGGATAAATAGTAATTTTTTCTTGAAACGTATCATAGGAGATCAGTGGATCAGTAGACCAGAAAAGAAAACTGATCGACTGATCTCCTGGTCCAACTGGTCTACTTCGTTTTCTTCGCTTTCATCGGTTGGCTCTCCGTGAGCTTTCGGGCCGACAGTTCGAGCACTGCGTATCCCATTCCCATCATCGCCCAATACATGAACGCTACTTTTGAGGCTGCGAATACGTCGATGTAGAGCGCATTAAAGAACATGCCTACTGATCCCGCGACGAGTCCAAACAGGACTGCAGCCGTGAGCGCGCGAGGATTATCTGACAGCACGTCGACCGCTCGTTTGAAAAAGAGGAATATTGGACCATAAAAAGCGATCGCTCCAAATATCCCTACTTCCCCGAGCGTGCGCAAGAAATCATTGTCGGTGCTCTCTGCTTCAGTAAATTGATCTCGTACTTGCTTGGTGAGCGTCGAAGGACCCGATCCCACAAACGGATTGCGAATGAATCCATTGATCGCCCGTGGCCACAGCGTCTCAAATCGTATACAAGCTGATAATCCATAGGTGTAGGTACAGTCCGAAAATTCGCGAGGGACTTCGACGACTCGAGTCACTGTCTTGCCATCCTCAGTCGAGGTTACATTTTTCAGGTCAGGAATATCTTTATACACATCAGGAGGCAAATCGCGGGCGATCGGGATTGGCGTCCCACTCGTCGGCTTGACTGGTGTGGGCAGTTGATCCGTTTCAGTCACCGGTTCGACTTTGACTGAGTTTTCTGGTTGTTTCGCAATCGGTTTTTGCAGTGCAGCGAGATACGTATTTGCTTGTTTGACAAATCCGAGTTGCGAGAACCGCGAAGACAAATCACCAAGCGTGACCATTACTCCGAGGCTAAACAAAAAGACCACAAACCCGCGTGAGATGGTCCACCACACTGATTTTTTATAAAGACCGATAAGCAAGATGAGGATACCTGCACCGACGAGGTACGCCAAGAATCCTGATCGCGATGATCCGAGAATCAGGAGCCAAAACCCAATGACAAAGACGATCGTAAGCGCCACTTTTTCTTTAATACTTTTTGACAAAAAGAGGATCGACAACGTCATGATGAGCAGAAACATCAACCAAGCAGACATATCGTAGTGACCACCGAATGTCGAAGGGACACGAGCATGATCAGTCAAGACCAGACGGACTCCTTTGGAGAACTCTCGATTCATCGTGGAGTAGACTGGCCAGTACAAATACTTCTGGCCGTATCCATACGCTGACACTCCTAAGATCATGATCATCACTGCGATCAGTATCATTCGAACGTGGCGAAATGACTTGACTGCGTTATAGAACAAAAAGAAGAGCGAAAAATACTCAAGTCGTCTGGCAAAATGTAAAAACATTTTCCCCACGTGGAGCGGTACCAAAGGGACAGTTTTGATAAAGAACATCGCAGAAAGCATCGAGAGAATGTTGACGATGACGTAACCGACCAAGAGCCAAGTGATTGGAGTCTTGATCGTCACTTTGCCACGCAGCCACAGCACACCGAAGACACCGAGCACAGCTGTCAAAAAGAAATCTTCGAGACGGACGCGGACGATGTATCCAGGGATGATCTCAGCGAGCGGGATCTTTGGATAAAACGCAATAAACAGCATCAACGAGAGACACAAGAGGAGAAACCAGTTGTCATAAAACCAAGTCGCAAATGATCGGATCGGATTTTTCATGCCAAGGATGCTTTCGTAATTCGGGCGTACAGTGTCCGTGCACGCTCGTCTCTCCCTAGTATACCAAAAAGGATATACCGTAACACGGCGCCTTTGAGAAATATCAGTCGAATCAGCGGTCTCTGCCAACCAGGAAAGTGTTTCCCCCAGAGGTAGATGAGACCTTTGACCTCACCCGCCAAGGCATTGTGGCTGCCTGCACTTTTACTCCCTAAATGAGTGATCTCACCTGTCGGCTCAATTCCGATCGTGTATCCCGCTTTTTGGGCCCGAATGCAGTAGTCAGTATCTTCGGCATACATAAAAATCTTTTCGTCGAGCATGCCGATTTTTTCGATGAGTTCTCGACGGATCATCATCGCTGTGCCCCCGATCCAACCGACCTCGCGGACGAGGTCGTCCTGAGTGCGTCTGGCTTCGCCAGAAAATCGAAGGACTTCTTGTCTGGCTTGATATGCCTCAATTCCCGGTATATTTCCTGGTAGTGGCCACAACCACCATGCGGCGATATTGAGTAGGGTGGGGAGTGCACCTCCTTGCGGCTGATATGAGCCATCTTCATTGAGGAGTCTACATGAGAGTAACCCAAGTTTTGGATCTGCATCCATCGCATCCCTCATATGCTTCAGTGCATCGCCATGGACGATGGTATCCGAGTTGAGAAGGACAATATATGTTCCCGTGGCTACTTTGATGCCTTCATTATTGGCTTTGGCGAAACCACCGTTGTCACGTCGTTTGAGAATGCGATTTTTTTTGCCGAAGATATTGTCAAGATATTCAGGACTGCCATCTCGGGAATCGTTGTCGACCACGATGATCTCACCTGCCCCCAAGACACTGGTGATAGCCTGAGCCGTGAGCTTTTTGGTATTGTACGAAACAATGATGATGGAGATCTCTGCCATGTAGCATCAAGTGTATCACTTGTTATTCTAGTCTCGCCAATCCTTTTGATCGGCTTTTTTCAAACATATACCGGAAGAGCATGATGGCGCCAAACAGGTACACGACATTGAGGACGAGACTCTTGTACACAAACGTCATGTCAAGAGTTCCGGTCGCGATGACAGATCGCATTCCTTCAAACACGTAGGTTGTGGGAAGCCACAACGATATCTTTTGTACCCAAGCTGGGAGTTGTGAAAGTGGATAGTACACTGCTGAGAACGGCGCAAACAAAAATCCCATCGTCCACGCGATTGTTTGGACTTTTTGTCCCCAGTAAATGATGATCGATGATCCCAAAAACCCCATGATCCATCCGGACATGAGGAGACACACGACAAATGGGATCAGGTACCAACCGATCGTAAAGATATTGGTAGAGTACAAGAAATAGACCGCGATGACGCAGACGGTGATCGTCACAAACATCTTCATAATGGAGAGAATGATCACGGCGACGATCCACTCTCCGAGTGTCAGCGGCGTCGAAAACAAGTTGACGAGATTTTGATTCCAAAATTCCTCGAGGAGGTTGACTGAGATCTCATAGTTTCCGCGCCAGATTACTTGCCAAAATACGAGGGCAGTGAGTAAAGTCGCCACCACGTGAGGGACACCGACTTGGCTTTTTTGGATCCAACTACTCGTGAGTCCCCAGATGAGAATATCCATCAGCGGCCAGTAAAAGCTATCTGTCATGCGATCCAGATTTCGCTGATACGCATACAGATGACGGACAATGATTGCAGTAATTCGATGCCATTTCATACTGTTATTGATAATCGCTATTTACTCATTTTCAAAAAATAATCTTCTAAGTTTGGTTCATCGATACGGATTTGCGAATACTCCACTTTTTGACTTGCAAGTGAGGAAAGAAATTGTGAGATTTCATGTTCCTCGATCTCGATAGTAATCCACTTTTCATCAAGTGATACCGGGAGGTTTTGAGATTGCGCCAATGACTTCACTTGCGACGTACCTTTCGTCAACAGCAAATGAAGTGTCGTCCTGGAGATACTTCTCGCCAACTGCTCTGGTGTGTCATCAGCAATGATAGTGCCTTTTTTCAAAAACAAGACGCGATCGCAAACTGCGGTCACTTCGTCCATATTATGAGAAGTGAAAAGGACGGATACGTTATATTCTTTGCGTTGCTCTTGCACAAAAGCGCGGACTTCATGAGCGATATCAGGATCCAATGATGCGGTCGGCTCATCCAGCAATACTACTTTTGGATATGCTAAAAATGCTTTGGAGAGCATCAATCGAGTTGATTGACCCGCAGAGAGACTACTTCGCTCCTTATCTCTGATCTCCCAAATTCCAAAAAATTTCAGGAATCTTTCAATCCGTTTTTTGCGATCACTCGCAGAGAGTTCGTACAATCTACCATAGACATCTAGATTTTCCCAAACAGTCAATCGATAGGGCAGATTGATATAGGTACTCGCAAATGAGACATCCTTGAGCACATCGCTATGATGCTCTGAGAGTTCTTTTCCAAAATACTTGATTGATCCGCTGGAAGGAGTGAGTGCAGACAGGAGCATCTGGATCGTCGTCGTCTTGCCAGCTCCATTTGGACCCAGCAGTCCAAGGATCTCCCCTTGCTTGAGATCAAATGACACATGATCTATGGCCGTAAATGCTGGCTCTGGTTTTTTCCATGGCAGCAACGGCTTTTTTTGAAAAGTCTTTGTGAGATTGTTGACGCTAAGTGCAGGTACTGTTTTCATAATTTGAAAGGACACGAAAAAACACTTGTGAGTCCTTCGGCTTCACTCAGGATAAACTCCGGTCAAAGGACGGTCTTTTTTTGTGCATAAAAAAGACTCCAATTCACTTTCTGTGCGAATAGGGGTTCTATGTCCAAAAGAATCTTTCGGGAAAACCGTAAGAAGTATTATATCTCGATCATTTTTTTCATTGCAAGTGCAAATTATCTTGTTGCTAATGCTTTAAGATGGCTGATAAGGCCATCTTTGACACGGTCAGTTCCATCTATAGTGTTTTCGTAAAAAAGCGTTCTAGTATTCCGAATATCAAAAGGTAATTCAGTGTTTTTATCCGCTATGAGGATTACATTTTTATTGAGTGCATTTGCATAACCAAGTTCGTAGTAAACATTTGCATTATTTGGGCTGACTTCCGCAATCACAATCTTTGCTTCCTTAATACTTTTTAATATATCTTCGACAATTTGTCCCGGACCGTATATTTCGTCTGCTCTTACGACGTTTAATTCGAATTCTCCCGAACAAACGGGTTTAATTATTTTTGTATACAGTTCGTTGTAAGGCGATGAATACTGCATGAGCACAAAACAAAGCGGTTTCTGAGTGGCTACTGTGTAATCGGATATTTTCACCTTCGAAGGAGATACGACAAAAACACCTGGTTGTGATTTGTCTATCGGAAATGGGAGAACCCCTTCGATTACGTTCACCCCATTTACTGATAATTTGAATTGAGATCCCAAGACTTCAACGCTCAATGCGTACTTTTGACCCTTTACCAAATTATCCCTAATGCCACTTGAGCCCAAATCTTTCCACTGACCATTCTGGTAGTGCCTCGCTGAATAAGAGTAGTTGTTTCCACCCAGACCAATTGTCACAATGTCACCGGATTTAAGATCTTGATATACAACTATTTCGGCGATCGAAGAGAGAACGGGATCAATGTCTGCGAATGTCACTTCTGCAGATATTTTGCCATTTCCAAAATACTTGTCGCAAAATGTAATTCCAACATTAGCAGTCTCTGCGCCATCTTGAGATTTTGTCTTTCCGCCTGGGAATGTCAGTGAGTTTTTCTCAGCAGTGAAAGGCCCGAATTTATCTGCCCAATGTAAATTGTCCATATAGGAGAAATTTACCAAAAATTACAGGAAGTGCAATACATGTCATTGAAACCATCGAGCGCGACCGAGCCTGTAGTCCAGTTGCGTGATGGGACGTTTCGCGATTAGCTTGGCCGGTACACCACCGACGATATCGAGCGCCTCGACATTTTTTGTGACCACAGCTCCAGCTGCGACGATAGCACCCCTGCCGATCGTGACACCTGGCAAAATAATTGCGCGAGGACCGATAAAGACATAATCTTCTATCGTGACTGGTTCTTCGCGAGCGAGCCATCGCTCACTTTTTAGGTCATGTTCTGCTGTCCAGATCATCACTTCCGAAGCGATATCGACATGATCACCGATCGTGATCGCTCCTTTCGAACCCATCATCTGACGTCGTCCGTCGAGTGAGACACGCTCACCGATGATCGTATCCTTGCCGATCGTAATATATCGAGGATCATAGACGCGAGCCATCATATGGATGGTACTTCCAGATCCAATCCTCATCCCGAAGAGTCGATAAAAGAACCTTCGGATATGATGGAATGGCACTCTGCCCACTCCCCACCACAGCCACCCTGTGACGAGTTCAAGCCAAATCGTTGAGAGACGATTGAGGACCTTCTGATCGAGTGTGCGTCTTCCGGTATTTGAATCCATAGTAGTATGATTGTACAACAATGACACGAAAACAAATTGGGACAATCAGCTGCCTCTTTTTGCTCTGGAGAGCCTCACTATTTGGGCTCTCAATCCTCTCCGACGCTATTTTGAAGTATGCCCCGTCATTTCCGTATGCGACAACTCTGCTTCCCAGTTTTGGACTTCCACGCTGGATCTACAGTTTTGCAAACTTTGACGGAGTCCACTATTTGACCATCGCCAATGAAGGGTACCTTCGCACAAACTTCATTCAAGCGTTCTTCCCGATGTTCCCATATGTACTGTTGCACGGACTTCATACATTGATTCCATCACTCAACATACTCCTGACCGGACTCCTGATCGCGAATCTTGCCTTCCTCTTATTTCTACTTGTTGGTTTTGAGTATGTGAAGCAAAAGTATTCGCTTCGAATCGCGTGGAGATTTATCCTCGCAGTTCTACTTTTCCCATGGTCAATTTTTTTGGCCTCGCTGTACACTGAGTCACTGTTTCTGCTGCTTTCGATGGTGTGCTTTTGGATGGCACACAAGAAAAATTGGTTGGCAGCGGGCCTCGTGACCATACTTTTGAGTGCCACGAGAATTGTAGGCGTCATGATGGTGCCGGCACTCTGGATCGAGTTATGGCGCAGTGGCAATCGAGACTGGAAAGACTATCTCGCGATCTCGTTTGGGTCTCTCGGTTTACTGCTCTACATGGGATATTTATACGTGCATTTTGGAGATCCTCTCTATTTTCTCCATGTGCAGGCGGCATTTGGGGCAGGACGATCAAATGGGATCACGCTGTATCCGCAAGTAGCCTATCGCAGTTTGAAGATTTTGTTGACGACGACTAAAGATTTGAAGTACGTGACCTATCTTGAAGAATTTATTGCTGGCACAATTGGTATCCTTGCGATCGTCTGGCCTTGGAAAAAAGTTTCACCTGGAATTATTTTCTTCTCGCTAGCGAATGCATTGATTCCAACAATATCTGGTTCATTCTTGAGCATGGGAAGATTCCTGCTCCCTTGCCTCTCCATCTATCTGCTTATTGCTATGATGGCTTCCCGTCATCCTCGACTGAGTATTATTTGGTATGCACTGTCCGCTGCAATCCTAGTGCTCAACTCGATTCTTTTTTTACAGGGATACTGGGTGGCATAAATTTTTTGAGGGGGAAGTTTCACAATAAATCGCATTGAATGATAATGCAAGAATTGAATTATATGAGTCAAGGACTATGGTAGACCTATATGGAAACAACAACCCCACACTCGTATCAGCTCGCAAGTACTTGGATTGAATTGGTAGGATTGGACCAACAGGCAGCTTTTCCAACATACATAAAATTAGCGAATATAGCGGCGTCATATTTAATCATTCAAAGAGACCCACAAAACGAAATAACAGTTCCACCCGAAAAGTCGGCTATAGATCGGAATATTGGACTTCTTGAAGTGGAAAACAAGAGTGCCATCGAAACACTTCAGAGAGAATCAAAGCATTTTAAGATTGCGTATTCTTATCGACAGTAATTTATAGTTTCTCGGTCCATTCTTTTCCAAGATGCTCGTAGGCTTTTTTGGAGATAATACGACCTCGTGGGGTACGCTGGATAAATCCTATCTGCATCAGATATGGTTCGTACACTTCCTCGATCGTCCCGACGTCTTCTGAGAGCGTCGCCGCGATCGTTTCGATCCCAAGTGGTCCACCGTCATGCTTCTCGATGATGAGAGTAAGAAATCGGCGATCAGAGTCATCAAGACCCATATGATCGACTGCCATGATGTCGAGAGCTTCATCGACACTGCTGCCATCAACTTTTCCTGAAAGCTTGATTTGAGCAAAATCGCGGACACGTTTTAGGAGCTTGAGAGCTATACGTGGTGTGCCTCTCGCTCGTCTGGCGATCTCAGTGGCAGCTTCTTTCGTGAGTTCTACATTGAGTTTTTTTGAAGCATTGAGGACGATGTCAGTCAACCGCGGGATCTCGTAATAGTTTACTCGGTGCACCAGTCCAAATCGGTCTCGAAATGGACCTGAGAGCATCCCAAATCGAGTCGTCGCGCCGACGAGCGTAAATCGAGGGAGATCCAGACGCAATGTCCGAGCCGATGGTCCTTTACCGATCACGACATCAAAGACAAAATCTTCCATTGATGGATAGAGTGCTTCTTCGACACTCTTGTTGAGACGATGAATTTCATCGATGAACAGCACATCATTTGGGGCAAGGTTGGTGAGGATCGCTGCGAGATCACCGACTTTGGTGATCGCGGTCGCACTCGTGAATCGGATGTTACTGTCCATCTCTTTTGCGATCAGATGCGCCAATGTCGTTTTTCCCAACCCTGGAGGGCCATAGAGCAAGACGTGATCCATCGCTTCAGATCGCTCCTTAGCTGCTTGGATGGCAATCGAAAGTGCATCTTTGACACTCTCTTGACCAATAAACTCATCCCAGACGGATGCGCGCAAACTGGTAAACAGTTGTTCTTCTTCAGGCAATATTTCAGTCTTATTTTTCATACTCACCGGTCGAGCAGCAATCTAGCTTTTCAGCGCGCAGGTATGCCCCGGGTACTCCCGAGCGAGCCGAGCACTGCAAAAGCGATTGCGATCGACAAATAATGCTACAACTTGGTTAGCAGTTGTATCGCTTTCTTCACCGCATCTTCTACTCTCACATTTTCAGTATCAATACTCTTTACCACTTTTTGACTTTGCGTCTCATGAAATCCAAGTGACAACAATGCTTCCAGTACTTCTGCCGCTTTTCCAGTCGGTGTCGACAAATCGATATCTTCTTGACCACCAAGTTTGTTTTTCAAGTCGATGATGATCTTCTGTGCGCTCTTTTTCCCTACGCGTGTCACTGACGAGAAAAAAGAGACGTCTGCTGTCTGTACTGCATGCACGATCGCATCCACTCCTCTATCCATGATATTGAGTGCCGTCTTCGGACCGACTCCATCGACATTGATCAGCTGCAAAAACAACTGCTTTTCCCCCTCGGTCAAAAATCCATACAAATCAAACGCATCTTCTTTGATATGTGAATAGATAAACAGCTCGCATTCTTTGCTACTTGCTATCTGCTGCTTAGTGCTTGAAGTTACATTGACAAGGTATCCCACTCCATTGCATATGAGGAGCGTTGACGTCGCGGTGACTTTTGGTGTTCCAAACAAATACCCAATCATGAGAGCCACTATAGCGTAGATTTCCTTAGTGAGCAACAAATCCGATAAGCTTGGCTGCTTCGATCAAACCCCAAACTGCTAAGCCCACAAAAGCAACACTACCGATAAACGACACGAACGGATTCTTCACCGTCTGTATCGTCTTCGTCGGAGAGAGGAAAAGGAAGATATTGAGCACCGTGTGTCCGAGAAAGACTCCGAGTGCAAACCCAAAGACATTGACGACATTAAACAATGGAATATATCCAGCAAAGTCATCAAGGCCCAAGATAAAAGGGATCGAAAACGCGAGAATAAATAATCCTTTATAGTTTTTCTCCCCATCGTCCTTGATCGAGAGCGATGGCACGAGGCGATCGAGCACCGGAGCAACACTTCCATTGAGCACTGATAATGCTTTTTTGAAACCTTTCGTTGCACCATGCAGCGGTATGGTTACATGCTCCAATCCCTCTTCCGCAAGCCGAAACAGTACAAACGCGGCGATGATGATCATGGCTGCCATTAAAAATCGTACTTCCCGAAACAAATCCCAAAGGATCAATATTCCAAGCGTTCCGGCTGCATTTCCAAGTGCTGTGCCTACTTCGATCATGACTCGATTTTTCCAGCCTTTGTATTTGCCCATCAATCGACCAATAAAGATGGCAAAATCTATTGATGTCTTTAAATAAATCGTCATCCCAATGAGCACGTCACTTGGATGGATCTGAATCTTGATAGTCTCTCGAGCGATCACAAACAGATTGAGGATGTTTATCTCAAGAAACAAGATGACAGCCAAGATCAAGAAAACTACTCCTGTCAGCAGGAGTGGGACGATCTGGTCAGGATAGAAGTGAGAGTGTTCATCCATAGGAATTGTCACATGCGTATGCATACGCGCACGCAACGGCGTCTAGTGTATCATCGATCAGTCCTTCGGGGATGTTTTCTAACTGAATTCGTACCATTTTCTCAACTGCTTTTTTATCGGCTCTCCCGTCACCGGTCACAATCGCCTTTATTTGAGGTGGAGTATATTCTTTGATGTCCACACGGTGGCTGGCCAATGAGACGATGATCACCCCTCTGCTTTGTGCGACGGCGATCACAGACTTTTGATTGTTCGAGAAAAAGAGTTCTTCGACTACAGCAACTTGGGGAGTATATGTTGTGATGACTTCTTCAATCCCATCCCAGACCTGCAGCAGACGCGCTGACAAGAGATCTTTTTTTTGAGTTTGCACCAGTCCGGCTGCGATAAACGTTGTTTGCTTGCCATTTTTCTCAAGGACGGCCCACCCGAGGCGATCGTAGCCCGGATCTATTCCTAATATAATCATGACTTTCTTCCAAATTTTTCGATGAGTACGGAAATCATTTTGAGTCCACTTGCCTCCCATGAGAACTGCTTTGCCCACTCTCGCATTTGAGCCCGTTCCATTGGGTCAGGAGCATGGAGGAGCGCTTGCGAAAAACCGTTGGCGACCGATTGGACATTGTAAGGGTCAATGAGAATAGCAAAGCCACCAGCAACTTCTGGTAAACTGCTGGTGTTGGCGACGACCGGTCGTACTCCATGGATCAAACTCTCGATAACCGGGATACCAAATCCTTCGTAAAACCCGACAAGAAAACTGCAACTCGCTTTGGAAAGAATCGCTTGCTTCTCATCGTCAGTGACATACCCAGTGACAGTAATTTTGTCTTTATATTGACTCGATAAAATTGCATCATCAAATTCCTTGGTCATCCAACCAGCCTTTCCCACAAACACGAGCTTACAATCTGGATCAATTTGATTGCTTTGCATCAACAATTCATATGCCTTGATCGCAGTAATCATATTTTTGCGAGGTTGAATCGTCCCGACGGAGACAATGTACTTTTTCTCAGTTAATCCAAATTTTGAGAGCACGCTCGTCGAGAACGCGAGCTCGGTATCCAAATTTGCAGGGATATCAACCCCCGGATACACAATCGAGATACTTTCCTGGCGCTTTTGGTATTGCTCTTTGATATCCAGTAAGCTTGCTTGTGAGATGGTAAAAACATGTCGTGCTTGCTTGACGCTGTACCGAGTCCACTCACGCAATTGATAGAGATCCTTCGGCAAGAAGAATTGCGGGAATTTCAGGTACGCTAGATCCAAGATACAAATGGCACTGGGAAACGGTGAAAATCGAGGAGCATAATGTCCTAGAGATAAGAAAACGTTGTGTGGTTTACCTGAAAAGTAGAGGGCGAGTGGAAGTCTCCACTGTGTCCACATCTTTTTTGGTCCGACTATGCGGTAGTGAAATCTTTCTCGTTCTGGCGGCATATCTCCGACGGGCGTTTCAGGAAGATAGATCGTCCAATCGATACTCCACTCTCCGACAGGATTTCTGGTCAATTTCTCTAGCTGACAGAGTAACTGATACGCATATTGATTGCTGCCGACTCGTTTGGTGACGTTGGCCTCGTAGGCATTTACTCCGATGGATAGCAAAGAAGCACTCATTCTTTTATGGTATCGTGCTTGAGGAGAAAAAAGAAGTACTAGGAGTTTTTGACGATTCGATACACATCCATCGTCAGTTGAGCGCTTTTTTTCCAGCTAAATGTCGCTGTGCGTTCCTTCATTTTCTTTTGCTTTGCAGCGAGCTTTCCTTTTTCCAAAGATTCGCTCATCCCATGGCGAATTGAATCGACATCACTTGGATCCACCAGAAATGCCGCATCAGCAGCGACTTCCGCCATTGCCGAAATATTGCTCGTCACGACTGGGCAACCATATTGGAAGGCTTCGAGGATTGGGAGCCCAAATCCTTCGTAGAGCGATGGAAACAACAATGCTTCCGCGCTGGCATACAGTGCCGCGAGCTCGGTCATGCCGACACCACCAAGTTTTTTGATTCCCTGCTCTGGTTTGACTTGGTCCAGGCCAGCTGATCCCACGAGCACGAGATCAAAATCATCCTTATACGTTCTCCAACTTTCGATGATGCGATTGAGATTCTTGCGAGGCTCATTGACACCTACCCACAAGAAAAATGGTTTCGTGATCGAGAACTTTTTCAGTTCGTGACTCGCGATCAAGGTTTTTTTATCAAACACAATTTCTTGAGGCACAGCCTCCGGCACTACATGGATATGGTCCTCTGGAAATGAAAACAGTTCCAGGAGATCTCGTTTGGTTTGTTGGCTGACAGCGATCACATGAGAATGCGTTTCCTGGAGTCGTCTGAGGGCGAGCGTGTGTTTTTCTTTGGTTGTTGGATTTCCAATTTTTTCGAATTTGAAAAGCGCCAAATCGTGAATGGTAGCAACGGTTGGAGTCTTATAGGTCGGAGGGATAAGCTCTTCCCAGGCATGAAAAACGTCAACCTTCGTCATTAAACTTTCGATATAGAGTCGTTTTGCCGAGTACCACATTGTTTTCAAAAATGATGGAGGGAATGCTTGGATTGATGGCTTCGCGCTCACATGTGCTTGCATTGCGAGATCAGTGGCCATCGTCTTCAGAAGTCGATTCGCCCGAAACGATGAGCCGAATAAAAAAAGTTCTGGCCCATTGTCGAGATTCCCAAGTTCACGTACGATATTGCTCGTGTAGCGTGATACCCCGCGATTGTAGAGGATTGGGGTGACATCAAATCCGACTTTCAGTGAGGCCATAAAAAAATCCTTCCCCACCGGAAAGGTGGCTTTAGTTCATTCTAGCAAAGATACGCACAAAACCAATAGCCTTCGCATCAATTTTTGTGGATTCTTGGAATCCTTGAGCATTCAGCGTCTGCTCAAGCGTGTGATGCGGGTCTGTCAAATCTCGAAGATAATCAAACAGATATATCCTTGATACAAACTGAAGCTGAGAAGCAACTGAATCGTTCTCATTCAGATCACTCGTATACACACGACCAGTGACGATGGTCTTGACTGTACCGTTCGTGTACCAGTGCCATGGAGCAAATGGTTTCTCAAATGAAAAGAGCACTGCTGAGTTTGAAGTAGCTTGGGACTCGATGGATTGAATGAGTGATTTCCAGTTTTCTCGTTGATAGGCAGGATTTGACCAGTAGATTCCCAGACAGAGCAGCTGAAGACACGTCATCAGGATGAGTACGATCCTCCCACTTTTTGATTTCACCGAGGTCAACACTACTATCGCATAGAATGCAGGAAGAATAAACATGACGCGCTTGGGTTGGATGACTGGTACGACAAAGGACACGAGCCATGCAGTCAGTAGAGGCAACACAAACCAATACACAAAGAGTTTGAGCTCATTTTTTTTCTTGAACCTGATGATCATGACAGTACTGGCAGCGAGAATAAGAGCAGTGACAAAGACCAACCAAGGATTCCCATGAAATTCAACCGGCCCCACCACAAATTTAGCGACAGTTAGTGGCAACACTTTGAGTTGGGGTGTCCCGACCGCATTTGCCCACCCGGGGAGTTGTGCGGTCAACTGTGTCCCAATATGCAGTTGAGTGACAAAGCTTGGGAGCCAAGGGAGAAAGAGACAGGCTACAGCGATCAGACTACAGATGAGAGATTTCAGCTGTTTTTTCTGCTCAAAAAAAACATAGAGAAGCTGCGCCAGAATATTAAAAGGAATTAAATACATTGAGTACAACCCAAGGGTCGTCGCAACTGTGTACCAAGGCCAGCGGTATTTTCCAAAATGATCAGACACCAAGATGTACCAACTCAAGATCGCAAAAAAAGCTGCCACCGAGTACGGCCGAAGTTCCTGACTAAAATAAATATGAAATGGCGATGTAGCGAGGAGAAGCGCAGCTAGTACTGCGACGTTTTTGGTAGATTTTTCCTCGAGCAGCACATACAGGATCGCAAGGGTGCCGATACCTGCGATCAAACTCGGCAGACGGATCCACCATTCATCATGGGAGACCAGCAAAAAGAAATGGACGATGACATGAAACAGCGGAGGTTGATAGTCATCAGCGATATGTGTCTGCTCGGCAAGTGGTCTGCTTGATTCCATCGCTTGCGCCGCCTCATCCATCCAAAGTGAACTGTTTAATAACGGCAGTCGTAGGAGAACACTGAGAATCAAGATTAATGCTAGAGGAAACAGTTTTTTTGACATTTGTAATTTGGATTTTGAAATTTACCCTGATATCATCAGGGTCTATGTCATTCTATCAAGATAAAACCGTTTTAGTTACTGGAGCAGCAGGGTTCATCGGATCACATTTGACTGATCGATTGCTAGCGGAAGGTGCGATCGTGGTCGGTGTTGACAATTTCATCACCGGCAACAAACAAAACCTTCAGTCTGCGCTCTCACATCCAAAGTTCACTCTGATCGAAGCAGATGTCATCGACTCCCCTTCCACATATCTCCCTACTCTCAACTCTCATCTCGCCACTCTGTCCTGTATATTCCATCTCGCATCTCCAGCGTCACCACCAGGCTATCAAAAAAAACCAATTGAGACCTATTTAGTAAATAGCATCGGGACACATAATTTACTCCAATTCGTCCTTGAGTCTTCTCCTACGGCTCGAGTGCTCTATACCAGCACATCAGAGATTTACGGCGATCCGCTCGAACACCCTCAAAAGGAAACATACTTCGGAAATGTCGACCCAAACGGACCGCGTTCGATGTATGACGAAAGCAAACGACTCGGTGAGACCATTTGTGGTGTGCACATCAATTCTTTTCAATTGGACATTCGTATCGCTCGTTTATTCAATGTCTATGGTCCTCGTATGGATATCAACGACGGCCGTGTCATACCTGAGTACTTCAAATCAGTCCAAGATCACAAGTCGCTCCCAGTCGAAGGGACCGGATCTCAAACTCGCTCCTTTTGTTTCATTGACGATATGGTGACAGCGCTCCTACGTTTGATGGAAGTGGACCAAGCAGCGGGCCAGACGGTAAATCTCGGTAATCCAAGTGAGATCACCATGAAGCAGCTTGCAGAGCAAGTCATCGCGGTCACTGGCACGACTGAAACGATAACAAGCATCCAAGCAAGACCTGGTGATCCACAGCGGCGGTGTCCAGATATCACCAAAGCCAAAAATCTTTTGAAGTGGGAACCCACAGTAGAACTCTCAGAAGGTCTCTTGAGGACTTGGGAGTACTTTAAAAATCAGAAAAATGCGAGCTGATCAATCCAGCTTTTCTGCGCGCAGGTATGCCCCGGGTACTCCCGAGCGAGCCGAGCACAGCAAAAGCGATTGACGGCTAGCTGATCCTTGACAAAAAAAGTACGAAACGGTAAGAAAAGAGAGTGAAACTTCGCACTATTTCTATCATCATCCCCGTCTTCAATGAGGAGTCGACGATCCTTACGATCATTTCACGAGTAAAAAAAGCCAATACACTCCGCTTGAAAAAAGAAATCATTGTCATCGATGATGCCTCGACAGATCATACGGTCCAGAAAGTCAAACAACTCAAAGATATCAAACTCATTCGTCATCGCAGCAATCTTGGCAAAGGTGCTGCAGTGAAAACTGGGTTACTTCGATCGACTGGAGACATCGTGGTGATCCAAGATGCAGATCTTGAATACTTGCCTGAAGAATATCCAAAGTTGTTGCAACCATTTTTTAGTTCTCAGGCAGACGTGGTCTACGGCTCTCGGTTCGTCGGCAGCGAATCCCACCGCGTCATTTATTTCACTCATCATGTCGCAAATAAACTCTTGACCTGGTACTCAGACATTTGGACCAATCTCAACTTGACCGATATGGAGTGTGGGTACAAATTATTTTCACGGCCAGTCGTCGATTATCTCAAACGTCGAGTGGTGAGTAAGCGCTTTGGTATCGAACCGGAGATTACCGCTCGGATTTCGAAGATTGTCGGAGTGAGAATTTTTGAAGTCGGCATCTCGTATCAAGGTCGCACGTATGAAGAAGGAAAAAAGATCGGAGTCATCGACGGACTCAAGGCGATCATTGAGATCACCTACTTTAATCTGTTTTCTTGAAATAATTCGATCGCACCAGTGCCCCCAGACACACGAGCAGTGTCAGCACTGTGATGACAAACCCTCTATAGAGTGCCACAGGGACGTACTGAAGTGTGAGCGTATGAATCCCGGACTCAATAGGGATTTTTCGTTGACCATGAAACTCTGAGATTGGCACTTCTTTGCCATCAATAGTTGCTTTCCAGTCCGAGTCAAATCGATCGGCGATCACGAGATCAGAAGCTTTGCTGGATTGATAGTTGAGTACTTGTGTATTTGGAGTTTCTTCGAGCTTGAGTATCTGGAAGCTTGATTCATCGGTCAGATGAAATCGCCCGCTGTTGCCTGAGAGTGTATACAATTCATAATTTCCAAAGTGCACAGGGGCATCGAGTCCTACTACGTGATTTTTGTGTGGATACCAAGTGTCTTGCCAGTATGTTCGTACGCCATACTCGGAGAGCCTGGAATCAGTGGGAGAGATTGGAGGCATGCTGTTAATGGAGGGATCTGAGGTATTAAACACTGCGTCCACATCCGTTGGTACGAATGCGGCGTATCCATTGAGTGACCGTATCCCATACACCATATTCCAATCAGGAGTCAGACCATTTCTCATCTCACGCAATCGATCCAGTGAGTAAAGCTCACGCTGATCAACGAACGAATCAGAGAACGGTTGGCGTACGGTCGTCGCATCCCAATACGTTGGAAAATCAGTGTACGGACTATTGCCATTCGCGATCAAAACTCGATCATTCCCTTGCGCATCAAGGACCGGGATTTGCTGAGACATCGTCAACTGCTTCCATGTAGGGTAGATTGCATTCGCAGCAAACAGCGTACGTCCCGCAGTCGCAAACGAGAGATCAACCAGGAGCACGAGAACAAATAGAAAATGCTTTTTTGCTCGCAGGGCAAGGTACAGGAAGTAGGCTGCTGCGAAAGACACCATGCTATGAATTACGATCGTTTTGAAGATAATTGAGTCACGCTCAAATGTATGCCAACCTGCCCCAAGTCTTCCATGGGAGAGTTGCGCGAGAACATGCCAAAGTACGCCAAACTGAGAGAGCATCACCAGAAAACTTGCGAATGTGAGTACAAGTATCAGTCCGAACCAAAGTGGTCGACTGGATGCCCGTAGCCTTTCTAGACTCAGACGTTCGAATGCAGAGCCGATCCAGATAGCTGCGATGAGCGTCGCCGGCAAAAGTATAAGGCCTGCTCCACGAGATGATGCAAGCAGTGGGATGTAATGAAGAGGAGAAAAGCCCGTGGATCCAAGCATCGCCAGAAAGATCGATCCAGCGATGAATGCCATGCAAACCCAATCAAATTTCAGTCTGTGTCTTCTCAAAATCGTACCCACTGACAACACTCCAAATAGCCCGACGTACAGCCCTGGATTCATGCTCGTATTCCAAAATGGTCCCCATTTCATTCCCACGCGGGAATCATCAAATATGGTCGGGACAATTGCCCGCAGGAGTTCCAATGGGTGCAATGCGCCACTCGCAAGTTGCGCAGGTGTTTGGATCGACCGCGTGGAAGAGTGAAGGAGCGTTAGAAATGGCATCCACCAGACAGCTGACAACAACACGGCGATCAAGCCGGCTTGAAGAAATCTACCAATGTTCGCCTTCCGATGTATCCAAAGGTGCAACGGGAATCCAAATCCTACCGAATAGATGACATATTGTGGATAACCGCCTGCGATCTGCAAGACCACAAAAGACGCAAGCAAAAGTTTTGACTTCAGTGAGTGTTGTAGGTGAATGCTGGCAAGCAGTATCCATGGTATGTAACAAGCGCTCTGAATGACTGAGAGGTTATCATACGTGGCCGTCCACTGAGCTGAGAATATCCATATGACGACCACGCTGTATCGTGCCCATTCTTGTTTGATGAACGCTCTACTGAGGAAATACGCTCCGACAGCGCTTATCGCAGTATGGATGAACACGTTCAGTGACAACGCGATCGCCGGATCAAAAGTGACGAATAATAGAGTACTTGGATACAGGATTGATTCATTGAGATTTCCAATCCAACTTTGACCGATAAAAAGATACGGATTCCAAAACGGCAGGATCCCCCGCCGCAACCACTGCGAAGTAAAGATTTTTCCAGGCACAAGCAAAGAATAATTATCTCCAAAATACAACGTCTTTCCCATCACTAATGGAAAGAATCGAAACGAAAGAAGTGAAGTAAGGAAAGCTACCAATTTTTTCATGGCATCCGCTCCAGCATCAGTACTGTAATTTTCCCAGGACACGAATAGGTCTTCCGGACAGTTGATGTACCAAAAAGACTCAACTCGTGAAACGAAGTTTGACCATGAGTATATGTCGATTGATCGACGACGAGTGCCATGGTTTGCGCATATCCAGGATCTTGCGCAATATCTCGCGCGTCGCATCCGTGTTTGTTGAAGAAAAAGAGATGATCTGGCGCGAAGTGGTACGAATGCCACGCTTGCTCTGCGACATAGATCGGAGTGCGCTCCGATTGGCAGACGATCTGCGCACACGCTTCTAATTGAGTGACAGTACGTAAATTGCTGGTTTGCAGTTGCGTTGTAATCGATGTGAACCAAGTCGGCATGAGTACCACGAGTCCTACGAGCATCAATGGTTTTTTCATCGTGACGATTGATGCAAATAAAAGCAGCGTAACTCCAAAAATATAGTGGGATTGCATCAAAAATGGAGTGAGGACTGTCGCTACAAATGCAAACACAAACAGCAAGGTGAATCGAATGTGCTGTTTCTCGCGAATGGACTTGATGGGATGAGACAGCGCACTTCCCAGCGACAGGAAGAGGATAATGACGCTCACTGCAGTTCTCCAGAAATCATCTCGATGTGTTCCGATACTATAGTGGAGGAGCGCTTGAGCTTTTTCCCATAGTGGTGTCGTCAGGCGAGTTTGTCCGAGTGCGCCGAAGATGTTTGTACTGAGCAGTCCATGCGTACGGAGATCGACGATACCCAAAGGCAAGAAAACGACCGCGCCACAACAGAGTACAGATATCCAAAGCAACTTCCGGATTTGAGGGTATCGAATGTGCACAAAAAGTAGGAGCAGCGAGACTGCTGGCAAAATCGAATATGAACAGCCGACTGCAATCGCTATACTTGCAGAAAACATCCAAGTAATTTTCTTGGTTCGAAAATCCAGAAGTATACTTGCGATTGCGAGCAGCAAAAACGGGACGGTATACGTCGGATTCCAAGCATATCGAGTTTGAGCCACAAATTCTGGATGCAGGGTGAGAAGCGAGAGAATACTTGCAAACAACCAGAATTTTTCGTTTTCATCGCGAAGGGCATACAATCCAATTCCAGACGCACACACAAACAGCATGAGCAGTGTCCAAATTGTCGTATACGCACTATAGCCACTCAAGACGAATAGCGGGAAATTCAGATAAAAATACACGGGACTTTGATTGATCGGAAGCGCGCTCGTACTTGGGCCAAGGAGCGGAGGCTTTTTTGTCTGGATCGCTTTGAGCAAGACGTAGTGATCCCTCCCCATGTCGGCGAAAAATTCAAGAGTTTTGTCGAGACGATACAACCGAGTCCAAAAAAAAATGACCGCCAAGATGCTGATGAATAGTAATTTTCTCCAATGGACGATCATAGTCGCGACTGCATAGGTATCGCCGAACCGCTGGCTTGTGGAAGTTGCAATTCATAGATCGTGCATTGATCAAAACATCCATCGGAGACTTTGATCGCATGAAACGATCGGTTCACTCGTTCGAATGATTGTTGGAGAGGCTTCTCATTGCCAATGCCATACTTGGTGAGATAGACCTTGTGCCCTGTTTGTAAGAAATGCTCGTACACGCTATCAAGATGCTCAAAATCATAGTCTCCCCAAGCTTCTTTGAGGCGAGATCGAAATTCCTGACTCGGATCGAGTGGCAAGACGACCATTTTTTCTTGAGCGTAGGCGTCGATCAAATAGGAAGGTAACGCCGAGATGATGACCGGAGTACTGTCGTACTCTGCAGAATGATCATGAAGGTACCGATCAAAAGTCAGGATCGATACGTAATACCATGGAGTCTCCGAGTACTTCAGATTGAGTCCAATTTGAGCTTTGAGGAACCGTAGCTGGGTTCCGAGAAAAATGAGAGCAGCTACGAAGATGAGGCCAGCGATAGTTTTTTTTCGTTTTGGAAAAAACGAGAGAATTGACGACAAGAAAAAACCAAAACCGAAAAAAAGTGTCGGAATAGCAATGAATGTGTAGCGTCCATCATATGCATAAAATACAGACATGAATCCGATGACGGCAGCGGTCATTGCGATCAAACTGCCGCTGACAAATCGCCAACGGGAGGTCCGAAAACTCATGAGATATCCAGCCAGCGAGGCGATAGCTAATGGTTTCGGGAGGATGGAAACTTGCTCCCAAAGTACTTGGATCGGATCACCAATAAGCCAGTGAAGATAGGAATGAAGATTTTGACTCACAAATTGAAGTCCGAAAAAACCGCCAGTGCCACTGGCCGTCCCATCGGGTGCAGGACGCGGAAATGCGACTGCAATCGCCAATGAAAAGAGTCCGCCAATGACATTGTTCCCTTTTGCAAAATATTCATACAGAAGATCCAGCGTTCCCGACAACAAGAAACTGCCAAAGAATGGAATCCAGAGTGTCCGAAACGGTTTCCTTGCAATCGCAAGTTTAACTATGGAGATGATGGGAAAGATGAGTGAAAGAGGCAGACTCGCATATTTCGTCGCGTAGAAAGCGACACTCACGAAGCCAGCAATCGCTGCACGTCTCGGTGTCGCTTCACTCACAAGCGTCCAGACACCCACCAAAAATATCGTCAATAAGAGATTTTCTGCCATAGCCAACGTCGGAAACCAAGTGAGCATGGGACTGGTCACATACAAGAGCAAGACAAACACTCTCACTGCATTGTTGCGAAACAAACGGCAGACAGTTGCATAGAAGAATCCGAAGGACACCACCGCGAGGATGACATTGGCAAAGTAAAACATTCGGACATCCGCATTGAGTCCAAAAAACGGCACAAAAGCTATTGAGTAAAGTGGCGGTACGCTGGGAAGAAACGTCCTCCCTTCGCGCTCGAAGACAAATCCATGACCTTGCAAGAAACTCATTGCTGGGACAATGTAGTGGAAGCTATCAGGGAAGGGTTCAAGATTGGGGATGACTGTACGACTTGAGAAGGGATTTTTCGCAAGCAATAGAAGCAGCACCACCAGTAAACTGAAGAACATCCAGTGAGTGAGGAGGACACGACGGATGGATGAGAGCCAAGTAGTCATGAGTTATCAGTCTAGCAGAATTGAGCGAAATCTCTTCAATCCTTTTTTCTGATCAAAGAATTCACTTCGCTGCTTCGCTGCTTGAGAGTAGGTGAGCAAGAGGTCCGGATTGTCTGCCAACTGTTGTGTCGCTTGACTTAGCTCTTGTCTGGTATTCCACAGAAAGCCAGATTCTTGCGTGACTATTTCCTTTTGGCCACCGGCATTGATGACCACTGGCACGCACCCGGATGCCATGGCTTCTACAGTGGTAATTCCAAAGTGCTCAAATAAAATTGGCTGCACTTTTTCATTTTCATCGAGTCCGGTGGCGTGCCAGTAAATCTTCGAAGTGGCTAAGAGCGCTTGAAGTTTTTCGAACGTCACATCGGTATGAAAAATCACCGGAAATCCTTCTGCTTGATGTTTCACTTGTTCAAAATATCGTTCGTGTTGGATCCCTTCATGCACGCTCCCGACGAAATGGAGCTCCCAATCACGCAACTTACCATCCCGTTGCATCTTGGTGAACACATTCACGAGATCGAGCTGTTTTTTGCTATGTCCGGTGACAAAGAATCTGCCGACGTGAATAATCCAATTTTTCTTCTTCTTTGCAGGTTGAAAGCTTGAAGTGTTTGTCGAAGGATACAGGATCGTCGCATCGAGTCCCCAGTAGTTTTGGATCCATTGGCGACTAAACTGCGAGATAGTAATAATTTTATTGTACGATTGAAGATCGGAGAGCTTGGTCACGCCAGGGCCACCGTGAAGTCGCATTTCCCACTTAGGAAATTGTTTCTTAAATGCGTTGTAGATGGAGTACCGATAGGATCGAATAGTGAGCTTGACCAATGCGACCTTGCTGCAATACTCATCATTTGGCAGGACGATCGTCAGTCGCTTCCCCTTGGTACGTTGAAGATCAAAATAAAATGCGACCGTATTTCTTGTATGCTCGAGGACATGATTGCTTGGGAAGATCTGTGTATCTCCAAGATAAAATCGGATTTGCTCCAGTGTCGAAAATGCGAGCGTCTGAAAATACAACACAAATTCCAGCGATGAGACATTGCCATTGAAGTAAATACTCGAGCGCTCACTCATCCATTTAAAAATTCGACCTTTGATCGTCTCATCAAACAAAAATCCTTCGTAGTGGATCGGATAGATGAAGAAGTTGCGTAGCGACGGCAAGACAAATGCTCGTTTGACATACTCAAACGGGGTCAAATAAATTTTCCCTGGGAAGAACACTGAAAGTATTCCCAGTTTTGATCGATTGGGGAAATAATCCAAATAGGAAGTATTGATGAAAACGTCAAATTGCTCAGTGTATCTTGAGACTTCCAAAGTCGTCATTGGTGGCAGATACTTGATTGCAATCCCTTTCAAATCCACTCGCAGCTTTTCCTCTGCTTTTTTGATGTCAATACTGGTGTGCGTGAGTACTGTAGTCTCATACCCACTGTCTCGAAGCATCTGCGCGTATCCAAACGCAACTTGTTCCCCTCCACCAAGTGTATAAAGCCATCGATCGTAGACTGCTGCAGTTTTTTTCATACGCTTAATACTGAAAATCTTTTCCGGTAGCAAATTGACGTTTGGCATCTCGGAAAGTTGAATGACGTCGCTTGAGTAACGCTGGCAAATTCCTCACAATGAATACAATGGCGTTTTTGCGCATCTGATATTTTTCCGTCCATTCTTCCAATCTCTTGATATTATCACTAAACTCAAAGGCTCTCTTCTTTATATAGGTGATCCCAAAACGAACAAAAATGCGTGCGTACTGCATAACAATCGTCTTGAGAGGAAAGTAGGTCAATACAAAGGCCATGTAGTTTTTTTCGAGATGGTAGATCGTCGCATTCTCTCGCTGAAGACGCGATGTTGCTCGATGTTTATGGTATGCAATCGATTTCGGAGCAAAGACTATATCCCAGCCCGCGGTCCATATCTGTAGGCTCAAATCGAGATCTTCATAGTACATAAAATACTCTTCGTGAAAAAATCCCACTTTCTCGATCACGCTCCGTTTGATGAGACAACTTGCGCCGCAAAACGCCAGTAGCTTACTCTTTTGTGAGTACAGTTCACAATCTCGTTCGTAAAACTCAAGAGAGACGCCTGGTTCTTTGACGACGACAGACCCGCGATCTTTCCCACTTCCATCTCGTAAGATGATGTCACCGGCATTTTGGACGAGCCATTCGCGGTGCTTGGCAGCTTGCAGCTGTGAAATATTGAGCATGTATTCCTTCACTTGATGCGACAGGATCGAGTCCTTCAAAATAGTTTCGTTCCCTAGAGAGAGGGAGAAGTCCGCTGAGAGTGGTTTATCGACTGGATAGCCGTGGACGGTAAATTTATAGATATTACTGTTGCCCGAGAGCTCAAATGGGAGCAGGACGTGCGCTTCTTCTCGCGTCCAGCGGAGCGGAATTTCCCCTTTCGCCACTTTATAAAATCCATTCCCGTACCATATGAGAGGATTCAGATGCGTCCGATCGCAGAGTACATTTTCTATGAGAACGCCATGCGGAGCATAGTCGTTGTTCTCAACAATTTCCGATCGAGGGAGCACGGTCGACCGAATAGTGAGATCAAGATATGGGGTCGCGAAATACAATTTTGAATTGACGACACCTACGTTGGGATCATCAGCAGCTGATACGAGCTCGGTGAGCCACTGGTCATCAACACGAGTGTCATTGTTTAACAAGACAATATACTCGCCTTTGGTATACCACAGTCCGAGCACATTGCCTCCAGCGAACCCTCGATTGATTTCACTCGTGATGATTCTGACAAGCGGAAATGTCTGTTTGACAAAATTGACCGAATCGTCGCTCGAACAATTGTCAACCAAAATAACTTCATATTGACTTTTTGGGTATTTAACGGCAAAAACAGAGGATAAACATTCTTCAAGTAGATGTCTACCGTTGTAGTTAACGATCAAGATAGAAACAAAGGGCGTTCGTCCCATAAGAGACAGAAGTATCATACATTATGACAAAAACGCTAGCCTCAAAACGTTTTTCGTGGAAATTTCTTCTTGCGTTGTTTTTTGCGTGCTGGACAACTCTTGTGCTGTTGTGTTCTGGAGTCATTGAATCAGAAGATGGGTGGCTGTACCTCTCGGTTGCAAAAAACCTGTACTACACTCACCAATTTCAGTCTGCACCAAACGAGTATCCGCTCCTCAACGTGCACATGAATACCACACAACGACCAGACGGTTCTTGGAGGACAACCGGAGCGTATGGATACTCACTTGCGATGGTACCCGCTGTTGCCTTGTCCGACATCGCTCATCATCTGCTCCACACGCCCCCATCAAATCATTTTCCGCTTGAGCATGATTGGACGCTTCACTTCTTCGCGAGCATGACCAACGCATTCTATGCCTCACTGATAGTCGTCGTGGTGACAACGTACATGCTTGAGCTACTTCCAGTAGGCGAACAAAAAAAATTGAATTCGAAACGACTATCTCTCGCTGTCGGGCTGTTGACCGTATTTGCGACCAACCTCCTGCCTCTTGCCAAACATAGTTTCCCCCATATCCTGTTTACACTTTGTGTGGTCACGTGTTTTTACTGTGTTCGTCGGTTTGCGAAGACAAATCACAAACGTCATCTGATCGCATTCATTGTATCCCTTTTCGGAGTGTTCACTGCATACAACGTCTCGTATTTTCTTCCGCTCATGCCGCTCATTCTCTATTTTGTGATGCTCGTGCCACGAGAGCGACGCAGGACGTACATACGATTTGGAAGTGTACTCCTCTTAGTCGGATTGATAGCAAAATTTCACTCAGTCCTCGAGTATCTTCCGCTTTTGAAGATTCATCCCAAAGTCTTTCTGGAAGGCATGTGGGGATTTCTTGGCAGTTCTGGGAAAAGCATCTTTCTCTATACCCCACTCCTTCTCCTCCCTGTACTCTTTTGGCACAAACTGAAAAAAGAGTGGCTTCCTGAGTATCTTGCCTTTGGGTTGCTTGCCGGGTTGTACGTGTTTTTCTTTAGTAACGCTGCCATTCCATTTGTGAATGGTGACCTCGCACCAATTTGGCATGGGGGCATGGACTGGGGTCCACGCTATATCAGTACACTGATTCCGTTCGGGATGCTTCTCGTCGGCTTGAGTGTCAGGAGATTGACAAAAATTCAGTTATTTGCGGTTGGCTTGCCGCTTCTGATTGCCAGCATCTGGATACAAGCAGTCGCGGTGTCGATCCCCTACCTCTTGCAATATCGAGATATACCGACCACGATTCAAATCGCTTCGAATGAACTCAGTGTGTACGACTATGCCAGCTTCATTCCTCGCTTTAGTCCGATATATATTATGAGCAAAGAATTCATCCATCGCGTCAAGGAGTTCAGACGGACGGTGGATCACGGTGCCTATGACGTCAAGCTCTATGACGGATTTGAAGTTCCACTCTTTACTGGCCTGGGACCCTATCGCGGCTTTCGGAGCGAAGGGCACATCTCGCTTGAGCAGAGACCTGAGGATCCCATTCGTTCACTGTACTTTCGGTATTACAACGCTCAAGACTTCCCGTACTCGTCGTCTTCAGCCATGCTCTCGCTCAGCCTGAATGATCACCCCATCGGACACGTTACGATCCCAAGTTCGGGAAATGGAGAGCAGACCATTGAGATTACTCCATCAGATACTAAGATTGGAAGAAATAGAATCGATCTCTTGGCCGACTATCCAGCCACGTCATCAGCGTCACAAGTGGTATACATCAGTCAAATGCGAGTAAATGATCAGACAGTCAATCTCGAGACTCTGGATTACCCGGATGTCTCGACAGGGGGGACTCGAGTGACTCCAATTCCCTACCAGTACTTCGGCAACAAAATGAATGACAATTGGAAACTTTGGTACCTTCGAGCTCGGATCACTGAACGCACATTTGATTTCTGGTGGGTAAAAAACCTATACTACTGGGATAGGCCACAGCGAGCACTGTGGATTGGCTTCATCGTCAATCTGAGTTGTGCGCTTGGCTCGTGGGCAGTTGTCGCACGCAAGTGGCGACACACCAAAGGAAATCCATGAATATCATCAAAGAACTCGTCCTCCCATTTCGGTCATACAAATTTCTCCTCTTGCAGTTGACGCAACGCGAGATCAAGGCAAGATATAAACAATCGTTTGTAGGCTATGCGTGGGTACTGCTCAACCCACTCTCACAACTCCTCGTGTATTCGTTTGTATTCTCAATTGTCTTCAAATTTCCCACGAACAATATTCCCTACATCATTTTCTTATATGCTGCATTGCTTCCGTGGACGCTGTTTCAGACATCTATTAGCTCAGCCACACAAAGCCTCGTAGAGAACGCATCACTTCTCAAAAAAGTGAACTTCCCGAGAGAAGTGATCCCGTATGCTTCAGTGCTTTCAAAAATTGTGGATTTTGCATTCTCGGCGATCTTGTTCCTGATCTTGAGCTTACTTCTGCGTACTCCGCTGTCATGGACGATTGTGTTTTTTATCCCTATCTTTATATCTCAGATTTTGTTGACGACTGGTATTTCATTGATGCTTTCGACCTTCAATTTGTTTTATCGAGATATTCAGTATCTCGCGAGCTTGCTACTTATGATCTGGATGTATATGACTCCAATCGTCTATCCACTCTCGCTCGTGCCGACAAAATATGTTTGGCTCTACAAGCTCAATCCGATGGTGGGAATCATTGAGGGCTACCGCAGTAGCATCTTTGGCTACCCGTTTGAGACAACCATTATTTTTTGGTCAATGGGCATCTCGGTCGCCGTATTTCTTCTTGGATTTATTATTTTTAAACGAACTGAAAAGATGTTTGCTGATATTGCCTAGGTACACCTATGAATCCAGTTATCTCATTTGAACACGTCACCAAAGAGTATTTGCTCCAAGAAGATCGCACGTTCAAGGATTTCATTCCCAGCGTGATTATGGGCAAGCCATGGGCGAAAAAATATGTGGCACTCTCTGATATCAACTTCACGATCCACCAAGGCGAAACCGTTGGATTCGTCGGGAAAAATGGCGCTGGCAAATCGACGCTCCTCAAGCTGATCGCTGGAGTTACCTATCCTACGCAAGGCAAAACGCACGTCACCCAAAAAGTGGCTCCACTCATTGAGCTGGGAGCTGGCTTTCATTATGAGTTATCGGGATTTGAAAATATTTTCCTGAATGCCGCGATATTAGGAATGCACAAAAGTGAGATTGAGGACAAGGTACAAAGTATTATTGATTTCTCAGAACTCGAAGAGTTTATTCATGTGCCCGTCAAGCGATATTCCACCGGTATGTACATGCGACTTGGTTTTGCAATTGCGATGCACGTGGATGCACCTATTTTGCTGATTGATGAAGTACTTGCGGTCGGGGATGAGTCGTTTCAAAAGAAATGTCTCTCACATTTGGAACAGATGAAGCAGCGACATGATCGAACGATCATTTTTGTCAGTCATGATGAGGCCGCAGTCTCGCAATTTTGTGACCGCACGATTCTCATAAGCCATGGAAAAGTGATCGCTGACGGCGAACCGAAAGAGATTTTTGAGGAGTATCATCGATTACCTGACCATGCTTGATAATCAGGAAGCAATCCAGTATAAGAGCACTCATGTCCCAAAAGCTGCCGACAATCAGCATTATTACCCCTTCATATAATCAAGGAAAATTCCTTGAGCGCACCATTCAAAGCGTACTCTCACAGGGGTATCCCAATCTTGAATATATCGTCATGGACGGAGGCTCGAGCGATGAGACAATCGCTATTCTCCAAAAGTACTCCGATCGTATCCTCTGGGAGAGTAAACCAGATCGAGGTCAGGCACACGCCATCAACAAGGGCCTAAAAAAATCGAAGGGCGAGATCGTCGCCTATCTCAACAGTGATGATACCTATCAACCAGGGACGCTCCTACGCGTCGGCGAGCTCTTCGCAAACCATCCGAACATTTCTTTTTTGTATGGCCATGGAAGACTGATCGACGCTCAGGATAAGGAGATTGGTTTCTACAATAATTTGTTTGAGGATCATTCGAGATTGGCAGCCTCTTGTGGGATCAGTCAGCCGACTGCTTTTTGGAGACGGGAACTTCTCAAGAGCGTTGGCTATTTTGATGAGAGTTACAGTTACACGATGGACTATGAGTACTGGATCAGGGTATCAAAAAAGTACACGTTGTATTGTGAACCATTGATTGTAGCAAATACCAGAATACATCCTGATGCGAAGACATCCGCCTTTACCCACAAACTCCACAAGGAAGCGATACGTGCGGTCAAAACTCATTATGGAAAAGTACATTATGATTGGATCTTCACGCTCACTGATGGGACTGCGCCCGCTCCACGAGGCACTCCAGAGTATTATCGATATATGGTTTTTCATTCACTGTGGAATTATATTTGGTACAACCATGAGCTACCGATGAGTAAAGGACTCGAGATTATTTTTGATTGGTCACACGAAATGATATGAAGAATCCCTCGACACTCTCCGTCATCATTCACACAAAAAATGAAGAACAGAACATCGCTGAGTGTATCCACTGCTGTTCAAATATGGCCACGGAGATTCTCGTCGTCGACATGGGAAGTACTGATCGGACCGTGGAGATTGCCAGTCAGCTTGGTGCGCAGATTCTCAACGTTCAGGACTCCGGGTATGTGGAACCGGCTCGTAATTTGGCGGTCAAAAAAGCAAATGGTGAGTGGATACTTATTGTGGACGCTGACGAACGAATTCCAGTTGCGCTTCAAAAAACGATCCGAAAGATCATCAAAGCGAACGCGTACGATGTGGTGTGTTTTCCATTTCAAAATGAGCTCCTTGGGAAATGGTTGCGACACTCAATGCGATGGCCGGACTATCACGCCAGACTGTTCCGCAAAGGACACGTGACTTGGTCTTCAGATGTCCATGGTGGCCACACGACGACAGGACGAGTACTGACTCTTCCACCGACGCAAGTGAATGCGTTCATTCATCATAATGTACTCACCATTTCGCAATTTATTGAGAAAATGGATCGCTACACCACGGTAGAACGCTACTATGACAGCTTGCCGCTTGTAACCGCCCAGCGAGTACATGATCGCGTCCAAGGAGAATTTGAGTGGCGAGAGTACGAGCATCTTGGGCTCGAGGACGGAATGCATGGCTTCATCACTAACAAGCTCATGGAGTACTATCGATTTGTCGAGTTCGCGAAGTATTGGGAGCGATCTGGCAAAAAAGAACTTTTCACTCCGGATGAGATCAAAAAATGGTGGCCTCCCCGGCCGATCCTCGATACTAGAGATGTCTCAAAAAGCCTTTTTCACGCAGTACAAAAAGTTGTGAAGAAACTGTGGAGACGATGAACGGATAGGTGAGCGCAAACACGATAAGAAGACCGTAGAAAAATGCTGACTGAATCTTCAAGCTCCATTGGAAATACATTGGGACAAGCAGCAAGCCAACTCCAGTCGACCATACCCACATTCTCACTCGTTGCAAAGGCAAATAGTCTGCCAACTTGTTGAAGGCAGCGACGCTCAGAAGTGTGAGAAGCAATGTAACTCCCCAGACGATTGGTGCTCGCGCGATGAATTGGAAGTACGTCAACACCATCAAGTGCACCCAATAAAACAATAGTGAGTGCTTCCCTGCAAAAATTGCCAGGCTAGACAGTGAGTTACTTTTTTGGATCACCCTCGCAAACAAGAGTGAGAACCCGCAGCTTGCAAATCCAAGCAGCAAATAGAGAGTCGTAGAGTCTTGTGAGGTGACTCGTTTCCCAAAAAAAATTGCCAGTACTATCGCAACACACAGACACACTGCACTACTCCACAAGACAAATTTCTTCTGAGTGTGAAGCAGTGTCCCAAAGATGACAAAACTGGTCCATGGCAACACTCCAAAGAGCACACCATGAAGAAACGTCGGTGGGAGTGCAAACCGATTCAACATCCGATCGCACACAATCGGAAAGAGAAGCGCGACAATTGGCACGCGTACGTAGCGTCGAAGCCACCAGGCTAGAGCTCCCGCACCTGCAAGCGAGCCAAACAAATTGATCGCATCGATCGCAAAGTAATGATGAAGTGATATCCACAGATCAGCGAATGAGATAAGAAACAGCAGTCCCAAAAACACGAGATATCTCAAATTTCCGTATTTTCGGAGTTGATATACCAGTGATGAACCGAATGAAAAGAAAAAAAGGACTGGCGCGTAGAAACTAACGTACCACAGTGCGTTTGTTAGTGGTGAGTCGATCGTTTTTCCAAGAGTTTTTGCATGCGCCACGATCATGAGCACACAAGCAATTCCTTTCAAGATGTCCAAAGAAGTATCGCGTTTCGGTGTAGAATCGGAAGTGATGGGAACACTTCGCTTTTTACTTGCTCTATCTGTCATTATTGCTCATTCTACTCCTCTTTTTGGACTTTCAATGGTAGGTGGCGTCACTGCTGTGCAGACATTTTATATGATCTCTGGCTTTTACATGCAGCTTGTATTGGAGAAAAAATATACTGGCAAAGGGTCCTATTGGCGATTCTTCAGCAATCGAATGCTGCGAATATTCCCTACGTACTGGTTCATCACCGCGCTTACAGTGCTCTTCTTGCTATTTACTGGAGCCTTGACTATGTGGAGCGAGATCGGTACGTTTCCCTCTCTGTTTCTTGCGCTCGTCAACGTGACGATCGTCGGCCAGGACTTGGTGATGTTCCTCAAGTTCACTCCAGATCTTCAATCGCTTCGTCCTACGAAGAATTTTTGGATCACGCATCCACCGGTCCACGAGTGGTTACTGGTACCGCAAGCTTGGACGATTAGTCTCGAGCTTCTGTTTTATATGCTCGCCCCGTGGCTGGTACGACTTCGGACGAAAACACTATTTTTGATTGCGGCTGCGAGTTTGGCATTTCGATTTGCATTGTACGCAAAAGGATTGAGCTTTGATCCCTGGACGTATCGATTTTTCCCACTTGAGCTGTTCTTTTTTGCGATCGGTATCCTGACTTTTCGATATGCGCGAGTGATTCTACCGAGGATTCGAACGCATCGGACGTGGATCTTGTGGCTCCTACTCTCCGCCCTGGTCGTCTTGTATCAGTTCATCCCTTCACAATTGCCGAAGCAAATCATTTTGTATGCCATCACTATCTGTGCACTCCCGTTTTTATTCTCATTTACCAATACGCACCATTGGGATCACTTCGTAGGCGAACTTTCTTATCCGATGTATATTTCTCACTACCTTGTGTTGCAGCTGTTGGATTGGAAATTCAAAGGCGAGTCTTGGTATAGCGCTCAGAGTGGACTCTTGTGCGTCGTGCTCACGGTCATCTTCTCTGTGTGTTTGATGTATGGGATATCGATGCCTATCGACCGGTACAGACAGCAAAGAGTAAAGGCTTAGCTTTGAGGTTTTTGCATCACGATGAAAGCTTCACCCGTACGATTCATGAGTCCGGTCATTTTCCAGTACCACGGCAGTTCCCACTTTTCAAACTCATTTTTTACCCAATGATGGCTATCGATATGGCGCTCGCACATCCACATGAGCTTGGAGCGGGTCAAATACCCGACGATGGTATTCGGTGTGATTTGCATGCGATCGATCCGTATATTGAGTTTGGTCGCCCACTGTGAGGCATAATAGAAGATCAATGTCGCCAATCGATTTTCATTGACTTGTTCTTCGATGATGATGAGACCTCCTGGTTTTGTGACTCGAACGAGTTCGCGGATGGCATCCATTTGATTGTCACGAGTAGTTTGGAGATCAAACGCCACGAGATGGTGGATGACGTTTCTCACGATCGTGATATCAAATGTGTTCGATTCAAATGGCGAGTTGATTACCGAACCTTGGATGAACTTGATCTTTTTGTCTACCTGAAAGTTCTTGTACTTTCCTACCAGCTCCACGTTCGTCAGATCCGCTTTCACCCTGGTCACTTCCTCTATGTATTTGAGTAGATTACCTCCACCTCCACCAAACTCACCTATCGATACGTTCTTCCTGGGAGCATTTTTCTTCCACCATTTGCTCAAAAAAGGGGGGACCGCAGAGTACTCAACGAGGGCATTATCAGTATACTCAGCAATTTGATCTTCAAATTGTTTGATGACGACATCACTTTCTTGTTTGGTTTTGCGTTTGGACATACGGACGCTTTCTAGTCTCTTGGGATCACGATCCAGTTTTTCATGTACAGATCACTGGTGTAATTCTTTTCATAGTTTACCCAAGGAGTAGGAGCTATTGTAATTCCTTTGCGGTCTTTCGCAAGTACACTGCCCCACCAACTAAATGTGCTGTTGGCAATGATGTGATGCGTACAGGCGCTCATCGCATACAGATCTTCGACTTCATGTGCAAGATCACTGACCACGATCGCATTCGAAACTGCAGGAAATGACTGCCTGACCCAGGCTACATCATCTGAAAAAAAGACAAACGTTGGATTTTTGAGGCGTTGGCGCATTTCTGCTATCGCTCGCGCATAGTAGCGCATCGAACACGTCCCAAATGCGTCCAGCTTGGTGTAATCTCCGCGCCTTACATGCACTGAGATGGTTGTCTTGCCTCGAATTTTGGTCATGAACTTTTTGAGATTTTTTGACTGATGAAGCCGAAATGAAAGTTCTTTTCGAAGTATGTCGCCGATGTCTGCGAAGTATTTGGGGTTTTGCCACCACCCGTCAAGATAAATATCGCCTGCAAGCGCTTCAATACTCTGGTCGTAGGAAAAATACGTGCTTTCCGTAAAGTGATGGACTCCCCGCGGGCGAAGAATGAGGCGTCCATATTCCAGTAGGGACATTCCTTTACCGATCGCATGAAACATCGGTAGGCGAAATGTACGATTCCGCACCCACAGATAATAGCGAGTGTCGTATCGAAGGTCAGTTTTCAATCGTTTGGCGAGTGCTCGACCGGCTGCATAGGCAAACAATTGATTTCCTACTCCGCCTGTGAACTTCACAATGACCATACGCTGTATGAGTACTTATATTAAGTAAATTAATTGATATATTTGAACGATGTCTTCAAAAAATCGGATTTCATATTTAGATAGTTTGCGTGGCCTCGCTGCAGTTTCCGTCGTCTTCTCGCACTTCACGCTAATGTATGGACTTCCAGCAAATATAGCATGGATTTCGCGGACACCACTTCATATTCTTTGGGACGGTGCGTTAGCGGTGTCTCTATTTTTTATATTAAGCGGATTCGTTTTATCACTTTCATATATTGACGATGCACAAAAGAGGAAAAACTTCCGTTTTCTTTCGTATGCATGCGTACGAATCTTCAGAATAGTTCCACTAGCCTTGATTGCGGTTGGCTGTAGTATCATCTTGCAAAGAACCCTATTCAATCCTATCTCTACAATACCGTCTTTTGAAGAATGGCCTAAGCTCTTTTGGATTCACCCTTTTTCCTTTTCAACCATAAGTGAATACATGCCTCAAATATGGTCTCTTTTTGTGGAACTACCGGCCTCAGTATTCGTTCCGTTGATTGCAATTGCCTTAACTAAAAAAGTCAATCCTCGAGCGATATTTCTTGGAGCGTATATTTTGATCTTATTTCTAGGACTGAACAAATTCGTCTTTGATTTCATTTTGGGAATTCTTATTGCCAATGGGAGAAGAGATATCCATAGGATATGGAAGCAAACAACTTCATATAAAAAGGCAGTTTTTTTTATTGCGGGAGCAATAATCTACACCTCACAGTACTTCCTTCCAGTCAGCTTCATTCATTACCTGAATATTTTCGCAATCGATATGTTGGGTTACGGGGCTGCAGTCCTCCTCATCATTACACTCGAGTCGGCGTTCATTCAGAAAATTTTAAATATCAAATTCTTTGTATTTTTGGGAGAAATCTCCTATGGAATTTACTTATTCCACTTTGCGTTACTCATGACATTTTGCCCACTGCTACTCCAGCTATTGAATAGAAATGGCATATATGATGAGTTTTTCACTCGATATTTCGTACTTTTCTTTGTGCTGACTGGAACAATCTGCGTATCTTGGTTGGGAAAGAAATTCATTGAAGATCCATGCATCGCATTCGGAAAACGCTTAAAGGAAAAAATCGATACAGTTACTTCTTTATAAACCAGAAGCATCCGCATCCCCATGATTGTTTATTTATGACTGATTTTGGTGGGTTGGTAAGCATTCCTACCTCAAAGACATTATCTGGAACCAACGCAAATTCTTTCAAGTGACATGTTGTAAAATATTTGAGTATCTCATCATACGCATATATACGGTGCGCATTAAACCGAAGAGCTCTTTTCCCGACTGGTGTCACGAATAGTATAGATCCACCTTTTTTCGTAACCCGTATAAGTTCACGAATTGCTTTCAAATCTCCAGTAGGATCAATTGCGTCCCCATATCTGCCAAGCCCAATATGTTCGATCGTATGCATACAGGAGATCGACTCTACCGAGTTTGAAACAAATGGTAAATCAAGCAAGTCCCCCCGCTTGGACTTCAACCCAGTCAGTGAAATGTTTGCTGGCCGATAATCATAGAACTCAGTGGGTATAAATGCGGAGACGATGGTGCAAAACGTGAGAGTCGAGGATATATCAATATGCTTCTTTGGATTTAGTTTCTTGAGTATTCGTGCTGCCCACGCAGGATGATACGTATAGTGAGGCTCAAAAGGAGTATCGCTAGTTTTGTCACCCAGGCACGGATAGGATTCAAAAGGCCGTAAGACAAATCTTTCATCATCTGCATTTTTCATGAAAAACAAGAGATAGTCATGACAGTATCCAGGTATTTGCAAAAGTCTTTCAAAAGCCTTTTGAAAGCGTAAGAGGAAATATGAGAGAATTTTCATAAGCAATATCAAGAAAATAATTTATTGAGAGTTTGAGTCCCTTTTCTTAGCACTTTTGTAAAAATCGAATCAGAAACAATACTCCTTTGAGGCTGGAATTGAACAGAACGTAAAAACGTATCTACGTTTTGTTCATTCTGAGATGAACTACCTAAACTGGCGACACATCGCAGCAGATTATAACGAACAATTGGGGTGAATGTACCTTTTTCTATGATCTGAGTATATATCTTAATCGCTTCCAGAATTTTACCTTTTTTATATTCAAGAATCGCTTGAAGGAAAAAATCCGATTGAGTTATTTTCTTCCTTTTTTTCTGATCGATTTTCCAATCATCCCAAGAAGAATGTGAAGAAAACATCTTTTTCCCTATCTTTTTATAGAGCAACTGCAAGTGCGAGGTCAAATTAACTTGACTCATGCCCGTGTGGGAGAAAATATCAAACGAAAGGATTTCATCAATTGTCTTCGGTGAGAAAAGATAGAGCAAATCCTCAAGTATTAAGTAATAATTTTTTGATAATGCACCTGTTTCATATTCACGTTCAAAATATGATTTTCCATATCCTTGTCGATGGAAATAGTAGCTACCTGGACAGATCGCTGCCTCTAATCCTAGGCCCAAGAATCGATATCCAAACTCTTGTGTATCAAACCCATGATGAATTGGATATCCGCCTACTCGTGTAAAGGCTTTTTTTGTATATAAGAAATTTACCTGAGTCAGATAGGAATTTGTTTGAAATAAATTTTCAAATACAATCTTTTTCCCGATCAACGATTGAGGATTTTTAGCTGAAATTGATATTATTGGATTCCAAATAAAGAATTTTGACTCTTCAAACACGACTCCATCCAGCTTTTCTTGATCTAAGAATAAAATGAGTTTTTGAAGCATTCCATCTGGTAAGATGTCGTCACTATCAAGACAAAAGATAAGATCTCCTCTACTCTTTTCTATGCCTCTGTTCCGCGTCGCTCCGCCTCCACTGTTTTTCTCATTTTTGAAAAAACGTATATTTTTATACTGAGTTTTAGCTCTTTCCACGAGGAACGCCGTTTCATCAGTTGATTCATCATCAATAATGATAAGTTCAAACGAAAAATCCAACTTTTGTTCGAATACCGATCGTATGGCAGCTTCGATCGTTCTGCTTGAGTTGTAACACGGCATGATGATAGATAAGAAATGTGGCATTATAAGTCAAATCATTCGAGTATTTTGTACGTGCATCCATAGTACATAGATTGCAAGATCTTTCTGTCGGACGGCCCATCAGACAGCTTAAGAGTCGTAATGTTGTTTGTATCAACATTTTTCTGAATAGCAATACTCACAGCAATTTCCTCAGCAAGTCTTGCGAGGACATCAGCTTCAGCTTTAGTATGTGAAAATGGAAATTTCCTTGAGAATATTTTCTTTGAAATTGCCTGACAGTCTCGAGCAAGTTGAGCAGTCATAAAACGTGATGGAATCGAAACAAATCCCGTGACAAAATGCGTGTACATCAACCATTTTTTTGATGGATTCAATGAAGCGAGTAGTTTCTTCTCTAACTTGTTTGAGCGAAATGGATATGCAGGGACGAGCAAAGTCACTTTTTCTGATGAAATTTTTGGATCTGCTCTCCAAATCCCATCAGCATCCGTGAGGATTTGATCTTTTTTACTCGCTTCGATAAGCACATCAATTTTTGAAAGTTGCCACGGTTGATTTTTTGATTTAATAAAAAGAGTTGGTCGAACTTTAGTAGGATAATGAAGCTTACCTCGCATTTTTTTAAAAGCAGACAAACAAGGCTGATCCACGTATAGAGTGACAAGATGAGTAGAGTTAAAAAAATGAAGAGAATTGATGTTTTGAATGGCCAAATATACATACGCTGTTCGCTTTACACACAAAATCGCGAACTTATACGAATCAGACTTACGGTTGGGCAGTATCTTCCTCACCTCTCTTCTGACAACTTGACGCATTTTAAAAAATTCGAGTTCTAGACGATCGAGGTTATTTTTTAGTAAAACAAGTATTTGAAATTGTGATAAATATTGATAAAGATTCATGATATTTTTTTAAACACTAGGACCATGCTTCTTGTGTTGAGATTATCGTGCTGATGATGCTCTTCACTCAATAGAGAAACCAAGCTAAGCAGCCAGAGGAAGAAGTCTAGGATCAAAACAAATGGAGCTGTAATCAAATATACGAAAGGAGTTGATAGATACTTTTTGTCGAAAAATGAAAATGAGATCATGATAAGTTTTGTGAACAATCGAATGGTGGAATCTTCAAAACGAATAAAGACAAGTTCATACCCTTTACGGGCAAATAACTGCACTACCTCATTTTCGATGTAGTGCTTGTGGTGACCAAATGTATGACGTTTATGGTATATTCCCGATTTCTCGGCGGGTCCACAAAAAAGCGCATTTGGGGTGAGCACGTACACGACACCTCCCTTATCTTGATACCCTGAAATCAAATGGAGAAATCCATTTACATCTGGTACCGGAATATGTTCAAACACATCCGAAAGTAGAATAAAATCAATCTTCTCTTTTAACTTTAATTTTTGAATGGGCTTGAAAAAGACTCTCACATTGGAATTTCGCTCACCAACCTCCTTCAGAGCTTCATTGGGATCTATTTCTACAGCAATCCCTTTTTTGAATTTGTGCAGAAGTGTCGATGTATTCCTACCATTCCCTGCCCCAATATCTATGAAGCTGTTCCATTGATCACAACAATTGATTGCTCTGTTTAATATCTCAACAGTCCACTGTATTGTGTGATCGTGTACGCGAGAAGACAGCCACGCGTTTTTTGCATATTTTTTATAATAAGAATACAAGTCGTTATCGGGATAGAATTTCATATGTGTTTGCGCACTATACTATTCCTCCAATATTTTAAATACAATGGTCGCGTCGTGCTTTTATTCATAATCGATTTATATTTTGCTTCTAATGCTTCTTCAGAATACTTTTGCAAATCATTCCAATCTGCAATCACCCAAATAGGCAACTTGAGTTTTCTAAACATATCAGTAAATGTACTTTTTTGAACAATTGGTATCACTCCTCTATAAAGCGCCTCCCACGCTCTATGGCAATCTGACCCATTTCCTGGAGGTGATGCCACAAATTGATAACCATCCAAATGCTGTATGTACTGCGAAGAATTCAGTCTTCCTGGGACTGGGTCTGCAATCTTTATTTTCAGAAGCGTCGCGAGCGCAGATTGTCGTATTTTCCTATTCGTCGAGACGCTAAATCCATAGAGGATTCTCGGCTTTTTTGACTTGCGCTGTGGTCGTGAAAACAATTGTGGGATTCCGTGATTATAGTAGGACATGTTTTCAAGCCCGATTGGAATGGGATGAACTTTGGGATGAGATAGGAGACAATTCTGAGCCCACCAGACTCGTATTCCTGAATCAATGTATTTTCGAAACGTCTCATCAATATTGGTATCGCCATTGTGAGTGATCAATCGATAGCGAACTGAGATCTTCGGGTGGATACTTTCAAAGTAGGCACGAATCAGCGTAGCTTGGACAAAGACGAGGTCATTTTCTTCGATCAACGAGGGATCGAATCCGTCAAGGTCTTCACAGACATGATCCGCAAGCGATCGAAATGCATCGCCACTGATAAACCGCCCGTCATATGGATGTGTGTTGCCAGACAGCTGAATACGAATTCGATTGAGAGCGACCCAGCCAATGAATGCAGCATTTTCGAAGCTGAGCGGCAGCTGTGCAACCGTCATTTTAGTTCTTTCCACTCATGTGGCACGAATATACTCCCAAATCGTTGAGAGTAATCAAAACTTGCCTTATAAGGATCCAGATGTTCGACCTGAAAAGAGAGTGCATCGGGCACGAGATCGACGATCTCTCGTTGCGGATACAAGAGTCCACACTCGATGGAGTATCTTCCGGTGGTGAGATTGGTCGGCGTGATTGAGCATTCGATGTGGCTAGTGCCTGTTCGAAATACAAATTCTTTTCCTCGTTGATGCCCTGACGAGAATAAGATGACCGTGTGACCAGCCTCATCTTTGATCGCGATCCACACTCCGGTTTTGATTTTTTCTTTCGCAGCGATCGTCAATGTCACAGAAAGTTTTTCATCTGGTCTCACGAGAATTGTCGATTTTTTGGCTTGCTGTAGTGAGATTGCAGTGATCATCGCAGTCAACGTCGCTTCTGGCGACCTGAATCGTTCTGCGAGATTACTTGTTTGCGTTTGTTGAGATGCGCTCAAATATTTCGAAATGACTTTGTGAGTTTCCCCCACCATTCTCATTTTGCCTTTTTCCAGCCAGACGCTTCGGCTACACAATTGCTGCATGACACCCATGTTGTGACTCACAAAGAGGACCGTACGACCTTCTTTGGCGATCAGTTCCATTTTTCCCAGAGACTTCTTTTGAAACTCCACGTCACCCACAGCGAGCACTTCATCTACCAACAGGATTTCTGACTGCAGATGCGAGGCGACGGCAAACGCCAAGCGCATGTACATCCCAGAAGAATAATGCTTCATCGGAGAGTCTAAGAATTTGCTCACTTCGGCAAACTCCACGATTTGATCAAACAAGGCGTTCACTTCCGTCCGCTTCATCCCCAAGATCGCACCATTCAAAAAGATATTTTCTCGCCCAGTCAGTTCGGGATGAAACCCAGTACCAACCTCAAGCAAACTCCCCAATCTGCCTCGAAGTCGTACGGTCCCTTCAGTCGGAGGAGTGATTCGCGATAATATCTTCAAAAGCGTACTCTTGCCTGCACCATTTTGTCCGATGATGCCCACGATCTCACCTTCACTCACTTTGAAATCAATATCACGAAGCGCCCAAAATTCATTTTTTTCCAGTAAGCTCTTTTGTACTTGCGCGAAAGGATGTGTGAGCATCGTCGTGAGCGAGTCACGCAGCGTGTAGTAATACTGCTTCTCACGAAGCTGGTATTTTTTTGAGAGATGAGAGATTTCAATTGCGTTCATAGGATATCGGCGAAAAATGCAACTGTTCTTCGGAAATATACGAGACCGATGAGCAAGATAGCGAATGCTGAGAGAAATGAAATCGCAATCGATTGGGGATGGGTGATCGCGCCAGTTGCCAGCGTCGTTCGCAACCCGTCGATCACACCAGTCATTGGGTTGAGTGAGAGCAAATTTTGATACGAGGGTCTGATGATATTGAGTGGATAAATGACCGGAGTGACAAACATCATGAGCTGCAAGAAAAATGGAATAATGTACCGCACATCTCGATATTTGATATTGATGGACGCCAACAACAGCCCAAGCCCACAGCTAGCAATCGTCGTGATCAGCGTGCCCGCGAAAAACATTGCAAAGAACGCTACGTTTGGAGGCACACGATAGATAGCAAACAAGATAGCGAGCATCACGAGGCTGACGGCAAAGTCGACGAACGCTGTGAGCACCGCCGCAAAGACGAGAATTTCGCGAGGAAAATACACTTTCTTGACCAATGCATCATTTTCGATGAATGCATTTGCGGCATGTGACATGCCAGTGGAGAAAAATCCCCAGAAAATGAGACCGAGTAATACAAACACAGGGTATGGCAAGTTTTGCGATGGAATTTTGGCAAAGTTTCCAAAAAAGACTGTAAAAATGAGCATGGAGACGAGGGGTTGAAATACAACCCACCCTACTCCAATTGCGGTTTGCTTGTATCGCACTTTGATATCTCGCCACACAAATATATAAAAAAGTTCGCGTGCCTCCCAAAGTTCTTTCGTATCCAACAGATACCATTTTGATTTCGGAGCGATTGTCAGTGAATACGCTGGCTTCATATGCAATGGCTTAGTATACAGTAGATAAAATCACTCCTTCCAGGCAAATATATTGACCTGCATATCCATGTTGTCTCTGATGGTTCGATGCAAAAATGGACTTGGTGAATAGAATTCAGGTCTCATGTGAATCTGAAATCCATGGGTCTGAAATGCAGTAAGTGCTTCACCAATTCGTATCGGCTGATGAGCGATGGAGTGTAGTTCAATAAAGACGAATGGAATAACCGATAGCTCATCAGCAATTTTCGGTAAGATTTCATTCTCTGCGCCTTCAATGTCCATGTTCAAGAATGTGATGTTTTTTTCTTTCTTCAGAAACTCTCTAAAATTAATCGCCTCTACCGGGACTACTTTTCGCTTGAGCGTCGTGCCCTCGATCCTGCCTCCGTCCGCATTATCCGAATAAAATTCCAGCGTGGTGGCTTTTGTCCAAACTGCTTTATTGAAAAGTGCAACGTTTTTTAATTTCCACGAACTTACATTTTTTTGAAGCAGAGAGTAGATATATGGGTCCGCCTCAAATGCAATCACCCGTGATGCAGGATACAGCTGTTTGAAAAACAATACGCTTAGGCCTATATTCTCCCCACAAATCACAATTTTTGGTTTTGGAGTGGGCGAATGAAAATCATAAATCCTATCGACAAAAATACTTTTATACGTAGAAAAAAAGGATGCAAAATCTGCTATTCGAATGCGCTTGCCATCGGGTAATCGAATAAGTTTCTCCTGGTAACGAGGAGTCAAGAGATAGGTAGGTATCCACAAGTAATACTGTCTTTTCCATTTGTCAAAAAGCTTGAAAGTCTTCATACAAAGCTCGGTTTTCTCGGAACAATTTCGTTTGGGAGTTCACCGAGTACATACATTCGGCACCAGAGCTCCAGTACCAACGCAGCATAGAGATGGTACCAAAGGAATGGGAGGAGTCTCCATGTTTTTGTCACAATTTTTAGTCGCCATTTTTGAAAGAGCCCAAGTTTGACAAGACTTCCATCGTCAAGAAGATACATATAGTGAGACAGGAGTGCATACACCCAGGATCGTACTGGCGGTGTGAAACCTCTCTTTTTTCTATTCAAGAGATTTGACGGCAAGACATCTTTCATCGCTTCTTTGAGAAAGTATTTTTGCCCTTTTGTATACCCTGTCACCGTCTTCGCATTTTCATAGACTGCTTCCGTGAGTTTATAATCCACGAGCGGCAAACGTAGCTCGACAGAGGCTGCCATGCTCATGCGGTCTCCAAGTACGATGCAATCATTTTTAAGCCAGAGATCTCTCACTGCATCCAAAGCCATACGAGCATACGAGAGTTCATTGTGTGGAGTATTCTTTGGCCTCCAGGAAACGAGATTGTCTTTCGTGCAGCTTTCTTTCAAGGTGGACTTTGCAAATAACGAAAAGAAAAGTTTCCCTGTGCGCATGCCTAAAGTGCGTTCATAAACTGACGTATTGGCATATGCTGATGCCTTCGCATCGACTGCCGCTTGCATCATCCATGGGTAGCCCCAGAACAGTTCATCTCCCCCGACTCCACCGAGCAAGACAGGTACCCCATTGTCATGTGCTAACTGTGCGACTGCGTAGATGCCATAAGAGGCGATATCAGCGATCGGATCATCAGCAGCGAAGACCGTGTGAGGAAAATGGTCGACCATTTCCTTCACAGTTATTTCCTTTTCTATACATTCAACATGAAAGCGATCAGCGAGTTCTTTCGCCTGTTTCCGTTCATCCATCTCGGGGGTACCGGCATACCCGACGCAAAATGCTTTCAGATTTTGATGAGATTTGAGTGCGGCTAGCGCGAGGACAGTCCCAGAATCAAGACCTCCAGATAATGATATCCCAACCGGGACATCGGATCGCAAGGTCAATTTGCTTACGACTTGTAAAATCGTTTTTAATTCTGGGACTGGATTTTTCTTGTCTCGAGTTTTGATTTGCAATGGGTCCCAATACGTATGTTGTGTGATTTTCCCTTCGACTACCTGTATCGATAAATACGTACCTGCTTCTAGTTTTTGGATGGAGGTAAACGCTGTTTGAGGTTCCGGTATTGAGTAAAAGGAAAAAAATCGCTCAATACTATTTGGATCAATGTCTTTTTTGATGCCTGGGAAAAGCATCATTGCTTTCATTTCTGAGCTAAACACAAAATTTTGATCCACTTGTGACCAATAGATTGGTTTTTCGCCCAAGCGATCTCTGACTATGAACGCCACATTCGATCGTGTGTCGTACAGGCAAAATGCAAACATGCCTCGTAATCGCTCGACACAAGCGATGCCCTCATCTTCATACAGGTGCGCAATCGTCTCAATATCGCTGCCAGTACGCAGCGTGTGTCCACGTCGTTTTAAAAGTGTCTGAAGCTCTTTATAGTTGTAGATCTCACCGTTTCCGATAATAGCAATCGTCTTCTCCTCGTTGTAGAGCGGCTGATCTCCTCCGGCGACGTCGATGATTGAAAGCCTTCGCATTCCAAAAGCGACTGACCCTTTGATCCACGTGCCCTGTCCACTAGGTCCGCGATGCGCCAAACGATCAAGCATCAGTTGGAGTACTTTCGCGTTTGCCTTTTTTCCATTGAGTGTAATAGTCCCGGCAATTCCACACATAATATATACTTTCAATTTATTTCGATGTAGGATCGTTCAGGCATACAGATTGATTCATATATACCACATGAAAACATTGTCATGGGAACGAGATTCTTGATACAAATCAAAACTATTGTCAGGCGATCTAGACTTCTAAATATAATTCCCAGACTTTTCGTGGCACTCAGTTACTTTCAATCGAAGCCCTCTCAGATATTCGTTTGGCTTTTTAGCTCAAAAGAAGACACAAACTTCACCTACGAGCTTACAGAGAAAAACATCCTTGAGCTCGCTCTCATGATCAGTATCGTCACTCAAGTTGACCATGACCAAATACTTTCCTACATCAATGAAATTCGAAATGACACAAAACTAAAGCAATTTATTCGCAATCGCGTCCGTCAATCAGCCTATTCATCGGTCGCTGATGAAAACGTTTTTTTTTGTAAACGAATTGGATGGTACGCGATCGCGCGAGCGATGAAGCCAAAATGCATCGTCGAAACGGGCGTCGATCAAGGACTCGGAAGTATCGTCCTGTGCAGCGCATTACTCAAAAATCGAGAAGAGGGCAAACCTGGGAAATATATTGGCACTGATATCAATCCAGCAGCCGGATACTTGCTCACAGGAAAATATGCGACTGTGGGCAAACTCATGATTGATGATTCAATTACAAGTCTTCGAACCATCGACTCGCCAATTGATTTGTTCATTAATGATAGTGATCACAGTGGCGACTACGAAGCCAGAGAATATCAAACGATCCACAAGAAGTTATCGAAACGCGCCGTCATACTTGGCGATAATGCCCATGTGACTGATAAGCTATTGCAGTTTTCGGTTGAAAATAAACGGAACTTCTTATTCTTTCGCGAGGAGCCAAAAGGACACTGGTATCCTGGAGCAGGAATCGGCATCTCCTTTAAGCTATGAGCACACGACTTTCAGTTCCACCTATTCTCATTTTGGCATTTAATCGGCCAGACACTCTTCGACGTCTCATTCATACGTTAAGACCTCTTGCCCCGCCAGTTTTGTACTGTTCGCAAGATGGTCCTCGGGCCCACAATCCGATTGATACAAAAAAATGCAAGGAAGTGAAAGAAGTCTGGGGAGAAATTGACTGGAAATGTGAACTTCATTTCTTGATTCGGAAGAAAAATCTAGGATGTCAAAAGGCAGTGAGTCAAGCGATAACATGGTTTTTTGAAACTGAAGAAATGGGTATCATTTTGGAAGATGATTGCATTCCTGACGCAAGTTTTTTCCCTTTTTGTGGAGAGTTGCTCAAGAAATACAAAGATGACGATCGAATCATGCACATAGCAGGTAATAGTTTCATCGAGAGCGAAGTATCAAGCTATCATTTCACTCGATATCCTTTTTGTTGGGGATGGGCTACATGGCGCCGTGCGTGGAAACATTTTGATGTAGAGATGGTCGATTGGCCGTCTCTTCGCCAGTCTGGATGGCTTCAATCTTTATTTCCCAATCCGATTTCCCCGTTTTTTTGGAAAAGAATGTATGACGGCGTCTATCAAGAAAAGATTGATTCCTGGGCGATTCCCTGGGTATATAGTGTCTGGACACAAAATGGCCTCTGCATCCAACCAAATATCAATCTTGTGACAAATATCGGTTTTGGCAAGAACTCAACTCACACTCCAGACGCACACTCTCCACTCGCAAATATTCGTACTGCTGCAATTTCTTTGCCACTCAACCATCCCGAAAAAATGGTGAGGGAAAATCGTACGGATGATTGGAATCAACTTTTTGTCTACGAACAGCGAACTCTAAGACAACTTCTCACTAAGCTTCGAAGCGTAGTATGATTATTTCGTTACGTTGAGATACATCTTCTCGAGCTGATCGCCGATGGATTTGGTGGAGTATTTCTTGGCTATCAGTTCCTTAGCGCGATTGCCCATGGAAAGTCGGTCTGGAGTAGTCATAGCGACAAACTGTCGCATACCAGTCAGTAAACTCGGGATACTGGTATCGACCACAAGACCCGCGCCAATCGTAGCGACTTCCTGAAAATGACAAGCTTTGGTGAGGAGTAATGGGAGTCCGACAGACGCAGCTTCAAGAATACCTAGTGAGAACCCTTCCGAGCGAGATGGATAGACGAAGACATCACTGGCGCGAAACAATTTCGCTTTTCTCTCGCCAAAAGTGGATCCCATAAAGTGTACTCTGTCACGGAGTGAATGTTTTTGTACGAGTGACTGTAAACGCTCCAAAAATCCCTCGTCACTCCCAGCGATGACGAGATGCACATTTTTATCTTGGAGTGCCGAAAAGGCCTCAACCAAGAGATCCAGGCCCTTGATCGAATGAATTCTGCCGACAAAGGTGAATATCAGTGACGACTCAGGCAAATGAAGCGCGGCACGACACGATTTCTTTGAGTGTTTTGATGTAAATTCGTCAGCATTGACACCGTGGCGTATGTTTACAATTTTGTTTGATGAGCTCGCAAACTCACGAAGATCTTTGACTTCATTTGGTGATGTGGCGACGAGAGCGGCAGCATTCGTAAGCATCATTCTTCCAAACACTCGTAAAAATACGTCTTTGAATAGTGATTTTTGTTGACGTCGCTTTGATTCCAAGCACCCATGCACACTGATGATATACGGGACTCGATAGAGTCTCGCCCACAGAGTCACCCAAATATTTGCCAGCGTATAGAAATCATGGATATGAATGACATCAAAGGACCCGATCTCAAATGGAGCACGGAAAAACAGTCCAACTGGCAGATACATGTTTGAATGAAATGCCAACCAGTTTGAGAGGTTGTGAAAGTAATGAACCTGAAAGCTCGTGACACGCTTCGCACTTGGCATCCGCGATGTCGCATCATACGCATCAGACGTGTAGACCGTCACCTCATGTCCTCTGGTGCAAAACTCCATACTGGTATCGTAGACGAGCTTTCCAGGACCTCCATACGCCCACGCTGGATAAAAGTACGGGACGACTTGAAGAATTTTCATATCGAAAAGGATTGTACTGCTGCAGTGACACTTTTTCCCGTGACCCCCAATACCTTTGATGATTTGAGGCTGTGCAAACTAGCGTAGTGCAGTCGCAAACTCGCGCGTTTTTTGCCAAGCACGGTAGCCATGCTGGCGCCTTTCACGACGTGCGTCGGGTCGTAACCATGGTGTCTTGCCAGCGTTTGCGCAAACTCATACGGAGTGAGGAGCTCTGGTGAACAAACGTGAAACACGCCTCTTCGATTCGAAGTGATCACGGCGATCAAGGCATCGACTATATCATCTGTGTGCGTCGGTGAAAAATAATGATCATTGACTGCAATTATAGGAGAACCAGCTTGGAGCGTTTTCAAAAATGACCCATACAACGTCTCGCCACTTCGTTCATCATGGAAGGCGACGACAGACCGAACAATTGCGTAGGAGTCGAGCGACTTCACTAGAGATTCAGCTGCCGCCTTTGTCGTGCCATACCAGTTGATTGGGTGTGGCGCGTCAGATTCACGATATTTTTTCTTTGTCCCATCAAATACGCATTCCGTAGAGAGGAAAGTGAAATAAACATCATGTGACTTGGAGTATTTCACCAAATTTGTCGTCGCCTCTACATTTGTTTTCCACACAATTCCATTTTTCTTATTTTTCTTATCAGCTTCACATCGATCAATATGAGTAATGGCTGCCATATGAAGAATGGCATCGGGCTGGATGTACTCCAGAGCTGAGAGGACCGCGTGCGCATCCGTAAGATCTACTTGGATTTCTCGATGACGCACTTTTCGATGACGCAAACGGTGTGAATGATAGAGATGCCAGACTTTCACCGAACTGGGAAGTTTATTGACGAGTCTCTTCCCTATCGTGCCAGATAGACCAGTGACGACCAGAGTGCTCATTTGTGTGTGTACCATTCAATTGTCGACTTCAGTCCTTTTTTGAAGGTTATCTTTGAGGTAAATCCAAATTCTTGCTTTGCTTTTGAGACATCAAGTTTGCGGCGTGGCTGCCCATCGGGCTTGGAAGCGTCAAATACGATCTTTCCCTTGTATCCGACTAAAGCGCCAACAAGTGTCGCCAATTCTTTGATAGCGATCTCAAAACTGGATCCAATATTGACGGGCTCTGAACTATCATAGAGCCTTGTGGCCAGGACGATCGCTCGGGCACAATCTTCCACGTACAGGAATTCCCTGGTCGGTTTTCCTGTCCCCCAGACCGTGACTTCGGATGAGTTCACTCGTTTCGCATCCACAAATTTTTTGATGAGTGCAGGGATGACGTGTGAAGATCCAGGATCAAAATTGTCTCCTGGTCCATACAAATTGACGGGAAGGACAAAGATACTATTAAACTCGTACTGTTGTCGGTAGCTTTGCGATTGCACGAGCATCATTTTTTTTGCGAGACCATACGGAGCATTCGTCTCTTCAGGGTACCCTTCCCACAGATCTTCCTCTTTGAACGGCACTGGAGTGAATTTTGGATACGCACAGATGGTGCCGACCGCAACAAATTTTGAAACCTTGGCTTTTCGTGCCTCTTCCATCAAGTGAACGCCCATCACTAGGTTATCGTAAAATAAACTTCCAGGGTTTTCCTGATTGTAGCCGATTCCCCCCACGTTGGCCGCGAGATGGATGACGATATCCTGGCCTTTGACCACTTTCTTGCAGACACTTTGTTTCCGTAGATCGAACTCTTTCGAGCGTGGGACAAAAATATTGGATTTTTTTGCTCCTTGTGCGATCAACTGTGCGACGACTTGGGTACCCAAAAAGCCGCCGCCGCCAGTCACCAGTATTTTTTTGTCAGCTAAATCGATACCTTTTTTATTCATACTATTTGATCTGTTTGTACGCGCTTAGAATACACGCCACCGATAACTTGTGCAACCAGCGACGGAAGATATTCGATTCAAATCGATTGGAGACTTCGATCTCTTCCTGAAATTGAGACATGTACTGTGTCTTTCCTTTCGAAGTCGTGTGAATCCGAAATGCAGCCAGTGGTCGATCAATCATATATGGTTTACCGTATTGTGCTTGGATGCGCAACCAATACTCATAGTCCATAGTAAAGTGCAATTTTTGATTGAATTTGCCGACTGTCTCGATTACTTCACGTCTCCAAAAGACTGCAGGCTGTGGAAACGGATTGAGGATAGTTAACATCCAGGGTTGATACACCTTGCGTATGAGTCGCTTGAAGAGGCGGATGAATGAATGCATTTCTCTGCCTGCTTCATCGACGATCAAACAATCACCACAAACCCAAACCACCTCAGGATGAGATTTGAAAATGTCGGTGACTGTCTCAAGCGAGTGTGGCAAATAATAGTCATCCGAGTTTAAGTATCCGATGATCGATCCAGTTGCTTTCAAAACCCCTTTGTTGAGAGCTTCAGACTGCCCCTTATCTCGTTTGCTTTCCCAGAGAATGTTTTCATGAATGCTGCGAAGGATCGCTACAGTTTGGTCAGTTGATCCTCCATCCATCACGATAGACTGCGCTTGGACGTTGTGTTGCTTTCGGATACTCTCAAGTGTTTGGCGAATGAACGATCCTTGATTGAAGCTCGGAGTGACGATACTAACGAGAGGATGACTTTTTTTCATTCACTGCTTTCTGCCTGATAAATTGTTCGAATTTCAGTTCCATTTTTTTCACGGCAATTCGGTTGAGCACTGCTAGGACGACTAAAATCATCAATGCAATGATCACCAGGAGATCAAACACTCTGGCGACATGAAGCGTCTGTGCGATCCCATTCACAGTTTCAGGAAAGATGGTCAGAAATACAAATGACAACCACAAAGCGAGCCATACTCCATACTCAAAAGCATCAAGATGATTTTTCCGCCGATGGATTCTGACGACGTAGATCATGAGCAATCCAAACAAGACTGCGACGGCCTGAAGAAAGAACATACACTGTATTCTACTATAGTCCCACACGCCACTGTACTAGACAGGTTGCAATGTGGAAAGCATCGAGAATTGTCATCCCTTTGTCGTTGTCGTGATAGACGACTTCTATCGGCACAGACGAAAATCTCACATGATTTTTGAGTACCCTCGCAGCGATCTCAGTCTCCACCTCGTATCCGACACTTTTCCAGCGGACATGAGCGTACGCACTTTTCTTGATCGCCTTATATCCAGAAGGAATATCTTCGACATATCCTCCAAACAGTACATTCAGCATCACTGATGCGAACTTATTTCCCAAATATCTGACCATCGGCATACTCGTCCCGATACCTCTTACTCCAAAGACGACATCAGCTTTTCGAAGCTTGCTCTCAAAATGAGGAATTTCAGCTGGATCGTGCTGATCATCAGCATCCATAAAAATTACAGCTGCTGCTCCTAACGTCCCAAATGCATACTCTGCTCCCGTTTTCATTGCAGCACCTTTTCCCAAATTGATGGAGTGATGAAGCGTATGAGGGGTATATCGTTTTGCAATCGTAAGTGACGAGTCTGTCGAGCCGTCGTCGACGTAAATGATGAGCTGACTATACTTGCGAGTCTTTTTGAGAACTCTCGCAATATACTTTGCTTCATTGTGACCTGGAATGACGATAGCGACCCGCATACAGACTCTCTAGTTACGTAGTCTGCGGATTATCTCATCAAATTTTGAAAGCACAAATTCGCTAAGTTGGTAGGGATGCTTGATGCAATCACTCACCATCTTTGTACAGTTTGGGACGAAGCTCACCGTCCCGAAATCATGAGTGAGAGAGCCAAAACTCACAATCACATTCGATTGTGTTGGATGATCCGAGGCTAAATCAATATAATATTCACCGTGAGCACTCTCAGGTTCAAAGATCGTGATCTTGACCGTCGTGTCAGTAAGGAGGACGACTGGTTTGATTGGACTGATCGTCGGAAGGCCAGCACTATCGACAAGTCGTATGACCAATCGGATCGGATTTCTCCCTACGATTGCACGACGATTGGCGAGGAGAAATGAGCTCTTGCCACCACTTGCAGGTCCTTGTGATTGCTCAGGATGAAAGAGCGAAGGAAAGGACGTATTGAACGTCTCAGTCGACGCAGTTGCGTCGAGCGTGGGGGTGAGCGTGGTAATTCCATTCGATGTATCTTCTTGTAGCGAAAGCAGCTTGCTGCTCGATAGCCTCAATAGCTCTGGATTTCGTACGGTATTTCTATACGAATCACCTGGTGGCAGACTCACCTGGATCGATGATGGAGTGAACTTGAGATGTACGATCCCACGATCACTGTGATACTGCACGTTGGTTGCCTCGTAGGTGTACACAAATTTGATTGACGAATTTGCGGTAAGTAAAGGCAATGAAAGCCCAGTCGCTTGACCAGAGAAATCATTTTCAGTGACGTGAAAGTCTGTCCCTCCTCTCCGATCTGAAAGCAGTCGGGAGACAAAATTCTTGGCGCGAAGCGAAATATCGACGGGAGCTTCTGTCCGAAAGCGAGAACCGTCAAAAAGAAACGGGACGGTCCAGTATGCATTCACCGTGGCACTCGCGCTCGCACTATAGGGGTCCTGCAATGCATCTGAATATACTCGAAGATCAGAAATGACGACTTGGTGTGCGTCCGCGATCAATCGAGCTCGATACGTTTTTGCATTGATCCAATATGCATGTCGAGACGCATCTTGCGATGGTGAAACATAAGCGCTCATCGTCGCGATCGTCTGCTCTGGTTGATGAGTTTGTCGTAGGTCGCCAAGTGTAGTTACGACTGCTTGGCGCTGCGACTCAAGAGTTGAAACGATCTGCAGCTGCTTCGCAAACTCGTTTTGGTATTTTGGTTCCATTGACGTCTCAAGTCCCAAAACTGCGAAACCTCCAGGAAACGTCGAATCCATTGCATTTGTGAGTAATTGTTCAAAATATTGAGTCGTTTGTTGCCCAAACAAATAATCATTTGGTTGTGATGTATGAGCACTTTGCTCATCTCCATACGTGTAGAGCGCATCTGTCAGCGTCTGTCGGACGAGCAGTACGCCACTTGCGTGTACCCGATCGCTCGCCGGCACGAGTGGCCAGTTTTTGGAAGGATAGTAAGGGACATTGATAGGGCCGCCATATAATGTGTAACTGTCTGTCCCCCATTGATCTCTCGTGATCTCATGCACCTGCAACTGATAGTGTGTTTCAAGATAGGATAGCGACCAACTGTCGATCATCCATGCGACACTGCTTTGTGGGTATGATCCAAACACTAAAAAGAATTTTTTCATGTACGTATCGATGATTTTCTTGCGCGAATCTTGATCGTACCCAATCAAATACGCATTGCCTGCTTTGTACCAACGATCCTCTGGTCCTCGATACGAGACACCAGCGTCTTTGGCGAGTGAAGGTGTGATCTCAAGGAGCGATGCTTTTTCAAACGAAGATTTTTTGAGCACCTCAATAGTGTGTGGATCATCTAGTGCGTCGTAGCGCAGCGCGAACGTCGCAGGTAAATGGAGGTGAGAAAGCGTTTGTAGTTGAAGATCCAACGCACTATCAGTGCCCACATCGCAGCACTCCTTTCCGCGCACCTGAGAACTGATGACGATCTCACCGGTTGCATGCACCTGCGCTGTCACACTCAACACTGCTGCACACACGATGGCCACACTCAAAAAGTTTTTCATTCGATTTTGCCAGAAGACTTGAACCATTCGACTGTCTGTGCCAGCCCATACGGCAACTCAATCTGTGCTTCCCACCCAAGCTGCTGTTTTGCTTTCGTCGAATCCGCAAAGAGTAAGAGTGGATCTCCAGGACGAGGAGGGTACTTTGTAATATTTGCTTGTTTACCTACGAGCTTTTCCAGCATGGCGATCACTTCACTGACTCGAGTGGCGTTTTTCCCTCCAATATTGAAGTAGTGATATTTTCCAGGTTGGAGTGTCATCGCTTGAATATGCGCTTGGACGATATCCGAGACGTGCACAAAATCCCTTTGGTGCTCTCCGCTTCCCCACATAGTCACTTCTTCGCCTTTCGCGATTTGCGTAATAAATCGTGGAATTGCGTGCGTCTCTGGAATGTGATTTTCGCCTGGGCCGTACAAATTGAAGTATCGAAGCGCAACGCAGGTGAAACCAAATGCGTACGAATATGAGGACGCCAGTCCCTCCATTGCAAGTTTCGTCATCCCGTAGGGATTAATTGGCATCGTTCGATCGTCCTCGAATATTGGGACCCGTTGTGGCTCTCCATACACTGCTGCACTCGAACTAAAAATAAGTTTGCTTACTTCAGCTTTTCGCATCTCCTCAAGCAATACCACAAAACCAAGGACATTGTTTCTCGTATACTCATATGGTTCTTTCACCGACTCACCTGCTTCAATATGAGCAGCCAAGTGAAATACCAATTCCCGACCTTGCAAGGCTCGCTTCACCGTATCTGCGTCACAGACGTCTCCAACGATCGTCTCAAACTCTGGATTCAGATTATGATCTAGCACTCGAATTTCATGTCCCAATGTGTGAAGTTCACGACACAAGTGAGCACCTAAGAAGCCTGCACCACCTGTTACAAGAATTTTCATAATGTTCTTATATCGTAAAGCAAGACATCATCATTCGCAAAGATTGCTTTTTGTGAATAGGTCGCAAGCATACGGTCAGCGGGAGTAGTGAGTGACTTTCGATCAACCCAAATATGCGTAATGCCAAAGGCAGTCGCCGAACTTTGAAAACTCTCAATTGAGGATTGTGAGAAGAGTGCTTTGGAATTGAGCTCTTTCTCTTCATATGGTTGATTGTGAGTGACGAGGAGGTATTTACCGGCAAAATACACTCTTCGCGCAGAGAGCGCAGGTATGTACGTGCTTTTTGATTCCAGTGGGTCTTCTAGTGAAGTTGCCACCACGCTGGTAGTCGGAAGGGTACGCAGAAAGGCAAATGCGCTACTTTGTAGAGGTGTGACGTTGACGACATCTGTATGCTCGCGATACCGACTGATCATCGTCAAGGTCTCAAAAAGAGTTCGAGGCATCGAAAGTGCGAGCAAGATCGTCACGAGTGAGATGCCCACAATTTTATTCCATTCGACCAATTGTGATACCCACAATGCGAGACCGATCGTCAACCCTCCCATGCTGACTGCAAAGAAATTGAATACATTGAAGCTTCCGCTATCTTGCAGTGTCGTCATACCTATCCATGTACAGAGAAGCACCGGGACCACAAAAAACATGACACCATCTGCATGCAGGATACGATATGTTCGCTTTGAGTAGAGTATCCCAAACACTCGCGCCCCATAGATTGAGATCAAACCGACGGCGACAAGAATCGTGTTGTACCAGTACAGCTTCATGGTGTTGTGAAGATACCCGGCGATGGCGATCCGATAATTGAGATCCGTCCAATCAAAATTTTCGGAATTTACAAACAGCCGAGACCATTCAAGCGGATACCAGGATAATCCGCCAGCTCCACGGTTGACAGGGAGATAGATCGCTCCCGCCACTAGGAGGAAGATGATGCCTGAGACAAACATCGGAGTGAGCTCACGGATAGTCTTTGAGATTTGCGAAGTATTTCTGATGGCTACCCGCAAAAAATCAAATATGAATAGACTCAAAAAACCTAACGACAACGAAATACCGAAATATATTTTCAGCCCAAAAGTAATGCCAGTGAGAATCATTCCCAATACCAGCGGAGGTACTTGTCTTGATTTTCTCCACAGTAGAAAGAGTAGTCCAATGGCAAAGAAGTACATTTTCCCAAATGCGTGAGGCATATTCAGAAATTGTGTCGGTCCATTGTCGATTGCAGGATAGGAAAAAGTAAATTGTTTGTGAATGGCGAGCGGGAAGATCCATCCACTGTCGGAGCCAAGAAACAGCACAAGCAACGCGACGCATTGCGAAGTGACCCGAAACCGCTTTGATTCATTTGCAGTCAGCTGACCCAGGAGCTCAACAAGGGAGAGCGCGGTACACAGCGCGATCACAATCGGATACCACTGAAAAAACAAGAAAAGTAGGTTGACAAAAAACAGTCGAGATTGTTCGGCCATGATCAGATCTGACCAATAATGATAGTTTACGACTGAGAGCCCGATCGTGCTCGGTTCCTGTGGCGGAAAGGTCGTCTTCATCCCTTCGATCAAACCGATGTGGAAGATGCCATCATAGGCATTGGTGCGATAGAAATTGATTCCGCGTTCCGTGGGCAACCCATTTCCCACCATTTGCAGTGATTGGATACACACTCCGATAAGTATGATGATAAGCACGAGTCTCGGAATGATGGAGATCGAGTGTGCCCAGACTTTTGCAACTGTGAGTAGCTCCTCAAAATTCAAAATTAAAAGTCCGAGAGCGATGAGCACATATCCATATCCAAAGAAACGTACATGCATCCATCCAAAGAGATATCCTTGCGCACCAAACATGGCAAGCCCAGTGCACAGAGATACCACCAATGAAAAGAGTCCAGATACTTTTGGGAACCACCTCTTCACCACCAATGCCCCTGGGACAAGAATGCCAATGAGCGTCGAAACTAGTGCAAGCCCGACTTGCGTGATGAGATAGAACACTATCGATGTCATACTGCGTATGGCTATTTACTCATAACCTTCTCGTACACCGCAAGTGTCTCTCTGGCAGTACGCTCCCAGGTGAATTTCGAAGCTTGGTCGACGCCTTTCAAAATGAGTTGTTGTCGTTGCCTATCTGAAAGTCTCAATACCTTTTGGATTGCATTGGCGCACTCTTCCTCATCGTGAGGATGAAAGTACATAGCCGCGTCTCCACACACTTCAGGGAGACTCCCTCCGATTGAACTCACCACCGGCGTTCGGCATTGCATCGCTTCAAGCACTGGGAGCCCAAATCCCTCATACAGCGAAGGCTGAATATACATCATCGATCCCGAGTAAAGAGCCGATAAATCACTCATTGAAGAGGTATCGACAGTGGTCACTAATTTAATGCGTTTTTGAATTCGAGATTTTTCAATGGCTTTTTTGATGGCTCGACCTTCTGGGATCGAAGTATTTGTCATGTTCCTTCCCACCAACACTAGGGTGATCCTCGGGACATGTCTCATGGCTGAGATAAGAAATGGAATATTCTTGTTGTAATTGATATCTCCCACATACAACACATAGTACTTTGGGATCTCATATTTTTTCCTGGCTGCATCGATGATCGCCTGTGGCTGCTTCTCGAAATCGACCGAAGCGGCCAATGGGACGACGCTCACTTTTTCTCCATTCACATGAAGTTTTTCGACTATGTCACGCTTGGAGATGGCGGAGTCCGTGATCACGTGGGAGACAGATGCCAACGAAATCTTTTGAAGCGCGTGTCGAAGTCTTCCTTTGATCCCCGGCGGATAGTGCTTCGCAAAGATGAGAGGAGTCACGTCATGAATCGTTACAATCGTCTTTCGACGTTGAAACAACGGTAACGTATGGAAAAACAAATCAAAGAATGGATAATGGATCAGATCAATAGATGATGAAGGTGATTCTGTTGATGCAAAGAAGTGATGGGAGGTCTTCAATCGCAAAAGTGCTGCAAGCAACTCACTGGTGTATCTCCCTACGCCTCGGCCAGCATTTTGGTTTTGCAGTGGTGAGGTATCAATGAGAACATTCATCGTACCTACACTATATCGTCTACTCAAGCCAAGTCAATTATGACTGGGTGTACGAAAGCTCAACCTTACCGTGACACTGTGTCGAGAATATGGTATCGTCAATTTTGCCAAATATGTCAACGTATCGTCCTGCCCTGCTCCTGCTGTCTGTGTTTGTCCTCGCGTGTGTGTTGCGAATGTATCACTTAGGCACATTACCGTACGGACTTCATGAAGATGAAATGATGAACGGGTATGTCGGCAGATTCATTCTTCTCAATGGGAAAGATCTCTATGGCAACCGCTGGCCGGTATTGTATTTCAACAATTTTGGCGATTATCCCCCTGTCATACCAATGTATCTTTCGGGCCTGGGCACGTTTCTTTTTGGAGTGACACCGTTTGCAGTTCGATTTCCGATTGCGTTTTTTGGAAGTCTCGCCGTGTTTCCAATGTATTTTGTCGCCAAACGAATTTTTAGTAAGGAACGCTATGCGTTGGCAGCTGCGTTTTTCCTCGCCATCTCACCTTGGCATATTATGCTCTCGCGAGCCACAGCCGAAAATGTGACGGCGACGTGCTTTCTGCTCGGAGCACTGTTCTTTTTGCTGCGTTTCAACAGTACCCGAAGATTACTTGATCTTGCGTTTGCCATCATGATCACACTAGCGAAGTATTTCTTGTATGCTTCATTTCGCGTGACGACGCCTCTTGCATTTTTTGCGGCCATTTTTCTTTCAAAAGATAAAAAATGGCGAATCCTGATGTTATCGCTGACGATTATTTTTTCGCTATCGACACTTGCCATCGGCCGCACAGAGTGGGGTCGTGGCAGATTTAAACAAACTTCCATTTTTTATTTTAATAATGCCATCAACAATCGGATTGCTAATATGGAAATCGAAGAAGGAAGCGGGCATATCCTGACGACGCGTGTCTTTCACAACAAATTGGTCGTCGTCTCCAGGGAGTTCATTCGTCAATATTTTTCGTACTTTTCTCCCAACTTCTTGTTTACCGATGGCGGACTTCCTCATCGATACATCATGGAGGATCAGGGATTGTTGTACATATCGTTCTTGGGCATGATTGGCGTAGCCATTCTCGTCGCCGTCCTCCATCACGGATTCAGGTCTCATGATATTTTTACCAAAGAAGGAAGAAAGCTGTTTGGCTATTTGCTGTTTGTACTTGCTGTCTCACCCATTCCTTCGGCTCTCACTCTTGATGACACTCCAAACGTCCATCGAGCTGCCATGGTTGGAGTCATGCTCATCTTCCCAATCACGTACGCATTCGCCTGTTGCGAGTACATCAAATGGAAAAAATACGGCATTCAACTCTTGCTGCTAATGACGCTTACCGTGGAAGTTGTGTACTTTTGGCATCAATTTTCGGTACACACCACGGCAGTCCAATCGATGTATCGCGGGGATGACCGCACCACGTTGGCGAAATATCTTGTCGAACATCACAACGAGTATGATCATGTGTATCTTCCACACGATGCCAAGCCATTGTTTTATCTGTTTGAATCAAATAACTTTGATAGCGCGCTGGCGGGCCAGTTTGGTCCCAACATAAGTCTTGATCACGTCGACAATTTGAACTTTACAGCCAGTAATTGCGCGAGCGACACAGCCGGAATAGCGCTCACGAAAGACTCGCTGCTGGTCAATCGAGAAAATTGTGTCACTTCATACGGGCTAAAAAAAGTTGGTCAAATTTTGCGTGGGGACAATACTGGCTCGTTTATTCTCGTGCAGCCGCTTGACTCAGTCGCGCCGGCGATCTCACAACGAGACAAAAAGAAGAAAAATGTCTAGGTTCGTTTGCGCTGGACAAATTTAAGGTATGCCATAGGAAAGTGAAGTCCGCTCATCAAACTCCACACAAATCCACTAAAGCCATCCAAAAATCCTTTGTGTCGAAAAAACAGTACCAAAAATATTTTCGACGGCATCCACACCATGTACTTGAACGTATTGGCAAAAGACACCTGCATCGTGGAGTGCTCAAAGCCATCGGCGGTCAAGCTCGTGTATCGATTTGCACGTTCAAGATATCGAGCAAACGTCGGATCGGCGTTGTGGATCATTGGCTCAGTCAGCCAACTCACTCCTCCATCGACAATCATTGTCTCGTGAACGTCTTTGCACGGCCAATATGCTTTTCCATTTCGCACCAGGCGAATGACACCGTCGGGATAGACACCAGAATGCATCAAGTATTCTCCTAAAAAGAAATTCTTCCTCGCAATGAAATATCCATTAAGTGGTGGATTTTGATCAAATGACACATGATCACGCATCTCGATATTTTTTATGTGTGCCCGAAACAATTTGTGCTGACTCACATCAATTTCTTGATGTACGCCATTTATCACTGTCTGTATTTCTGTTGAAAGTTCAGGGGTGATGATTTCATCAGCGTCGAGGAATAAGGTCCACTCTCCTTGCGCGTGCTCACGGGCTTCCTCTTTATTGAAATGAAACATTCGCTTATTCGTCATCGGGAGGACGACAGCACCTTCTGCTTTAGCGATCTCGGCTGTTTTGTCAGTGCTTTCGCCGTCGGCGACGAGAATTTCATCAGCGATCGATTTCACCGCATCGATGCAGGCGCCAATATTGGCTTCTTCGTTGTGTGTCGCGATGATGACCGTAAGTTTCATGTCTTTGTCCATAATTACTTAAACAATAGTAACACCTACATCTGCAGCTAACGAAAGGAATTGTGATTTTGAAAGGATGATACCTTTCAATTTGTCTTCATAGATATTTACGCCCGACAAAGTGGAGGTATGAAGATCAGTCATCTCAAAACGCGCTCCCGAAAAAATCGCATCTTGAATGAGACAATTCTCAAACACGGTTTTCTGCACGTTCGACTTTGAAAAGTTTGTTTCGATGAATGAACATCGATCAAAACGAAGTGAGGACAAATCGACGCCAGTAAAGTTTGCATAATCGAGCAAACTGGTATCAAAACTCGTTGCAAGCAACTTCGTCTTATTTGAAAAATCAATTCCTGACAATTTGCATCCTGAGAATGTCGCATCAAACAGATTTAGTCCTGCGATCTTCGCATTCTCGAGTGTGCAATCCTGAAATTTCGATGCGTTTGCTTTCACATCGGTGAAGTCACAACCGATAAAGCTACAGTGCACAAACGTGCATTCACTCAGATCACAGCTTCGGAGGTCTTGTCCATCAAATACATCGTCTGTATAGTTCTCACCTGCAATTATTTTCTCCATATAGTCCAGATGCTCAGGCCATCGAGGCCGTCGACATTTCCAATTATTTTCCCGCCGACAACAGGAATGCCTGCCTTGACCGCGTAGAGACCGGGCTCACCGGGTATTCCATCGACAAAATGATAGTCATCCACCTGAAGCAGTTCGAGTTGGTCTTTTGGCAATGATGGCTCGATCAATTGCAATGAACTCGGATCGTAGTTTGAGTAAAACAAATAATACATGGATGGTCGACCGAAGACTCTACTAACATAGACTTGTTCTTGGGGGTTTTTGAGCGAAGCCAGTTTGGTGTAGAGTTCTTGATATCCATACTGCCAATCGTTTTGCGCTTTGACTGGGTACACAGTCAAATACTGACTGTAGAAGGAACTTCCCAAGTAGAGATAGCACATGACGATCACTAGACTGACTACAAGTCTCGCTCGCTTCGGCACGATTCGCAGCAGTGATACTATCCCCACGGCAACAAGCAGCGAATACGCGGGAGCTGCAAAGAGATCTCGAAGGGCGTGAGGCGCCGGCGTGACGAGCGCAGGAGCGACCGCAGCCAACCCAATCCACATAAAGACAGCCGCCAGCTTGTAGCTTGGAGTGTATGTATTTTTGAAAATTGAAAGTTGAAAGTTGAAAATTTTTTGTAGTGACTGAAGAATCAAGAGATATACAGTAATGCAAATGAATACGCCTTCGACCGAATACAATAGTCCTCTCCACCCTCCGTGGCGGTAGTTCCCATCACCTCTGATAAACAAAAATTCTGGTGAAAAATGCGATGCCCATTGCTTGATGACAATAGATCCATAATACCAATCTCGGTGGTACAGTATTTTAGCGATTCGTGTCCCTCCGTGAGCTGCGATCGCGGCATTGCTATCGAGGACAGACTGCGGATTAGAGAAGATACTGGTGTCGGTGAAACGTGACGATACAGATTTATTATTGAGATTGAGTATCAGAGGGGCGACCATCAACAGTGTGACGACAAAAGCACCGGCGGCAACATACAAGCCTTTGCGATTGTGTCGGACATAGTACATGACTACTGCCAATCCTCCCAACCCTCCGATCATCGGAGCAAATAGCCGCGCGGCATGATAGGTATACATTGATAACGCGAAAAAAGTGACGGAGACCAAAAGTAGCCACGGTTTTCGCTTTGAAAGTAATAGCGTCCAAGTACCAACGAGGATGAGCATGAGCGCAAAATTAACCTCCCAACCACCCCGCGAAAACTGGATGGCCCATGGTGAGATCGCCAAGACACTCGCCGCCACGAGTCCCACCTTTTCATCAAACAGTTCCTTACTGATAAGATACAGGAGTGCGACACTCAGAATTCCTGCAAGCGCCGACGGCAGGCGAACCGCAAGTATAGAGAGTCCGAGTAACTTGACGAATGGCACGATGGCGTAAAAATATCCACTGGGTTTGAAATCACCATACGATGGGAATGCTACGATCGGATACGCGTTTCCATGATGATCTTTGCCAGTTTGTGCGATCGAGTACGCGTCATATCCGAGGGCAACTTCTTCCCAGTACGGAGACGGCGGCACGCTGTCGAGTCGATACAATCGCAGTACTGACGCGAGTAACAAAATCGGAAGTATGAGCCAAAATAATCTTTTTGAAATATGCTTCATATTTCTATTCGCTTTATTATTTTTGACTTTAAGGGATCAAGCACCCAACTTTCATTTTCTAAACAATCGATCGCTATGGGTGAAAATGTTCCAAAATCTCTTTCACAATATTGAGTAATCAACGATCGAAATTCTTCATTTGGGACTGAGTCCACATTTCTTGCAAAATTGATCCATCCAACGTATTCGTACTCTTGCAAATGAATTGTAAAATCCGTGCCGGATATTCCCAATGCGTCTCGCAGCTTACTTCGGAGTTCATGAATTGAAAAATCTATGGGGTACGCACTCAGTGAGCTGGAATATTTCCCCATACCCGTCCCCCAAAATCGAAAAGCAAATCTTCCTTTTTTTGAGAAATCCTTAATTACGGATTCATACACATCAAGATCGATTTGGAGCGAAAGTCCACCTACAATAGTGAGGTGCATTTGGTTTCGCGGATAGTAAAATAAATTTGGTGCAATTTCTCGACATTCTGTTTGCAATGCTTCAATTGAACTCAACAAAGGCTCTGAAAATCGAAAGACTGTCGTAATTTCTCGCGGTAACGGAGCGGGCGATGTCACAGCTGGTTCGCAAGTTTGAATTTGCTGAAGACTTGCTTGATGAAATGAAGCTTGGATTGAATCTTCCATAGTTATTGTCTGACTATACGGAACGCTACCGTGCCATCAGGATACTCTATTTCTTTGACCACATTTTGAGTAGCAGGGACTTCATCGGGCGTGCCTATGATGAGCGCTGGCGTATGCCCTTGTGCATCGTGAAACGGTCGGTCGGAAATGACATAATTTGCGAGGCCGCCTCCCTGATAGTCTATGGGTGTCAACCGCTTGAAAAACAGCAGATACACATATGCTTGGCCAAAGTGATTTGTGATGTAGACTTTGCTGACTTCAGATTCTTTGCTTCGTGCGTAGGCAATCACTTCTTCATAGCCATACCCAAAGTCAGCCAACGCCACCGATGAAGTATAGACGCGTTGATACGTTGAAATAAACGTAACAAATGACCAAGAAGTTGCAAATAAAAATCCAAATGTCAAAATCCACATGCCAGGTTTAAATTTCTTGAAAAATGACAGATGACAAACGGCCAAAGCTCCAATTCCTGCAGTCATCTGCAGCCATGGCAGCACATTTAAGGATCTGATACTGTGAGGCACGTCGACACCAAGCGCAGCGGGGATGATGCCATAGGCGACGAACGCAAGTATCCACCAGTATTTTCGCAATGCGGGCTTACCAATTATTGCCACGATACCCACGATCACGAGGACGAGTTCTATGATTGTCGATACTCCCATCTCTTTGGTGCTCTGGCGAAAATTCAGATCTTTTCCGTCCAACAGAAACGATGGTGAGATTTGAGCAAGGACATTCCCAGCAAACGTTGCCAGCACATGTTGAGAGTGGAAAATTGTAGTCCCCAGCGCACGACTATTTGCATTGCCATACAGGCTTGCATACGCGAGCGGCATGAGAATCACCGCACACAAGGCGCCAATCAAGAGGACGCTCTTCCAATGGGAGATAAATTGTTTCTTGAAAAGCACAGCCAGAGTGAGTGCCATCAAAGGTACAACTACTTTCGGGCTATGGTAGGCATACAGAGATAGCGCCAGCGAACCCATTCCAAATGCCAGATACCAAACGTTCTTTTTTCGTGTCCAAAGTAGTACTCCATAGACTCCGGCACTGATGAGGAAATTTGCGAGCGTCGCCTCAAAGCCGACACGAGAATATAGGATCGCCCATGGTGATATCGCAACCAGAAACATGACCAGGAGGGATGCATACTTGTCTTTTAAAATTTCTCTGGCGAGTAGGTAACTGACGATGACAATACCTACTCCCGACAAAGCAATCGGCACTCGGACTGCAAATGGAGTCAAATGAAAGATCGCTACAGAAATGGCAGTTACATACACGAGGAGTGGTGACTTGTAATCTCCAAACGATTGAAACACGATAGGGGTGCGATGCAGCCACTCGTCTCGATGATTGGTGAGAATGCCGTATGCATTGTAGCCAATGGCTGCCTCATCCCAAGTCAACCCATTTGGGAGACTGCCGAGCTTGTAAAACCTCACCACAATTGCTATAAGGAGGATGAGAGAAAAAAGGATTTTATATCTCATAAGGAGCCATCTATGACCTTTAGTCTACCATCTTTGCCTTATGATTACAGCGCACTCGAGCCACATTTTGATGAAGCGACAATGAAACTTCATCATGACAAGCATCATCAGACGTACGTGGACAAGCTCAATGCGGCGTTGGCGACACATCCAGATGCGACGTACGCTTCAGTGGAAGAACTTCTCAAGAATATTACAAATGTCCCAGAGGACATCAAGACCGCTGTAAAAAATCATGGAGGTGGTCATAGCAACCATTCGATATTCTGGACACTTCTGACACCAGATAAGCAGGAACCTTCTGAAGCGCTCAAGGCTGAGATTGGAAAGGCATTTGGTGGCTGGGAGTCATTTGTCGAGAAATTTAATACAGCTGCCACAAATCAATTTGGATCTGGATGGGCATGGCTCATCAAAAATAAAGATGGAGCATTGGAAGTAAAATCGTATCCAAATCAAGACTCGCCATACATGGAATGGGCTACTCCCCTCCTCGGTATCGATGTGTGGGAGCACGCATATTACCTCAAATATCAAAATCGCAGACCAGAATATATCGCTGCCTTTTGGAATCTGATTAATTGGGCAGAAGTTGAAAAACGATGGAACAGCTAAGCTCCAACTTTGCACGAGGCCAAGCAGTCGAGACATTGCGATCCATTTTTCAGCGGAATAACGCGCGAAGTATTGAGCGTGCAGTATTTTTCTCAAAACACCTCTTTCAAGAGTTTGCAGACTTGCCAGTTCAGCCAGAAGAACTCATTGAATTCCATCATCAGTATCTCTATTTGCTTGAATCCGTCTGCGAGTCCTCGTACATCGGATCGACTACAGCGTATTTCGGTGAGCCAACCGATAATCTTTTCCTTGTCGTCGATCTACTCAGTGCGCTCTCACTGAATGTGACCGTCACAAACAGTGAACGCTTCATTTTTGATCAATTTACTTTTGACGTACCCCGTAGGGAAATCTGGAATAGGAAGCGTAAGCGATTATATCTCACTGAACAACAATCAAATTATTTTTCGATTCTTCTCCATAAACGAAACATCCCTGTACTGTTCGAAGAACTTAACAACGGGAATCCTTTACAAGCGGGCGTACGTCAGTCGTTGGTTGAATCAATATCTTCACTTCGAGGCTTGCTGACCTCACTCCATTGTGACATCTCAATTCGTTCCGTCTACGGCGTTGGATACGTCCTCGAACTCGAATCGAATACTACTCGTACGTCTCGGTGATGAGTTTAATGGAGGTGCCAGAAATTGCGACGTAGGAAGCGATTCCATGGTCAATGAATCCCGTATTCATATATCGACTTTTTGGGCTATATTCTGGTATGTGACTGTGTCCACAGACGAGCATTTCATTCGCAGCCAAGTGCTCACGCGCATATTTTTTCATTTGCATGTTCTCCCAGCCTTTGAGTTCATTGCCCAAGCGAAATCGTTTACTCGAGATGATCGAACTCAACACGTACGTGAGTTTCGGCCAAGTGATATCAAAGCTTGGCGACAATCGATGACCGTGCTCAATAGTTAAGACTATTTTTCCTACCTGCAAGACATATGAATCATACTGTGATTTAGAAAACAAATCCGGACGCTTGGTCCAACTTTCCTTGTCATGATTTCCGTAGATATAGATCGTATTCTTTTCTCGCATCAGACCGAAAAGTTCATTCCATCGAGAGCGTGCAAACTTCTCAAATCGGATCTCATATCCATCCCAAAAATCACCATTGATGATAATGGAATCAAAGCGGGAAAATAATGTAGTCAAATATTGATATTTGCCTTCATCAAAAGTTCCAGTCAAATGGATATCTGAACAAATAAGTGTCTTCATGCTGTACCTACGATCGTCAGAACTGCACGAGCGAATCCGCGCCAGAAGTTCCCATGAGAACGAGCAGTCGTAAAAACCAAATGATACGGTAACCACAGAAAGTGAAGGACGCGCTCCTTGAGCGGAGCGGTTTTCCACATAAACAGGATGGCATTCTTAAATGAGACAATTTCGATCTCTTGGTTTCCGAAGACACTCGCGTTGGTCGACTCATGATTGTGATGGACGACTGAGCGAGGTTCGAAGATGACCTGCCATCCTCGCGCTTTTGCACGAAAACTCAAATCGATATCTTCCCCATATGCTGGCTTGTACGCTGGATCAAAGCCTCCAAGAGCCATCCAATAAGATTTGCGGAATGCTCCACTGCCCCCCACTATCCAAGCCGTCTCGCTTTTGTTTTGGTCATCACATCGACGATGCACGAAAAAGCCTCGTTCAAATTTGCCTTCATTGCGCCCGTATTCTTTATTCCCTTCTGCTGACGCCAATTCTTTACAGCCGACCGCAAAAACTGCAGATTTCTCAAAATGTGGAAGCAGTGGTTCAATGAATTTTTGTTCCGGTGAGACATCATTGTTCAGTAAAATGATGATGTCATGCTTCGCCTCCTTGACTCCACGATTACAACTGACTCCAAACCGTTCATTTTTCGAATTGACGATCAATTTGAGCCATTTGCCTTCATAACGATTGGCATAGCAGAGCATATCTGTGGGCAAATCTCCAGTGTGTTGATCTGGAAGACACTCGTCATTCTTAATCTTGAACGCATTCGTGAACCAAGTAACCGTGTCGTCAGTACTGCAGTCATCGACGATGATCAACTCATCATTCTCCCGCAAGGCCGCGATCACAGTGGGTAAATTTTTTTCGAGCAGCTGTCTGCCATTGTAAGTAGGGATGACGCAAGTAATGTTCATAAAAGCTTTTCGATGTTTTGCTCAAAAACTGATTTAGTATAGGGTTGAGTCATTTCTACCATTTTCGTAGACAACGATTGCCACTGATTTGATCGCCCTTCGATAGAGTTGATCAAACTCGCCGTTTTCATGGCAAGTTCCTCGGTGTCGTTCCAAAAAAAGCGATCATCAGCGACGATTTCACGCTGACCACCATTAGGGACCACAAATGGGATGCATCCGGAGGCCATTGCTTCCAGTGTCGTGATTCCAAAATGTTCAGTATTTTCTGGGTGCTTGGCTTGATCGACTTGATATCCAGCAGCATGCCAGTAGATGCTCGCTCGAGCGTAAAATGCTCGCAATTCATCATACGAAATATCAGTATGAAACGTCACTGGATAACCACGAGCACTTTCTTTGAGGGTGCGTACAAATGTTTGACTGTCTGCATTCGGATCAACATTGCCAAGTAAGGCGAGATGCCATCCCTTCATTCGATACTTTGAGAGCATTTTGGAAAATGCTTCGATCAGTACATCTTGGCGTTTACTGTTGCTTTGCGTATGAGAGAAAAATCTTCCGACATTGACTATGAGTTTCTCTTTTTGTTTGACTGATACTGCTTGAAAATCGCGGGTGTCAACGTAGGGACTACAGACGTCGATGATCTTTGATGACCACGATCGAGAAAGTACGTCTCTCACGAATGGTGAGTAGACGAGTACTTTGGTCCACATCCGCAGCTTCAGAGACTCAGGGAGAGAGAGGTGACGAGTCCATGGTACTTGCATGATCAGATACGCCTTCTTCGCGAGAATCGGAGGGATACTCCCATCCGTCATCGCAAAGAAAACGTCGTATTTTCGACTCGCTTGAAGTGTAGTGAGAGGATTGCCTCCTTTTCCAAAATCACTTCCTTCGACAGAGACTCTCGAAAGATCCAGTCCGAACATGGATGCATAGACTTTGAGTTTTGATTGTGTCGCTTCGACTTGAGATGGGAGGACTAGCAAAGAAGTCTGAGTACTCCAACTTGCGACTTGCGCTATTGAAAGCATAAAACGCTCTCCACCACCTGCGTGTTTCGGAATGTACGGTGAGTACAACGCTACCGTTTTCATACTTTCCACTGTCGGGAAATCTCTTTTTCGATCGCCTGATATCGATCTTCAAGGCTTGGGTGCTGTTGAAGTTCCCACAACCGTTCGTACACAAAGAATCGATTAATCGCTTGCTGGAAACTCTCCACCCAGCCTTCCATCCCATCTTTATACCCTTTTTTGAAGACCAGTCGTCGCAAAAACTCCATCAAAAATTTTCGGACGAGCGTAAATGGCTGTACTGGTTTTGTGTGAGCTTCAAAAAGGAGCTGCGCTTCTATATCTGTCCAGCTCGCCGATTTGACCAATCCATCTTTAATATTCCGATGAGTCAAATGGACAAGTGGCTCTTTGAGCTCACCCAGGATGCCATCGACTTTGGCACTCTCATGCACATCCCCGTCCCAACCGACGAGATGACTTCGTTTAAACAACCTCACGATTCGATCGTTCTCCCATCCTCCATGCTCCAGCCACTTGCCGAAATGAATATTATTTCTTCGCAGAGCAAAAGCAGCATTGGAAGTAAACTGAATTGTGTCCTGGATCTCTTTTGCTAGTTTTGGAGTGATGCGCTCGTCGGCGTCGATATAAAGGATCCAATCGGAAGTGGCGATCGATTTCCCCTTGTTGCGCCAGTCCTTAAAATGGCCAGCATTGACCTCAACTATTTTTGCTTGTTCTCGGCTCGCGATTTCTAGTGTGTTGTCAGTTGATCCAGAATCAACGACGATGATCTCGTCGACGAATCGTAGGCTCGCCAAACAGTTTGCGATCATCAACTCTTCGTTTTTTGTGATGACCACCGCGCTTATCGTTTTTCGACTGGAATTTTGTGTGTTTGATTCCCCCATTGTCCCCCTAGTGAGTGGAGTATACCAAGCTTCACCGCTTGATTGCCAGTCATGAATAACCGACGGGCCTCATTGAGCAGTGCAAGTTTTGCCCGGAATTCTCCATACTGGAGTCCAAACCTCAAGCGATTCCGAGTTTGGTAGTACTGATGGACGTGTGATCCACTTCCTTGGGACGAACCTGCATTTTGGTGATACAGGAGAGCTTTTGGCTCAACGACTATGGATTTATGAAGATTTTTCTGCAACCTGATTGAGAGATCTGCATCCTCATAATACAAGAAATATTTCGCATCAAATCCTCCGAGTTTTTTCCAAATGCCAGGCGTCGTCAAGATACAACAACCAGTCGCAAAATCTTCTTCCCGTATCTCAAACTCTCCGATAGACTCCCTATCAAATTGGCCGCGATCCACTTCGTCAATTCCCTTGTGAGTGAGGATCACATTTTGCCAATCGATACTGCCGCCGGCATACCACAGCACTTTCCCTTTTTGTTGGTCATGATAATCTTTGGAAAAATATTCATATCCACGCTCAAAATACATTTTCGGGAGCACAAAGCCTGAATCGGGTGATTTCTCAAATCGTGAGATGAGTGATCTCACCATACCTTTGGTGACTCTCGTATCGTTGTTGAGGAGCATCAGATAGTCTGGAGTATCTGCTTTGAGTGCTTGTTTGACCGCGAAGTTGTTTCCCGCAGCAAATCCGAGATTTTTTGAGGAGTGGATGAGTGTTGCGTGAGGAAAGTCTGATGTTTTTGGAGGATTCTTTGATGCATTATCAAGGACTGTGATGAGGTACTCGTCAGATTTGTCTTTTTGGGTGACGAGCGAGTGGATGCATTTTTTCGTCAAGCGAGTTGAGTTGTAGTTGATCAATATGATCGAAACTTTTGACATACTTAACTAGTTAGTTTTCGTCGGATCTTGAGCCCCAGCTTCGTCAGAAATCCATTCTTCCCCTTGATCTGCTCATTTGCAGTCCAGTACGTTGTTTGGCTACACGCTTCGTGGACTCCCGACTCAATCTCTGGCAACGTCACCGGAATTTCACTACGCGCCGCTTCCCATCGTTTCATGGTGACGACCAACATGTAGATTGCCTGTAACAGCGATACCACGAGTCCATGAGAACCATCTTTGTAACCTTCTTGTCGATAAAATCGTCGATAGAACTCATCAAAGAAACTCCTCAGAAAATCTGCAGTCTGTAGTCTGTTGTCTGTAGTCTTCTCCACTTCCAATGTGGTATAGACATTGAGTCTCATGAGATATTGCTCGACTGATTCGTAGTGATGATGAATGAGTGCATACTCCTGACGAGGCTCGATCTCTGCGGTCACTCCCTCGATCACTGGCTGACCATGGACATACGGGGGATACGTGCACGTACCTGTGCGAAAGAACCTCACGATGTAATCTGGCCAAAATCCCGTATGCTGCATCCATTTCCCAAAGATGATATTTGCTCTTGGGACTTTGTATCCGTTGATCCCAGGCGTCAGTGAGAGTTCCTGCAATCGCTTTGCGAGCGTCTCAGGGACTTCTTCATCGCTATCGACGATAAGTGTCCACTCAGTTTTGACCTTATGGATATATTGATTGCGGATCGGATCTGCAAATTGACGCGGTTTTTCTTCAAAGATAGTGGCTTTGTATTTTTTCGCAATCTCGACAGTCTCATCAGTACTTTGCATGTCGACGACAAAAATCTCATCACACCAAATCAAAGAAGCCAAGCAAGACTTGAGAGTCTTGGCAGAGTTCTTTGTATGGACGATGGCGGTGATTGTCGACATAGTTATTTTCGCTTCAAGACTGAGAGTATTTCTCCCTTCGTCTTCTCAAACCCAAGTATACTCATCATAGCAATAAATACGACTCCTCCCAATATGACACCTTCAGAAAAATTGAGAATTGACTGTGACCAGTAGGCCTGCCCGAGATACAGGACTGCTATCATGACAATACTTGCGAGCGCCTGTCTCCAGATGTTTTCGAAAAACTGAAAACTCACATCCTGTTGTAGCAACCACACGACTGCAAATGATGTGATTGCGAGGATAGCGCCTACGATCGCGACGCTGTTGTAGCCAAAGTAATAGAATACGATGGGAAAGATCGCCCATTGAGATACTGTCCAGAAGACCATCATCTTGAGAGTTTTATTGACTTTTCCAATTGCTTGGAGAGCACTAACGAGCGGTGTTGAGAACGACGAAAATGCGAGTGAAAAGCAAAATAGAATAAGTGAGAATAAAGCCGGTTCCCATTTTGCATAATGAGGAATAAGCCGAATCAATGGATATGCCATGCTGCTTAAACCGGCAAAAAGTGGGAATGCCAACAACGTAATAAAGAATACAGTTTTTTCAATCGCTTTCTTCAAGGCAGCTGTGTCATGCTGCAGTCGAGAAAAAGATGGAAACAAGACCGGAGACACATTGTCCACAGAAAATGTGTATGGCATGCGTGACCATTGCTTCGCCCAAGTAATGTACCCAAATTGCGTCGACGGTACTACGAGACCGACAGTGATGTAAAAGACATCATCTTTCACCTTCGCTAACATATCATTGAGTTGGAATTGACCACCCACGCTCATAAGTGCAAAAAATGATTTTCGAGAAAACGCGTATCCCATTTTCCAACGCTTAAATGAGAGCATTACTATCACTCCTACAACAGCTTTTGCGATCACGGCATACGTGTAGCTCATAATGCCAAAGTGATTGAGAGCAAGGTAGACGGTGAGTGCATAAAACACCACAGTCTCAATAATTGCTGTTATCACCAGCTTTCCAAAGTCCAGTTCTCGCTCCAGCAAAATACTTGAAATCGTCTTTACTGATACGATCGGAAATGATAAACCAAATGCTGCTGCCAAGAGAACTCCCTCCATTGAGAGTTTCCCATACTGTTTGAGAAGCAGTGCGGAGCCGATCAGCAAGACACAGACGATCCATGAAAGCAGTTGCTGTACGGTGAATACCGTTCTGAGCTCTTGTGTCGTAGGTGCTTCTTTTTTTTGAATCAGTGAGGACGCAAGTCCGATGTCTGAAATGATCGTGAAGAAATTCGTCACTGTGACTACAAATCCGTAAATGCCAAACTCTGCCGGCGAGAGTGCAGCACCTAAGATTCCTTGAGCGATGAGCGTCAGACCAAAAATAAAAAACGTCTTGACTGCAATCACCAGCACACCTTGGATCGAGCGACGCTTCACTTCATTTGCGTGAAGTGCGGCATTATCTTCTTGGGCCTCTGTAATTTGATTTTCGTCCATAGATATACACGAGTAGCACTAGCGTGACGGCAGACAGAACATTTCCCAATGTCCTGACAGGTGTGTTGGTCAATTGTACAGAAATATCATGATCTCCAGAAGGGACAGAAAGGATATAGGTCGGAAAGTCAGGATTGAGCTGAAGCTGGGCTGATTTGCCATCAATCCATGCCTTCCAGCCTGGGAACTGGAACACGTTGATAGAAATTTGGCATTCTGATTCGCAAATTGTATGTGCATCAAATTGAGACGGTGTGTCACTCGTCAACGTGACCGTATTTGGCACGTTTGTACCGAGTCGACTCGTACTCGGGGATGGTAGATGTGCATCCACTATGGCTTTGGGCAAATAGTCGTTGAGTGTTTTACTGAGGTCAGATTTAATAAATTCAGGGTTCGTGGCATAAAACTCGTCGGTATTTGCAATATATTTCTCAGGGGTAAAAAATGAACTATTCAAGCCGACCGCCAATACGAAGACCGCGAGCACTACTACGACTGACCATTTTGAGGATTTCCCCAGCGCCAAAATACTTGCGCCGGCAATCGCCGCAGCAAATACATGAGCAAAGCTTAAAAATCGCCAAGGAAACTGCATATATTTGAGAATGGAGATATGTTCCCACAAAAACACGGACTTATTCGTCGTCATAAACAGCGATCCAACGAAGAACAGACCCAAGATGAACAGTTTCGATAGAGGAAATTTGAAATTTGAATTTTTTCTCAATGACAGTGCAGCTGTAACTGCGCAGAAAACCAGCGAAATAAGTAACACCCACCCCACGGCAAAACTAATACCGTCACCAAGTCCTGGTACCGATCCTCCATGTCCCCATGTCCCAACGATCAATTGACGCAGCCCCACAAAATGATTGTGAAAATCAAAATAGCCAACAGTGATCGTCTCATCGATTCTTGTGACATTTTTCTCTAGAAATGCTGGCAAGATATAGAAGCTCGAGATACCGATCGCCGCAGCCACCGATGCAACGAGAGAGAGCACATATTTCCGAGAATGACCTAGCAACAAACCAAAACCGACGATGAGCCCAAGGGAAATCATCCCTGAAAGGTTATGCGATAGTAAGATGGCAGCGAGCGATATCGCCGTCCACGCTACACCTGCTTTCGGTCGACTTTTCAGTTGCGTTACACCATACAGTGCGAATGGCAAGAGCACCATGGCCATCGCTTCGCCCACTGCACCGCGGACGTACAAGTCAAGCGCTCGATAGGTGGCAAATGAAAAAAGAATGGCACTGACGATGCCAGCATAGTGGTTTTGCCAATACGCTTTTGCAAACAGATACATTCCCGAAAATGCGAGTACGCTGTTGAGAATGAACAGTGTCTTTATCGCGATGATTGGATCACCAGACAGCATATATGGAAGCTGCGCTACATAATACGGAAGAGGAGCATAAAAATTGAAGAGCGCCATCCCATAGCCAAAGCCAAAATGTTCAGACCAACGGACTGGAAATTCTCCAGCAAGGAGCGATCGATTCATCTCGACTATTCGAGCTGCATGCGTGTAATCGTGTGGACGGAAAAAACCGCTATGAAACAGCGGAAAACTTGTGACAAAAACGCAAATGAAACCAATGAGTAGTGGACCAGTAGACCAGTGGATCAGTAGATCAGAAATTTTCTTCATTTTCATGTTATTTTACTCTGTACAAAAGGAGGCTTGGCGCATTGTTTGGTCTGGGGACGGTGAACACGTTCTCCAGTGAATTCATATCAGCGATCCGGAAGCGATGACTATTTACCACATAGTAGACTTCGGCATCAGGAAGAAGTTTTGTATACTCGCTAGGAATTGATGATGGACCGACGCCAATACCGTGAATCTCCACTCCATTGAGTTGACCGGGACCGAAGAAATATATAGATAAGCCATCAGGCAATGTGCCAAATGCTCCCTCAGTCAGGACAATGATCCGTTTCGTTGCCCCTACCTGTCTATACCGTTCACGGACAAAATCCCTCACTTCATTGTTTCCAAATCCAGCGGACCATTCTTCCAAATACTGCATGCGATCAATTGGGGTAAATGGAATTGACTCTATCTGAATGACGCTCGGAAGTATAAACAAGAGGCTTTGGAGGAAGAAGCCTCCCGCGATGAAATATGTTGCCCATTTCAGCTTTTTTATACTTGCCAGTTGCGACCATCCGATCGCAGCCGCGATCGTCAAAAATGGAGCGGTCGGGAGAAAATAGCGAGGGTATAACACTCTGCCAAAAGCCACCAACGGAGCTGCAAAAATGACTGCTGCGGCGATCAGGAAAACTATCTGCTTTCTCGTGCGTGCAAACCACAATCCGGAGACGATAGAACACATCGCTGCAATCGTCTGATATCCGCTAATCCACACAAACTCTCGCGGCAAGCTTGAAAAGAGGACATACTTCCATTCACCTTGGAGCACTTCACGAATCGAAAAAGTAAAGGAAGTACTTCTGGCAAATAGATCACCAAAAAATGGTGAGACTTTCAGGAGGATAAAGAAAACGCAACCAATCACTCCACCGATTCCGACGAGTAAAAATGATTCCAGCAATCGAGATTTCACTTCACGCTGCTGTTTCTTTTGTCTCACCGCAGCGAAGAGTGGCGTGATCGCAATAATTGGAATTGCAAAAAGTGAAGGTGTTTTCGTCATCAACGCACCTCCAAAAGAGACTCCTAAAGATAGGATGATCGGAATGGTGTCATACGCAATACCGCTTTCTTTTTGGCACTTTATGGCTATGCGAAGTGCAAAGTAAAAGGAAGCAAGAATACACAGCGTGAGCAATCCATCCATGAGTGCCATTCGATGATAAAACCACCAAAATGGAGCAAACACCGTAATCAGCTCGGCGACTCTTGAAGTCGCAAGTCTACCAGTGAGCAAAAGTGTCACTTTTCCAATCAAATGCACCGTAATCAATCCGATACAGACTGCGACAAACCGAGACATCCACAGTGGATCTCCCCCGATTCGTGTGACTGCAGAAAGCAGCCACATAAACAATGGAGGCTTGCCATCTGACATAGAGAAAAAAGCAAATCGTGCCATGTCATCGGTGACCAATTGTGCCCAGTGGATGTAAATGGCTTCGTCAGCAAAGATCGGGAGTGCAAGTAAAAATGGGACATGCGTCACGAGATACAGTACGCTGAGCCAGAGCCAGTGGGGAAGATTGCTAAAATTTTTCATAATAAGTATCGTAACTTGGCGCACACTCCTGTCATTCCGGCTTGCCTACCGTACTGGTAGGCTTGTCCGGAATCAATTCGAAAAGATCCTGGACAAGCCAAGATGACTCTTCGCTAATCTGGATGACAATAAGAAAGAAATAACAGCTGTCATAGGAATCGCACTCCACGTAATCAGACGCATTTGCAATTGTAGCGCGTCTGAGTACCCTGCCACAAATAAGAATGGCACATACCTCAAAAGACTCGAGAGCGAGAAGCCAATGAGTCCGACTTTGATCGCACGAGTTTTCACAAACGGAAGAAATGTGAGCGGCCAAATGAGATACCATGGATTAAATTGCTGTGATCGAGAAGTAACGAGCGGAATAAACAGTAGCAGTACTGCAATTTCAGCCCAGTATGCATGCATCATCCTGAGCACTAATGTAATCCAGCGAGTGGAGGTATGGTTTTCCTTGAGCGCCATGATTGCCCACAACGGTACCAATACGACAGTTGCTTCTTTTATCTGAGTCGAAAGTACGATCAATCCGAGCGATACGAGTGTGACGATCGAAAACGTTTTCTTCGCTTTGAAAAGCAATGCAAAGCTTCCGAGTGCAAGTGCCATCATCCATACGTCATTGTGGCCACTTGATAGAGTCTCAATAAGTACGAGTGGATTGAGGACAAAAAGCCAAATTTTTGCTTTTTCAGTTAGCATCCTCCACTGAATCCACGTCAGTACACTCAAGCCCAGTCCCATGAATAACTTGAATGAAATGTACGTGGTGAGGAACCTCCCCACACCAAGAAAATATGGAACCAGCGTCATATAGGTCCACACATGACCGTATGGAGCCGTCGTCTGCACATTGTGCATGAATCGCACCCACTCATCATTTGGTGCAATCTCTAAAGCACTCAAGACATGAGGATCTTTATGGTACATTGCAATCGCTTTGGCATTAAACATGTAGTTATAAATGTCGTGAGAGAGAGCGTTGTTTGAAGTAACAACTAAAAGAATTGTCATCCCGGTAAAGGCGGCGACTAGGAGCCTTATCCGGGATCCAGGAATGATTGGAAGATTTTGTTGACTGGATTCTTGCCTTCGCAAGAATGACAGGTATAGACCAAATGCAATCACGATCATCACAACGTACCAACCGACGACGATCGGTCTATCGACCTGCCACATCATATGTTGGAACTGTACCCAGACAGCGTTTGAGGAGTAGTAGAGGTTGGGATCTGTTTGCGTGAATGACCATAGCCACCAACTGAGAGTCAGAGCCAATGATTCAATGACAAATGGCAAGGGTTTTGTTTTCACACTACTATCATACTCGACTTGACTGCGATCGCAAAGACAGTAGACTATTCAGGATATGATCGAATATGAGCTATCCGATACCACATGCGCAAATATTGCACTCTCATTACAAAAATTGTGCGAGTGCAATCCAAATCGGAACGATGGTCAAATTGGAGTAATGATTATCGTCGGTTTCTTATCGGAGGAGTTCGCAAATCTCCATGAGCACCCCGCTGGTTTCGATCTGATCAATGCTGGCAAGCCTCATCAGACCGGAGGAATTGAAGAGGCAGAAGTTAGAGAATTCGTAGAGGATGTTCGCAGTGGGATTGAAAACAAAGCAGTACGAATTGAGCTGACAAGCGAAGCAGGCACGCTGTTTGCAGTCACTTTATTGCACACGAAAGCAAAGTTCACTGCCATGGGCACGATGAGAATACCTACTCGCATGTAATTAGCGATATTTCCCTTGGAAGTCAGCCAGACGGATTCGCAAGATATCAATCAACATTCGCAGTGAGTCGCGGACAGGATCGACGCGATCGGTCTTCGCATATGTCCAATTGATAGGGACTTCCGCGATCTTCATTTTTTTCTTTTTGGCTAGATAGAGCAGTTCGACGTCAAATGCCCCAGTAAAAGCTCCAGTCAATTTGCCTTTGCCTGAGTAAATATAGACTTTGTCGACGAGCGCATCACACGCAGCTTTTGTAAACAACTTAAAACCGCACTGTGTATCATGAATCCCTTGGATAGCGATCAAATTGACGAAGAAATTGAATCCCTTGCCCATCAAATGTCGATGCAGCGGCTCTCGCTTGCGTTCACTTCCTTGCACTTCGCGTGATCCGACGACGATTTGAGCCCCATCTTCTATATACGGCAGCAATTTCTCGATCTCAGCGAGTGGTGTCGCCTGGTCGAAATCTGAAAACAATCGCACATCTCCTTTGGCAGCCCGCAGCGCATCGAGGACTGTCGGACCTTTGCCGCGATGTGGCAGCGCTAGATATGAGGTTTTCGCATGTGATTTCGCAAATGAGGCCAAGGATTCCGCTGTCCCATCTGTAGATCCATCATCAGCTAAGATAAGCTCAAAGTCCCACTCAACAGTTTGCAAGTAGTCGTACGCTTTATCGAGCACACCACGCTTGATATTCTTCAACTCATTGTAGGATGGGAAAATAATTGTCACGAACATAGGCGCTATTGTACCGTTTTTCCTCCTATAAAGGTATTGTGAAGTTTGTAGACGGTCAGCGCGCCAAATCGCTTACGCTCAAGGAGCGTGCCAAATTTCATTCGCTCACTGATCCAGTCTCGCTCACGTTTCCAGAATACTGCATCATCTTCGACTACCAAATAGATTAATGACTGTTGTTCCACATGATCGCCTGGATAGATTCCAGTCTTTTTCCCCTGCCAATTGAAAATATAACGGTATGGGTCATCTTGGGCACTCGGAGTGTAGACCCAAATGCCATATGACTCTCCTTTTGATTGCTGGGTGATCCAGGTGTTTGCGTCCACTTGTTCTTGGAGCGAAAAACGAGAAGCATATGGAGGAATGATCTCTTGCCATTTGGACAAATTGACTGCACTGCTCACGACGAGAAGTGATGCAGCGAGGATGGTGGCCAGAGATCGCCATTTCGGTATTCTTGCGATCAAGGCCAATGTCAGTCCAAGGAGTAGATAGAGCGCTACATGCTGCGAAATAACGTAATAGTCCCAAAAATTCCCATGATTCCCAGTATAGAGAATGTGGAAGACACATGGGACGAAAAACCAGATCGCGGCGATCCTCCATGCTTGGCTTGCAAAGAGTACTTTGCGGAACATGTAGAGTGCAATAAGAAAAACCAAACTGATATAGATAAACAACCAACTCTGCTTTTCAAATAATCCTCGCCCATATAACTCAAATAACAATGGAATACGATGAGGGAGATTTTCAAGCAAAGATGTCTCATGAGTCGTTTGGAAAGCACGTAGCAAGTTCTTCGTGATCAAAAAATGGTACTTCAGTTCAAACAGAAATTGTGGGAGCACCGTCAACGAAAATCCACCAATGAGGGCAGCCATACGACGAAGAGTTCCCGCTCGATCTCGTTTCCATGGTTGTATTCCCGTCTCAACAAAGAATATGACGGCAGTGGACGGGATAAACCAAAACGCATTCGCTGCCTCCAGCTGCAGACAACAGCCAAAAATGAATCCAGTGAAGGCAAAGAGCCACCATTTTTTTGATTGGAGTGCGCTCCACAGCGTGTAAAATCCGAGGATCGCAAAAAAAGGCAATGGCACTGGATTTGAGAGCCAGCGTGCAAAAATAATATTGCTAAACGAAAATGTATACAACGCGCCGGCCAGTAGTCCTGCATACGAAAGTTTTGCTTTTCTCCCCCACATGTACAGGAAGATGACTACTCCGACAGAAAATAGTTTCATTTCGATCGCCGCGAAGACAGGATTTCCCTGCCCCAAAAAATAAAATGGGAAGATCAGGTAGTACCAAAATGGACCAAGATACACGCCATCAAGTCCAGTGACTGGACCAATCAAGGTTGGGTGACCACTCTCAATTTTCTGCATCATGATCGCGTCTCGTCCTTGGTCATACGTAAAGACCAAGTCACGGTATGTTTCATAGCTTCTTAGTAAAAAGCATATGAAGCAAAGAAAGATAAGCACAAGCAATTGCAGTTTGATTTTTGGAATGATCTTCATACGATCTACTGATCAACTTGTCTACTACGCTCCTACCTTTCTAGCACATAGACATCGGGACCATCGGGTATCGAAAAGTGATCCACGATAACTCGATTTGGCCAAATGTTTATGACGTACTGAGATTCATCAAACGGTGATTCTCGATGCTCTTCATCGATGATGTACAGCCGCTTGAAACTCAACCAGTCATCAGGATCGGCGGGAGGTTTCCCATACGCAGTCAAAAAGTAGCGATAATTCATCGCTTGCAAGTCTTTGGTTGGCGAGTATGACAACAAATTGAATGATGTCCCTTGTGGAATATGTTTTGATATCTCCTGACTACTTCGATCAAACAGATGGACCGTAGATCCATAGACCAATGTCCCTGGATAGTTTCGCAAACTAGAGATCATCACTGCAGCAAGAATAATCAGTACCAGCGGTTTGAAGAAGATTGAGCGCCAAAATGATGCTAATACCATCCCAAACAGAAGAAATACGATCGGAAAAGTAAATCCCAAATAATGATCAAAGACTGACGAACTATACATACTCAAAAGTGTTATTGAGAGGATGAAAAAACCTAGCAAGATCAGACTTGCATTCTTTTTTTTCGGCGATTCTGTATGGAAAAACGTCCGAAGCAGCATATAGAAGAAAAATATAACGATCAAAATCTTCTGAGCAAAAGTCACCGCGACGATCGCAAAGAATTGACTCACCACGCGGGCGGTCATCGATACCAGAGACACGAGGATGCCGCTCGGATCATTGAGTCGGCGAAAATGTGACTCACTCGCGACAGTAGGATGAAAAAATGAGAAGAACGCACGCGTATTCAGCCAACCATGACGTGTGTCGAAAATGAGTATCGGAACAAGTGAGAGTGCAAAAAATCCAAGTGCATACAGAGTATATCTGACAAAATTCTCATTGATTTTCTTCTCCCGAACTTGCCTTACAAGTTCCAGGAGCCAAACAAGACCGATACATCCTATTAAAATCAGTGCGATGTAGTGAAGCTGAAACAGGAGCGCGCTACACACACCGGCAAGAAGCCAATACGAATATTCTCGATTCCATGTCTTCCATACCGCCCACACTGCAATCAAACTGAAGAACGGGACGATATTTGGATTCCAACTGAAACGGACATTGGCGATGACAACTGGACTAACCGCATAGAGAAGCATTGCGATGCCTGCACCTGTCTTGCCTATCATTTGCTTTCCGAGTACATAGATCGCCGCTAGCGTGAGGATCCCGACGGCAGCGACTGCGTACGCTGGGCCAATCGGACTTGGATACGTCAAGAGTAGCGGAAAGACCATGAAGTAATAGTAGAACGGTCCGAGATACATGTTTCCGACACTGGTGACTGGTCCTATGAAGGCAGGTCGTTTGTCCATCAAGATTCGCCTTGCGATCAATGCGTCGCGACCTTGGTCACCCAAAAACTGCATCGTCTCTGGAAGTCGATAAAAACGTAGGAAAGAACCGAGTAATAAAATACTAATGAAAAAAAACTTTTCCTTATTTTTCCTGAAGAGTGTAAGTATGTTCATACATTTATCACTTGATCATTTGATCAATTTTCCAGGTCCATCTGACAACTGACCAATGTCCAACTGACAAATCACTTCTTTTTCCAAATCACTTTCGAGTAAATGACGTAATTGAGGACCATGCCAATGCCGACGGCGAGCACAAACCAGACATATTTCAAACTATCTGATGTGTAACTCGTACCGAGTCCCACGACGACTTTTTGAATGACGACCGCCCCAAGTGAAGCAATATTAAACTGCACAAATTTCTTGAGAATAGCACCCATCCCACTTACTTGGCGCTCTGAGAATGTCCAGAAATTGTTGAAGAGAAAATTGCTCACGATCGCGACTTCCGCACCGATCGCAGACGCATTGCCAGGTTCAATACCAAATTTCGAGGAGCTTAGCACAGCGAGGAGGACTGCATTGATGACAAATCCAATCCCACCAACGACAGCGAACTTGAATAGATGACTTGCAAGTATTTCTTTATAGCGAGCGATAAGCAAATACATCAATGCATTTTTGATATAGTCCGTTCCGAGTTTCGACTCTCCTACCGTGCGGTCAATGAACCTGATCGGGACCTCACGGATCACAAAACCTTTTCGCAACGCCTTGTGCAAGAACCCTATTTGAAATGTGTATCCTGCAAATCGTGATGCTTCCATCTCACTGCCGACAGCCTCAAACACTTCCTTTCGTATGGCACGGTAGCCAGTGGTCCAGTCATTGATCGTGAAATCAAAGAGGATCAGTTTATTTACCCAGTTACCGACAACACTCAAGAATTTCCTCTCGACACCCCAGTCGGCTGGGATGGAGCCGCCTTTGATGTAACGCGAACCGACGACCATATCTGCACCGGCATCGATTGATTTGAGAAATTCAGGAATTTTTTCCGGATCGTGAGAGAAATCAGCGTCCATTTCAAATGCCACTTGAGCACCGAGATGTTCAAAAGCTTCGTGCATGCCGACCAAGTATGCCGCACCTAGACCAGCTTTCTTTTTGTTGATGAACAAATGAAGCTTCTCATTCGATTTCATCATCTCTTTGACGACGTCACTTGTGCCATCTGGGCTACTGTCGTCCACCACGAGTATATGCATATCCCAATTTGAGATTTTTTGGAACACTCCCATGAGCACTGGGACCAATTTTGCGATGTTTTCAGATTCGTTGTATGTCGGGATGATTATGACCGCAGATTGTGTCTTCATAGAAGGTTAAGCAATTTTTGCTTCTGCCTCCAATTCTGCTTCAACCATTATTTTAACTAAATTCGTAAATGTCGTCTTTGGGACCCAGCCTAGCTTTTCTTTGGCTTTATTAGCGTTGCCGATCAACAAATCGACTTCTGCCGGTCGATCATATTTTGAATCATGCTCGATGATCGCCTCCCAGTCTTCGATGCCTGCAATCTTGCATGCTTCTTGGACAAACTCTCGCACAGAATGCGTTTCACCTGTCGAGATCACAAAGTCTTCAGCCGTCTCTTGCTGAAGCATAAGCCACATGGCTTCCACATAATCTTTCGCATATCCCCAATCACGTTTTGCATCCAAATTTCCAAGCGTCACTTTGGTTTGCTTCCCAAGCTTCACTCTGGCTACTCCATTGGCGATCTTTCGAGTCACAAACTCGAGCCCTCGACGTGGAGATTCATGATTGAATAAGATCCCTGATACCGCGAACAGATCATATGACTCTCGATAATTGACAGTGATCCAGTGACCATAAAGCTTTGCGACTCCATATGGCGATCGAGGATAAAATGGGGTTGATTCTATTTGTGGGACCTCTTGGACTTTTCCAAACATCTCAGAACTGCTTGCTTGGTAAAATTTTGCAGTCGGACACACGTATCTGACGGCTTCAAGCATCCGAGTCACGCCGATACCGGTGAACTCACCGGTGAGAACTGGTTGCGTCCAAGATGCATGGACAAATGATTGCGCTGCCAAGTTGTAGATCTCATCTGGTTGAATCGTTGCGAGAGCTGATGTGATCGAATGTTCATCGAGGAGGTCACCTGAGACCAGCTCAAAATTCGGTTCATGAATAATATGTTCTATTCGTGAATGATTTTGAGTACTACTGCGACGAGTCATGCCATAGACTTTGTACCCTTTTTCGAGTAAAAGCTCGGCTAAGTACGATCCGTCTTGTCCAGTGACTCCTGTAATAAATGCTTTCTTCATACGTGGTAGTACCTTTCTATTGTGTTCTCAAATCTTCGATGACGTGCTCTAGCTCTTGGTGAATATCTATGGTTGGGCTCCAACCCAAGAAACGTATCTTTCCATTGTCCGCAATAAGGCCTGGTGAGTCAAGCGGACGGATTCTTGTAGGATCGACTTCGATTGTGATTGGCACGGTTGAGAGCTTGATCATAGAGTCGAGTACTTCCTGCATCTTGAGCCCGACTCCACTGCCGATGTTGTACACCTCTCCGACCGTTCCTTTTTCCATCAAGAGAATGTACGCATTCACCATGTCTTTTACACTCGTAAAATCTCTTATCGCTGTCAACGTACCCACTTTCAGCGTCGCTTGCTGTCCTCGCTCGATAGCGACAATTTGTTTGGCAAACGCAGGAATTGCAAAATCGCCACTTTGCCTGATGCCAATATGATTGAATGGTCGAGCTCTGACTATATTGAGTTTATAGGAGAGGAAATAGCTATGAGCTAAGAGATCTTGCGTCACTTTTGAGACTGCATATGGATTGATGGGCGCGAGTGCGACGTGTTCGTCTATTTTCTGAATCGATGCATCCACCATTCCGTACTCTTCGGCTGATCCGATCGTCAAGATACGTGCACTCGGACATGTCAATCTGACCGCCTCAAGCATATTGAGTTGTAGATTGATATTGTTTGCAAATAACTCTTTGGCTTTCTCAAAGCTCTTCCCGACGTACGCAAACGATGCGAGATGAAAAATCCAAGCTGGTTGTACTTGTCTGCACAGATCCTCAGTAGCCTTGGCGTCTGACAAGTCGACCTTGATGTAATGGTCGGCTGGCAAGAGCGATTGAGTTGGATCGATTGGCGAGAATGTCGTCGAATAGATGTTTGAGTATCCACGCGAGAGAAGGGCTTCGATGAGGTGGGAGCCGGCGAATCCCGTACCTCCAGTGACAAGTATTGGTTGAGAAGTATCCATAGGTATAGTGATCAAACTCCTATTCCTATATAGGATACCCCAACGCTTTCGACTTTGTCTCGCGCATATTGAGACCTGATATCGATGAAGTACGCTTTCTTTGAAAGTAGCTTTGCAATTTTCTTCAGATCCAGACTGACAAGCTCTTTCCATTCGACCATCACAAAGACAATATCGGCATCTTTGACCGCATCGGTCACTTTTTTCACGATCGCAAATGAGGCGTTTTCAACGACTCCGGATTGCGCAAACCACTTCCGGGCACTTTCATTGGCCATTGGATCATATGCGGTGACGACTGCTCCCGCTTCCAGGAGGATCGGGAGGATCTTGGTACTGGCAGCTTCACGCATGTCATCAGTATTCGGCTTGAAGGCCAGTCCCAACAGTGCAACTTTTTTCTTTTTAAAACCACCCACGCGCTCTTCAAATCGACTCATGAGTTTGGTGATGCGCTCGTCATTGAGTTTGTCGAGCGTCACCATCAAATTGTCCCGCAATCCCACTTCTTTGGCATAGGAAGCAAGTTCTTTGACATCTTTCGGAAAACAGCTGCCCCCATAGCCAAAGCCTGGATACCAGTAGTGACTTCCGATCCGCGGATCGGCACCGATCGCTTTGATTACTTCCGTGACATTGGCACCATTTTTCTCACACAGATCAGCGATGTTGTTGATGAAACTGATCCGGGTCGCGAGGTACGCATTTGCAGTGTATTTGCTCATTTGGGCGCTTTTCGGACTCATGACGATGACGGGAGCTTTGAGCGGTGCATGGACTTTCTTGAGTTTGGCGATCACTGACTTGTCAGTCGCTCCGATGAGAATTCGATCCGGATGAAGCGTATCCTCGACAGCTGTCCCTTCTTTCAGGAATTCCGGGAGAGAGACGACACTAAACTTCTTTGGAGTGATTTTTTGATCTTTAAAGATCGAGTGGATATGCCCGCTCACGACGTCACACGTCCCCGGGGGTACCGTCGATTTGATGGCGATGATGGCATTTTCCTTGAGAAATGGCGTCATACTATCGACGCTGGCCATGAGGTAGCGCAAGTCCGCTTCGCCATTTTTCTTCGAGGGAGTACCCACAGCGATCATGATGAGTTCAGCTGAGGTGACTGCCTGCTCATAGGAGGTAGTAAAGGTCAAGTTTCCCTTTTTCTGAGTGGAAATAAGCAGTTTCTCCAGGCCTGGTTCATAAAATGGGACTTTGCCCTTTTGAAGAGAAAGGATCCGATTTTCGTCAATATCGAGCCCAGTGACCGAATTGCCGAGCTTGGCGAAGACTGCCGCCGAGACGACCCCTACGAATCCCGTGCCGATAATGGTAATATGCATATCGGGAACTATATCAAGTATTCGACTTTTTGTCATTTAGGAGAGGAAATATGGATCAAAGTTCAGAAACTCTAAAGCTCTCGGGGGGGCACTTTTCGGCATCAGTTGAACATCCCGGATTAAAGCAACTCTTTCTTGACGAATCTTTTGATACTCAAAGAGAAAAACGAGCTGGAGATGAGAAAGGAAAAGAGAGCGGAGATGAATATACTGAATTGTCCATTCAAAGAATTAGAGATCTAGTAAAAACGTATCCAGAAAAGAAGTTGCCTCTTTTCAATCTCATAAACCAACAGATGGATACGATTTTTACAAAAATAACTAATGCAAAATACTTTATCGATAAAATGAAGGAATTGCAGAGAGATCCCAGCGAAAGAGAAAAGCAGTTGCAAGAATATTTGGCTGAGCTGAAAAAACAAAGTACAGCTCTCGAAAGAATAAAAGATCTCATTCGTGAGGATGAAAAAATGGGAAATGACAGTGAAGTTGGGAAAAAATTCCACAGTCTCTTAATCGAAGCGAAAAGAGATTAATTCATCATGAAAATTTCAATTCTTTCACTATTTCCTCAAATGTTTACGGGCCCTCTTTCAGAGAGCATCGTCAAACGAGCGATCGAGAAAGAAAAAGTATCGATTGATCTCATCAATATCCGTGACTTCGCCGAAGACAAACATCATACGACTGACCAACATCCATACGGAGGCGGACCAGGGATGGTGATGATGGTGGAACCGATCGCAAAAGCGATCGAGACGACAGTCGATAGACTACAGACTACAGTGAAAAGAAAGATCGTTCTTCTGTCGGCCAAAGGCGCATTGTTTACACAAGCAAAGGCACAAGAGTATGCCAACCTCGATGAGCTGATTTTGATTTGCGGACATTACGAAGGCGTCGATGAGCGAGTGGCAGAGCATCTGATTGATGACGAGATCCGGATCGGAGACTATGTCCTCACCGGTGGTGAAATCCCAGCGATGGTGATCACCGACAGTGTGGTCCGATTACTTCCTGGTGTCCTCGGTGATGATGCGAGTAGTCATGATGAGTCACACAGTGAGATTGGAGTACTGGAATACCCTCAATACACGAGACCCGAAGACTACAACGGCTGGAAAGTGCCCATTGTCTTGCTTTCAGGAAACCATGCCGAGATAGAAAAGTGGCGCACAGAACAAAAAAAGAAAATTTAAAAAGAAAATTTAATCTTGGGCAGCTTCAAAGTGTCCTCAATTCTGTCAGTTCTGGTTTTTAGTTTCTCAATGTTTACAGAATCCTCTACCTCTTGGTGCACTAGCACAGCATGTTCTTCATCAAACTTTTTGAAAGCAGACACTAACCAGAGAACATTCGTCTTCAAGAAGTCAATGTCACTTGCAATAGTGTCCAATTTTTCCAACTTCTCAGAAGTGCTTTGCTTGAATGCAAAGAAATCTGTCGCTAGCTTGGTAACTGAGTTGTCCACTTGAACGATTTTTTGGTCTAGTTTGGTAACTTTAACCCCAAGCAAATCAACTTTCTGATCCAAGCTCACGTGAATCATGCTTTTGGCTTTCATGGAACCAATCGTAGCGCTTCGCACCAAAAGCTGCAAGCGACATGCCGATGATATCAATCCCGACATCGCGAAGCATCGGCGTCCGCCCTGGAACAAAGCTTTGATGATACTCATCGCTCATCGCATACAGAATGCAAAAAACTAATGAGTTCTTCGCGCTTTTCGTCGCTTTGAATGTCAGTCCAAATAATATACCGTACGCAGAGATGTGGCCAAGTTTTTTAAATAGAAAATCCCAGGTCTTATCTTCAGGTCCTGGTAAATGCGGCTGCGACGAGAGAAAGAAAATGACCCCACACCAAAGTATCACCGGAAGCCATTTTTTTATATTCATCATTGTTTGAATTTCTGATCTACTTGTCGACTAATCTTACTTTCTTGTACTGCAGCCATCCATAATATGCACATGTCAGTACGAGTAGTACTATACCAGCCCCGATTGCGAGATAGGCGATGAAGTTTGACTTCGAATCGTTTGATTTGGATGCATAGACTAGCGGTGTTGAGCTGGGTTGAGGTTCGCCCTCTTCGGTTTGGCTGCCCAGTACAAATCCACTCGGACTCGATTCCTCCGTATTCTCACTGGAAGCCAAGCGGATATCGCCTCCATCTCCAGACGAAACCGGCTGAGGCGAAGGGGAGCTTTTTTTCATCGGATTTGCCACACCTCGGCTCGCAGTGTCAGTTTCACTCCACTCGGATCCCAGCTTTGCTACAGACTTTCCTTTGGTACAGTTTTTGTAACTGGCTGTGTCCACGACTTTTCCCAATCCATCGATGAGATTGACGACATCACCGGCATTGGTCAGCATCCCGTTTGTATACTTCGTGATCTCGACGACCGCATATCCATTGGATGGCATGGAAAGCGTTTGAATTGGCTGCTCATTGTGGTCATCATCGGCAAGTTTCCAATCTGTCAGCGTGACGGCACTCGAATTTGTGGAATGAAGTTCTACCCACTCTTTCTCACCATCATTTTGACATGCATACAGCTCCGAGAGAAAAATTGAAGTCGGTTGCACTCCTGGAGTGGCCGATACAGGTACTTCGATTTTTGGAGTGGGAGTCGGAGTAGCTGATGGCCGAGGAGTCGCACTAACTGTAGGCGATGTAGTTGGGGTAGCTGTCGGTGGCTGTGCCAAGCTATTGGCGGATTCGGGTGTCAGTGTGGTAGTCAATTTCCAGTCTTCCCCTTCTTTGATCCATGAGGTGGGGACAGTAGTCGAAGGGCATTGCTGCAAGGACGCATCAGATTTGTCCGATTTATATACAGTGGGAAAAGTCTCAATCGGATCTGTGGTCTGTGGCTCGAGCAACGTAACCGCAAAACCGGAGTTCGCAAAACTTGGAGGAAAGTCTATCTTCTTATAGGATTTCGCGGCTATCATCCCTGACATTGATGCAATCCCTGTCTTATTTTTTCCGATCTTCCATCCAGCCAAATCGACGACCGTATCATTTGGATTGTAAATTTCTATCCAATCACCGCCAGAATTGCACGCAGAAACTTCAGAAAGAGTGATCAACACCCCGGCAGGAGCCGTCGGCGACTGCGCATGCACAAATGTCGCCATGAGAAGAAATAAGCCGCACGCTCCGCACCAGAGACCAGTACGCATAACAATCTAGTTGATAATCACTTTGTGGATCTCGTAAATATTCCTGACCGCGTAGTGATCAGTAAATGCTATATCTTTTCCATTTGGAATATAAGGGTCCCGCATCACATATTTGCCACCACTTCCACTCTTCAAGACGACGAAATGTGTCCCACCATACGCCCGGAGTCCGACCACCACTGGATTTCCAGTCGCAAGTACGCCGTCAATTGACGCCGATACACGCTGTGCGCTCACTCCATCGACATAAATAGTATTGAGAAGATAGGCAGGATAATACGAAGCAAAATTGTTTGAATTCGCATTTATTGAGATTGGGGTCACACCTTTGTGGCCATAGTGCGTCAAGATCATCGCCATTGAGGTGACCAGACAACCATCACTTGCGATTGAGTATTTTGTCCCATTGAGCGCCAATGCGCCCCACAACGTGTCTCGCTGGTTATAATAGCAGCCCCAATCATCACAACTGGTTTGATTTGAGAGGAGCGATGATCCTCCTGCCGCTTCGGCAAATCGTGAAAAGCTCGCCAACTGCTCTTGCGCTTGCGAGAGTAACTTTTGATACGTGCTCTCACTATTTTTCGTATCCTGAAGTAACTTTTGCTTTGCTTGCTCTTGGACAATCAAATCTTTCTGTTGCGCCGTGAGTTTTACCTGCAGCGTCGCGACTTGCTTTTGTTTATTTTCTTTTTCGGCTTTTTGCGAGTCGTAGTCCATTTTGACTTCCGTCGCTTTCTTCAGCATTTGTCCGTGTTGTGCGGTCGCAAGCTCAAGATATCGAGCGCGCGTCTGATAGTCAGTAAATGATTTTGATGACAACACCAATTGGAACGGATTGACTTCTGGAGTCTTGTAGCCCACCTGGACATCAGTGATCAATGCCTGTACATGCGCGTCCAGGGATGATTCGAGCGTCGTGATCTTCCCGGAAAGAGATGTCACGTCTCGATTGAGTAATGTGATCTGAAACTGCGTCGCATCAATTTGCTTTTGAGTGAGATCCTTTTTGTTTGACAAATACGAGATCGCTGAAGAGAGCGTTTTTGCTTCTCCTTGTACTTGGGAGATCTTATCTTTGAGCGCTTGGATCTCCTGGAGTTTTTTCTGATACTCTGGGTTCGAGGTATCGACTTCCGCCGCAATCGCTCGCAAGGGACTAAGCAGTCCTACGATAAGAAGGCATACGATGATGCGAATGAATCGTCGATACATACACTTTTTTTATTGCTTTATAAAACGAGCGACCGCAACAAAACTTGAGACCAGGCCCAGAAGCAGTCCGATGGCTAACTCAATGCCAAGTGACGCGGCCATAAAAAGTGGTGGAATGGGAAGCACTGGAATGGAGCCAAAAAATCCGACAATCGCGGGCGTCGCATAGAGGAGGACGATAAAACCGCCAACCCAACCGAAGAATGCTCCGATGACTCCATACAGAATTCCCTCAATCAAGAATGGCGCACGAATATACCAACGGCTGGCTCCCAAAAGATTCATGATCCCAATTTCTTTGCGTTTGACGGCGACACGCAAGCTTAAGATGACGACGACGAGCAGTAACGTGATAGCAAAAAGAGCACTCGTGACGACCACAGCGCTTTGACGCAACGTCTTGGTCCACCGTGAGAGGTTTTGGATGATATCTTTTTGATAGACCACCTCTTCGACACCAGGTAATTTCTTGAGATCGTTACTGATCGTCTCAAGGTCTCCCACCGTCTTTGCGCTCACCTCGACACTCGCTGGCAAAATGTCAGCGGTCACGAGCTCCGAGAGGAGTGGATCTTTTTGATTTTCTTGCTTGAAGATTTTGAGAGCATCGTCCTTACTGACAAATTTCGTCTCTGCGACATATGCTTTTGAGGCCATCGCATCGCGCACTTTTTGAATTTGTTCTTCCGTCGCTTTCACTTCAAAATAGCCGATGACTTGTGGTCGGGTCTCTATATATGAGATCGCTTTATTGGCCACAAACAGGACACTCAAGAAATTTGTAGTGACAAAGAAGGAGAGTGACATCATCACGATTGCGAGCAACGCCTGATATGGACTACGTCGCATGGTCTTGAGACTTGTGGTGAGTGCTCGTGGCATAGTCTATTTCTCCTCTTTCCCGACTGATTCTTCTTTCACAGTTTCTTTCGTTGCTTTTTCAGTAGACTTCCGCTGAGTTGATTTCCTTTTTTCTACTGCTTTTCCATTTTCCAATGAGATGACACGCTTCTCAATTTTCTCAACGAGATTTTGATTGTGAGTCGCCATGAGGATCGTCGTCCCGAGTTCATTTATTTTCGCAAGCAACCTGACGATAGAACTAGCTGTCTCCTCATCTAAGTTTCCAGTGGGTTCATCGGCAAAGAGCATCCGAGGTGCCGTCGCAAGTGCTCTGGCAATACAGACTCGTTGCGCTTCACCACCTGAGAGTTGATTTGGAAAGACATTCGCTTTATCTGGAAGACCGATGAGCCCGAGGAGATCAGTCGTACGTAAATCTATCTCTGCTTTTGATTTGCCGATAATCTCAAGCCCCAAGGCAATATTTTCTGCGACGGTTCGCTCAGTCAATAGTTTGTAGTCTTGGTAAATGACGCCAACGAGGCGACGAAGATCTTGGACTTCTCTTTTGGAAAGTTTGCCGATTTTGACATCCTCGACGATGATCTCGCCGTCGTCAGGGACGGTCTGTTGCGTCAACATGCGCATGAGGGTTGTTTTCCCAGATCCGGATTTTCCGATCACAAACACAAATTCGCCTGGACTCACATCAAACGAAACATCTTCAAAGATGACTTGGGAACCGTATTTTTTCGCTACGTTCTTGAAAGAAACCATAGCCTCCATGGTACCGGAAACCATGAAGATTGTGAAGCGCAATTACTCATCACCAGCTGCGGCTGCAGGTGCTTTGGCTCCGTCTGGAAGTGGAGCATTGAGCTGCTCGACTTCGACTCTACCGACGTCCATGAGCCAACCAGCTTTTTGTCCCTTAAACGTCTCGCCCGAGACCTTTACTTTTGAACCTTCGAATAGCTTGAGATCGACAACTGAAGAAGTCAAATACACACTTTGAGAATCACCACCCGGTCTGATGATGTGGTGCGATCCTTCTCCACCAATTCCACCAGCGACCAACACACCTTCGACACTGTCTTTGAATGCTGTCGCGTCTTTTGCACCGAAGACTTGGCCTACTTTGACAGCGGCTGCGGCACTCGTGTCAGCTGAGTCAGCAGTTGTGGTATCACTCGGCGCTTCGACTTGCGTCACGTGAGCGGGTGCAGTCATTTTTGCTGCCACCAAGCCAGTACCCAGTCCGAGGACGATCACTCCTACCAATGCCGGGACAAACATTTTTTTTGATTTCATAGTGGAGTTTTCCTTTTTCAAACTTGCGGCAAATGGAGCAGTCGACTGCGGAGCTGTCGTCCCTTGTTGCCAGGTGGAGTTGAGAGGTGCTTGTGGAGTGTCAGACATATACCAAGAAGTATACAGATGTTTTATCGCACTCACAACATCCGCAAACATGACTCGGTGAAGAGATCTAAATCTCCGTCCAAGACACCTTGGGTATCACTCGTCTCTATCTTTGTACGAGTGTCCTTGACGTGATGATACGGATGTAGGACATAGTTGCGGATTTGATTGCCCCAACCTGCGATCTTGTACTCGCCTTTGACTTTCGCGAGTTCATCACGTCGCTTCTCTTCTTCCATCAATGCAAGTTTGGATTTGAGTATAGAGAGAGCGGTCTTTTTGTTTTGCTCTTGATAGCGCTCTTGTCTACATTCGACGATGATTCCCGTCGGGATATGCTTGAGGATCACTGCGGAGTTTACTTTGTTGACGTTTTGACCTCCATGTCCACCAGCTCGCGTGAACGCCCATTCCAAATCATCAGGATTGATCTCAATAGTTTTATCATCATCACTGACCAGTGGGAGGACTTCGACACCGACAAACGATGTCTGGCGCAAACTATCAGCATTGAATGGAGAGAGACGCACCAACCGATGTGCGCCTGCTTCATTTTTGAGCATTCCGTACACGAACTCACCGTGGACGATAAGGGTCGCGGATTTTACCCCAGCATCAGTACGTGACTCGTCGACAAATTCCGTCGACCAACCTTTTCGCTCAAAATATCGTTGGTACATTCGCAGGACCATACTCGCCCAATCATTCGCTTCATCTCCCCCTTGCCCTGCATGAATCGTCAAGATTGCATCATGATCATCGTAGGTACCCGATAAAAACACTTGAATCTCGACTTGATCAACTTCTTTGGACAGATGAGAAATTTTTTGTTTGTACTCTGATTCAAGCCCTGCGTCATCAATAGTCGCCACGAGCTCTTCAATACTGTGAAGATCTTCAAAACTTTGAACGATCTTTTGGTTATCCGCCAAAAACTTGGTCAATCTGACTTGTTCCTGACTGACTTTTTTTGCTTGTTCCTGGTCATTCCACAGGTTTGGATCTTCCTGGAGTTTATTGACTTCCAGTAATCTCGTCTGCTTTTCTGGGATCTTCAATCGTTCTTGGATCCGCAGGAATCGTTCGTGGAGTTCTTCGCGCTTGGTGATTTCTTCTGAGGCAATCATGACAGGTAGTATATCCTATCTGGAAAACAGTTTCAGTGCATTTTCGGTGGTGATGCTGTCTATTTCTTCAAAACTCATTCCCAAAAAATTTGCTACAAATTCCCCAGTCTCGATGACATTGGCAGGCTCATTTTGACTCCCACGCTTGGACTGGGGAGATAAAAATGGAGCATCGGTCTCGACGAGCAAGCGATCGAGTGGAGTGATCTTCAGAAGATCGCGGATCGAGCTGGCATTGGGATAGGTGACATTACCTGCAAAACTGACATACGCCCCCATCTCAAGTGCTGCTTGCACATAAGAGACTGGACCAGAAGCGCAGTGCAAGACAAATCGAGGGAGTTTGGGCAGCGATCGCAAAAGTACGAGCAGCTCATCGTACGCACTATACGGGACGACTTCGTCATTTCGCCGTGTATTGCGACAATGAATGAGTAGTGGCAAGTCATGATCGGCAGCGAGCTGTGCCTGCATCACAAAAAACTCTTTTTGAGCGTCATGGTCGACATCCCCTGAGTAATCTAACCCACATTCACCAATAGCCGATACTTTTCCTGATTGAATAAGTTTTTCCAGCTCTGATCCCACTGATCTCCTGATCGCCTGATCACCTGCTTCCTCTGGATGTACTCCCACTGCTGCCCACAGCTCTGGATGTTTGTGTGCAAGCTCAATCGCCTTTTTACTCGATTCCAGATTCACTCCCACGATCATCATCCTCGTGACACCCAAAGTAAGCGCATTCTGTATATACGAGTCACTTTCTTCGAAAAGTGGATCAATATTTAAGTGAGTGTGAGTGTCAATCATAGTGATGCATTTCCCTTTTCCCTTTGCCTTTTACCCTGTATCGATATGATACAATATTGCCATCATGAATCTCTCTTCAGTTCTGTTATCAGGACAGATCATCATCTCTTTACTGCTCATCGCGACAATTCTCCTGCAAGCACAAGGTGCCGGACTTGGGTCTACTTGGGGTGGAGGCGGAGAAAGTTACCACACGAAGCGTGGAGTCGAAAAGACATTGTTTGCGTCGACAATCGTGCTCGCAGTGCTGTTTCTTATTATTTCGCTCCTAACCGTCATCCTCTCGTAATTGAGGTACTAGTATCAAGCATTATGTCGAGACAACGCTACGTCTGGTACGCGCAAGGTTTTTTAAAGAAATATAAGACTGTCATCGCAGTCAGTATCATCGGCGGCATCGCCATGATGGTCATTCTCCCGAGTTTGCTCACCATCGTCCCGTTCGGCAAACCCACTCAATACATCGGAAGAGTCGGTAACTTCCCGCTTTCGCGACTGCCTCGTGATATCCAAGAATCAGTCAGTTATGGACTCACGAAGGTCGCTGATGACGGTCAAAGTGTCCCTGGCCTGGCCAGTACATTTGGCCCAGAGGAAGATGGCAAGACGTATCGCTTCACTCTCAAAAACACCATAACCTGGCAAGATGGTCAAACGGTCACGCCGCAAGACGTCAATTACAACTTCTCTGATATTGATATCGTCCGTTCACCCAACGATGTCGTCTTCAAATTGCAGTCGAAATCGAAGGATGACAATGGGACACAAGAGTCATTCCTCCCTTCATCGTTCCCCACGGTGGTCTCGCAACCACTCTTCAAACAAGTGAAAAATAATTCTATTTTCTCTCGATCAAAAACACTCATCTATGGGCTTGGTCAGTACACGATCACCGATATCGTCTATAAAGGGACTGGCATTCAGGAGCTGACACTCGATTCCGTAAAAGATCGCAAGATTTATCGCTTTTACCCGACAGAGCATGATGCCGTTATCGCATTTAAACTTGGAGAAGTGGATATTCTCGAGGACATGCAAAATCTTGAAGATCTCTCATCGTGGTCAAACGTCACCAAACGAATCAACGCTCGGACAGATCAGTACGTTGGTGTCTTTTTCAATTTTGCATTTCAAGTTGGTGACGATCATCCGTACACCAACAAACAGTTGCGCCAGGCGCTTAACCTCGCGATCCAAAAACCTCAGGGTAATGATCGAATTCTCTCACCGATACACAAAAAATCGTGGGCGTATGTCGGGAATATCGAAGACCTTGACCCCTTTGAGCAAGATATGAAATTGGCGTCGGAAGACTATCTGAAAGCGAACGTGTTTACACCACTGACGATCGAGCTGACGACGATCCCTACGTATAGTGAGCAAGCGCAAGTGATCGCAAAGAGTTGGGAAGACCTCGGGGCGACCGCACAAGCACAATGTATTCAAGAAAAAACGACGTCAAATTGCGATCAAATCGGCATCAAAGTCAACATTCGCATTCGCAATACACCAGACCTCTCAGACTATCAAGTCTTACTCATTGGTCAACAAATTCCGATTGACCCGGACCAATACTCGCTCTGGCATTCGACGCAATCGACCAACTTTACTCATTACAAAAATGCGAGAGTCGATAAACTTCTTGAGGACGGAAGAAAGGCGACGGACAAAGAAGAACGCAAGCTCAACTATCAAGAATTCCAACGATTGCTCGTCAAAGAAAGTCCCGCTATTTTCCTCCAAGCGATCAAGACGTATCGCATCGAGCGCAAGCAAATATTTTAAGCTTTTTTGTAGAGCTCAGGGACGGAATTTTCAAAGAGAATAATTGCTGACGGTTTGGTGAGACTTGAGACGAGGTTCATCCCTTCTTCTTCACCGCTGGCTTCGATGATCTGATCTTTCGTAAATCCACCTGACACCAATCCTCGCTTGATTGCTTGGGCGTTCACACTCTTGATCACGATACAGAGATCAGCTACATCCGCAATTTCCTTCCCAAGTGACTCGTTTTCAGTGTCTTGTGTCGGACCGAGTTCAATAAACCCCGGTGTGCTGACAATTTTTTGAGGCGAATCGAGTGCTTTGAGCACAGCGAGTGACTCACGAGCGCTGGCGGGATTTGAGTTGTAGCCGTTATCAAGCAAGAGAATATTATGCTCAAGTTGCGTCGGCTCCAATCGATGCGGTACATAGTTGACCGAGGAAAGTCGAGATTGTGAAGTTTTCGCATCGATACCCAGCTCGTTTGCGAGCCAAAGTCCAGGCAAACTGTTCACTGCGTTGTGAGTCCCAAACAATGGAATAAAATACCTATTTCCTTGATACTCAAATTCAGTCCCTGCACGAGTGACAGATACGTTCGTGAGCTTTGACTCATCGTACTCCGACCCAAAGACAAACGATTTGCCTTTGTGAGGTTGCGTAGTCACCAATTCTTGCAAGCCATCTTTGAGTGCGGACTCACTGCCAAACCGTTCGAGATGAGCGTAACCGACTGGCGTCAAAATTTTAAAATCAGGAGACAGAAATCTGACAAGACTGGCTATATCACCAGGATAGTACTCACCGAGCTCTGCGATAAAAACTTCATCGCTTCCAGTGAGTCGATTCAAGATAAATCTGGCGATTCCGATCGGCGTATTGATATTTTCTGGAGTCATCACCACTCGTTTGGATCCTTGGAGCAGATGCGTAGCGATGTATTTCGTCGACGTTTTGGCATACGATCCTGCGATCGCGACGACGATGAGGCCTTTTGACTGCAAATAGCGTAATTTGATTGTTGCTGCCAAGACCAATGAACCAATAATCAAATATTGAGGCAACACAAGAAGGTTCAAAGCACCGTGCAGTGTCAAGAATGGAGCAAGAGCTTTGAGCAGTTTTAATTTTGTGGTCCATTTTTTGGGCTTCACTACTACCGCTGACGCTGAATTTTCGGTAAGCCACTTTTGGTACCGTGGCCACTCATACTCACATTGCTGCAGGATCGCTAATTTGGTCTCTAAAGTTATCATAGAAGAAATCTGATTATCTCATCTGAAACTTCTTTCGGATGCGTATGGTGGGGAAAATGTCCCGCATCAGAGGTCACCAACTTGTTTTGAGGGATCAACTGATGCATGGATTCCGCCTGCCAAAGTGGAGTCGCGTCATCACTCTTACCCCAGAGCAACAGGGCCTGTTGCTGAATATGCGCCAGATTCCCAGTGTAATCTTCCTTCAACACCAACTGCAAAGTCTTCGATTGGAATGCATTTGCACTGATATAGTCGCTATCAGCACCAAATTGTTCGTAAAGTGTCGAACGCATCTTTGCGTTGAGTTTGCTTTTGAGGAAACTCGGCGTCAATGCTGCCAACTTGGCCAACGTTTGCTGCTTTTTGTTGAGCACCGCTGGGATACCTGAGGCATCGATCAATACAATTTTTTTTGGCTGCAAGCCATAGTTACCACTGCAGTACTCGAGAAGAATTTTCCCACCATATGAATGACCTACGAGCGAAAGAGACAAGAGACTAGAGTCAAGAGACGTCAGTTGAGTGAGAAAATCATGTAGCCACTTGGCATGCTGAGGTGTGGACCAACCCACCTTCGGCGTCTGCGTCGCGCCGCACCCAGGAAGATCTGGCATGATGAGTGTGAAGTGGTCTGAAAGATAGGGAATCACTGGAAGCCAAGCTTCCCAAGCGTTTGCCCACCCGTGCAAAAGTACGAGTGCTGGACCGCTGCCAATCCGCTCGTAATTTGTAGCCAGTCCTGCGACTTGAATAATAGGCATGGAATCAATTATACTCATGATCTTATGAAACGCACATCTCTCATCACACTCCTCTTCGCCTCCACGATCTTGCTGTCTGCCTGTGCGCCGACACAGGACGAAAATATGCCAGCGGCTGACCTCTACGGTTCAGCCACACCAGTCGCAACGTCATCGGCGACTCCTATCTCGACTGCATCAGCAAAACCAACCACAACTAGTAAAGGAAAAACTATGGATCAATCAAAACCAATCGCTCAAATCGAGACCGACAAAGGGATTATCGAAGTCGAACTCTATCCTGAAAAAGCTCCAAATACTGTAAAGAACTTCCTAGATAAAGCTGCCTCAGGCTACTACAAAGGTTTGAAATTCCATCGCGTCGAAGACTGGGTGATCCAAGGTGGTGATCCACTTGGGAACGGCACAGGCGGTGGCAAGATGACAACCGAACTCAATGACGTCCCATTTGTGGATGGAAGTCTCGGCGTCGCTCGCGGTGGTGACATCAAAGTCAGCAATGACAGTCAGTTCTTTATCTGTACCGCTGATTGTGGATGGCTCGATGGACAGTACACCAACTTTGGAAAAGTGATCAAAGGTTTGGATATTGCGAAAAAAGTAGCGATCGGTGACGCCATCAAAGGCATTACTTCAAAATAGTCGCCAGTAACGCTGGATTGTCAGTTTTTATCCCGTCGACACCCATGGCGATAAATTTTCTCATGTTTTCTTCTTTGTTCACCACAAAGACCAAGACTTTTACTCCCAACGAGTGATAGAAGTCGACATCTTGTGCTGAGCAAAATCGAGAATGAAGAGAGACGTATTCTGGTAACAATCGATTGACGCGGCGCTTGGCCATAAATCTCGCTGGATACGAGAGCAAACTCGTCGCCAAGAACAGCATCATACGGCCAAAAAACGTGTCGAGAATATTGAGTGGGTTGTAAGTAGTCCCTGTGCTGTACGATTGCAGCGAGTTTGGGAAATGAATGGAGTATCGATTCAGCAAAGCGAGGTTATTTGAATCAAAGACAATCCGTCCTTCGATTTTTTTATTTGTGAGCACGCGCGCTAATGCCAAATCCATGGTGGAGTCTTTGAGATCCAAATTGATGAGCACTCGCTTGGGAAGTTCATCCAAGATATCGATGAGTCTAGGGAGGACAAATCCTTTTTGCACCAGCTCGTCATAGGTGAACTGACTGATTTTGATCGTTGGTCGAAACATCTTCAATCGATCATCATGATTGAGCACGAGAATCTGATCTTTTGTAATGCGTACATCCATCTCAACCATGTCTGCGCCCTGACTGACCGCCAACTGGATCGATTCGGGGGTATTTTCAGAAGCATCTTGCGAAGCACCTCGGTGAGCGATGATTAACGGTAAAGTAGCCATGAAGGTAGTATTGTATCAAGAAATCTCCGTATTACCGACTGTTTGGATCTTTTATTCGCACATCGAAGTTGACTGGCGGGAACGGGTGATCGTCTTCTTCAGGATTTGATTGTTCAATTATCTTGAGAAACGGAGCAATTTCATCTCGAATTCCTTTGGTCTCTACTGGAGCCTCACTTGCACTGGGTGTTGGAGTGACATCGACCGTGGAAGTTTGACTTTTTGAATAGGTCAGTGCACCTACCAGCACGAGTATGATGATGAAAACTCCCGCTACTACAAAAATAAGAGCACTTTTCGAACGTTTGACGTTTGCTGTCGGAAGATCCGGAGGGGTCTGAATCTGAGGAGTCACCGGTTCTGATTGAGTCGGTGCATTTTCAGTAAACTCGGTTTGATTGATGGTATCGCTCATTGTGTCAGCTCCTTTGCAAATCCGACGCCTCGAATGACATTCGTATACGCGCTCAGCAACTTTGGACGAATTTGCTCATAATTGAGTGCTGAACTCGAATTTCGATCTGCATCGGCATACACTTGCTTTGCATCATCTAGATTTTGCTTTGCAGATTGGATTGTCCGACCCAGTTCATCACTCCCTCGGCGCTTTTCCACTCTGCTCGTCTCACTCATGGCTGTATCTGCGATCCAGGTGTCGACATGGCTTTTGATCGTTTCCAACGCCATAATCGACTCTCCGACTCGACCGATTCCAATGAGACTCTGGGCTCGATCAGCACTCAAAAGGAGCGGTTTCTGATTCGTCTGAAACCAAAGTGCTTCTTGGTCAGCCTTGATACGATCAACTGCTATGTCACTTCGAGCACGGTGAGACGCAATATCGGCTTTTTGCTGAGCCAGGAGCGCCGACCCGCTAGCGACCCAGGCTCCGTCCAGGCTTTGTCGATCAGCCAATACTTCGTTTAGGAGGTTGAGATGCGTGGTGATGACATCAGCTCGGATCAGCAGAAAGTCACGCATGCTCTTCACCGCCTCCTCCTGAGCGGCCAATGTTTTGAGGTTGGTGTATTGGGTGATGGCAATAGAAGTCGAATCGGACTGAAGTCGATACTTCTCGAGTTGTTGGCGATATTGATCGGTATAAATGGCCACATTTGGGCTCTGGGCGTAGACCAAACTGACCAAACCGAGGGCTAGAAACAGACGTGCAAAGAGTACCATAGGGGTAATGGTAGCAAATATGCTATACTATCGCTAGTATTCGTGTGCTTTCTACTCCTCGCGCTTTTGCGCCCAAGATGTGTGAAGCCAGTACAAGTCTGACAGGAAAGGTGGTGAACACATAATGGACGCAAATGCACAAGCAGCAAACCCAGCAAAACTTTTTGTTGGCAATTTGTCTTACAACATCACAACCGATCAAATTAACGAGAAATTCGCTCAATTTGGTACAGTTGTTGAAGCAATGGTGATGACCGATAAATTTACCGGTCGTTCTAAAGGCTTCGCTTTCGTGACAATGGGATCAGCAGATGAGGCTAACGCCGCAGTCACTGCTCTCAACGAAACGGAATGGGATGGTCGAAACATGGTTGTTAACGTTGCTCGACCACGAGCCCCACGAGAAAATCGCGGAGGTTTCGGAGGTGGATATAGTAACGGAGGCAGTCGTGGTGGAGGAAGTGGTTATAACCGAGGAGGAAATGGAGGAAGTCGTGACTTCCGACGTTCCGATCGAGGTGGAGACCGCGGAGGATGGAGTAACTAATACTTCGTTTTTTCATTCGAACTGAACAAAAAAAGCCCCAAGGGTCAGCAATGATCCAAGGGGCTTTTTTAATTTCTGAAGCAATCGAGAATCAATGCTGAGATTTAGCTGATGAGCTCACCTTTCTCACATTTGCATCGTTGAATTTATTATGATATACCTGTCCTCCAATGGATTGAGTGACAGTGTAATTTTTAGTATGGGAGGGTAAATATATGACCCAATCGCAACTTATCGGTATCGTCTCGAAGCGAGCACATATGCCAAAGCGAGCATCTGAAGAAGCTATCGTGATCTTCTTGGAAGAGGTGACTCGAGCACTCAAAAAAGGAGAAAAAGTCGTCCTTTCAGGCTTCGGCACATTCTCGCTCGGAAAGGTGAAAGACAAAGAAGTGGTGCCATTTGGGAAGTCAGACAAACGCCTGACGATCAAAGGTCACAAAGTCATCAACTTCAAATCAGGCAAGCCATTGAAGAAACTCGTGTGGTAATGATAGAGTGAGTCCATGCTCAAACTCCTTATCGTCTTGGCACTCATCGGTGGAGGTGCGTTTGCCGCAGTTCACTTTCATGTCGTGAAGGCACCAAATCTTTCACTCTCGTCGGTGACCTCAAAGTTTGCTCCAAAGCAACCTGCGATCAAATCACTGGCCGAGATCGCAAATAGTACTGCAAGTGCGACTCCGGCTGCCGGCAAAGTTGCAGGTATCTCGACTCAAAAAATCGGCGCCGTCGGACAGACGATCTCAGACAAGGGATCAGGGATCGCTTCTGCTCTTTCGTCGCTCATCACCACAGATGCAAACGACCCTAAAGTGACGATTGATGTCCAAAAGATCTCTGATCAGATTGGTGCCCAAATGGAGAAACTTCCAGCCGCAGTCGTCAACCAAGCGAAAGTCGCGTACTGCACGCAAGTCCTCATCGACGCCACAAAGTCAGCAGAAAAAAAACAATAAACGAAGTACAATGAACTCATGTGGCCTCTAAAGCAGTACATTCATCGTCATCCAGTCAAAAGCCAAAGGTTTCTGGAGATCCTTCCAGGGTTTGTCTCATGGTCATTAATCCTCTTTCCCGTCTGGGGCTCGTTCCTCGTCCCTGAGATCGTCGCCTACTATATTATTGCGTTCTCGGTGTATTGGCTGTTTCGCTCGCTCTCCGTCGCTTTTTTGGCAGCGATCGCATATTACAAGATCCGCGCAGCCTCGAGATTTGACTGGATAGCAGATCTGAAGAAATATTCCAATTGGAAGGATTTCCATCACATTATTGTCATCCCGACGTACAAAGAACCTTTGCACACTTTGGATCGCACGCTTACCGAGCTCACCAAACAAACGTATCCACTCAAAAACATCCATGTCATGCTCTCGTTTGAAGATCGCGAAGGCGATCCAGCTCGTGAAAAAGCCAACGCACTCAATGATAAATTTGGAAAATATTTTGGTGATTTGTGGATGACCTATCATCCTGATATCTATGGCGAAGTGAAAGGAAAGTCTTCAAATACAGCCTGGGGTGCACGGCACGCAAAGAAAATTCTCGTCGATGAACGTCACTTTCCGATCGAGAGTATCACGATCACCAGTGAAGACGCAGACGCGCTATTTCACCCTTCATACTTTGCCTGTCTGACATACGACTTCATCAGCAATCCAAAACGATTCAATCGCATCTGGCAAGGAAGTATCAGATTTTATAACAATATTTGGGTAGTCCCCGCGCCCGTCCGAGTCATGTCTTCTGTGTTCTCAGTCACTCAAATGTTTATTTTGATGAGACAAGATCGCTTGGTCAATTTCTCGACCTACTCGACGTCACTCAAGCTCGTCGACGAGATCGGCTACTGGGACGTCGATGTGGTCCCTGAGGATTACCGATTTTTCTTCAAAGCCTATTTTGCGAAAAAAGGAGACCTGGAAGTCGAACCGATCTTTTTACCGATCATGGCTGATGCGGCCGAAAGTCACGGATTTTGGGCGACCATGGTCAATCAATACGAACAAATCAAACGTTGGGCTTGGGGGGTGAGTGATGACGCATACATCATCAAGATGTGGGCGACAGCAGAAGGAGTCCCATTTTGGGATAAGACCATCCGGGTGTTTAAGACGATCGAAGATCATTTCCTCTGGCCAGTGAACTGGTTCGCGATCACGATCGGAGCGCTTCTGCCGCCACTTCTCAACCAGGAGTTCAATCGCTTTACGATCGGCAAACGTCTCCCACAAGTCAGTAGTGCGTTGATGACAATCTCTTTGATCTCACTTGTCGTCATCTTTATCATTGATGCGCTTTCCCGACCCGCTCGTCCAAAAGAAGTATCAATCATCCATCGCATTTTGCAGCCGTTTGAGTTTTTACTGCTGCCTGTCCTTGGGTTCTTCTTCTCCGCCCTTCCTGGATTGGACGCTCACACGCGACTCATGCTCGGGAAGTACCTCGAATATCGTGTCACTGAAAAGATATGACCGAGCTGTTTTACTTACTTTTCATACTCGGTTTTTTCACAAATTTTATATTTGATATAGTTTTTGCATTTATATTGGGGAAAATATCTACAGACAGTCTAAAAACACTCGTAGGGATCGAAGCATTTGCAACTTCTATTACTGCCATATCACTCTTTGTTGTACTTCTGAATGCACAAGGTCCGCTCCTAGGTTTTGCGGTACTTCTGACGTTTATTATCTTGCTAGCCAATCAAGTAAAGAATGGCTTCGCAGACCTATTTTCTTCTGAACAACGATATGAAGGTGTTGTGGAAGTCATACATGGAGGAGGTGGAAGAACTTTTCAGCAATATTTTATCAAGCTCCAAGACTTGTCTAAACCCATTCGCGTTCATATTTCAAAGTTCCAGTACGATAGACTAATGAGCTTCGCAACTCTACCCTCTCCTCTACCAGTGAGAGTGATCGTTTTCTATTTGCCTAACACAAGACTTTCAACTAAAGTTGAAATAGTGCAAATTATTGAAGAATCGTAGTCACAACTGTTCACTATGCCTCTAAAAATAAAAGCTTTCTTACTTCGACATGAATATTTGATTTGGATACTGTGTGCGTGTGCGATCCTGAGGCTCCCGAGCCTCCTCGAACCCTATTGGTACGGTGACGAAGGGATCTATCTCACGCTCGGCAATGCGATCCGACATGGGCTGACACTGTACAAAGATATTCATGACAACAAGCCACCGGTGATCTACTTCATGGCGGCGCTCACTGGTTCCGTCTTCTGGTTTCGATTTTTTTTACTCGCATGGAATAGCGTCGCGATCGTCGCATTTGAACGACTGGCACATCTGCTATTGGATGACGCAGATCACCCTGGGTTTACGAGTATCGGGGGAATCCAATTTCCAAGAGTGACTTACTCTACGATCGCAACTGTGCTTTTTGCGATCATCCCGTTTTTCGCGGAAGGCGCAATCGCCAATGGGGAGATCTTCATGGTGATGCCTGCCATAGTCGGGATGTACCTCCTATGGAGACAAATGACCAATGACAAATGGCAAATGAAAAATATTGTGCTCTCCGGTTTCTTTTTTTCGCTTGCATTTTTGATCAAAGTTCCATCGCTCTTTGATGCGTTTGCCGCCGGCTTTTTCTTTTTGATCGTTGTGCCATTCACTGTTTGGCGTGTACAAAAAAGAGATTTTCATCTTGGCTCTTATCTCTTGCCACTTATCTCTTTTTCGATGGCCTTCCTCCTTCCTATTCTCCTCTCCTTTGCGTATTACAGTGCCAAGGGTGTCGGCAAAGAATATGTGAGTGCTGCATTTGCTCAAAACATCGGATACTTATCATCTTGGGCGACTGGCACGCATGCCGCAAGCAATGTCGGATCATCAGGACTGAAAAATCGAGCGGTGGGATTTGGGATCGCGATGATTGCATTGCTACTTCTCTCAAAAAAGAACGGAAACAAACTCACATTTTTAGCAATGTGGTTTGCGGCGACTCTTTTTGGAGCTTTCTTAGCTGAGCGGCCCTATCCTCACTACTTGATCCAAGTGATCCCTCCAGCTTCGTTGCTCGTCGTCTTTCTTGGACAATCTCTCTTGCAGCACTCCAAAGGAGTACGACTCCTTCCAATCCTTACTGCAGTGACCGCGCTGGTCATCGGGATCTATGGGATTTGGGCGATCAAATTCTGGTACTATCCATTGATGCCGTACTATCAAAACTACATTTCGTTTGTCACGCGCAGGCAGACAAAAGACCGATACTATGCGCATTTTGATCCAAATCTTCCAGCGATGTATGCGACGTCAGAGCGAATTGCAGCGCAGACGACTCCCGACGATCGGATTTTTGTGTGGGGAGATTATCCGATGATCTATGCACTCTCGAGAAGATTGCCACCGGGGAAATATACGAGTAGTTACCACATCCAAGATTTCAATGGATTTGATGTGACGACCGAAGCCCTTGAAAAAATGAAGCCAAAATATATTGTCATCGATACAAACTACAAGACTCCCTATCCGGGATTGGCTGCGTACATGACCGGTCAATACGTGCAAGTCGCTTCGATCGCCCCATTCGTGACCTATCGCAAAATAGACCTCCACTAGGTATACTCTAGAGATTCACTATGAAATGGAACTCAAAAGAGGTAGTGTTCATTTTCGTCTCAGTGCTCACGCTCGCGGTCAGCGCCGTTGGTTTCTTCTTTGGACCAAATCAAATCCCTTTGTGGTACTCACTCCCAGTCTCGGAACAACAGCTTGATCAAAAAGCATTTTTGTTTGTATTTCCAGTTGCGGTGATCTTCATTGCACTGCTTCACGTCTTTTTTATCCGACTAACAAAAAAAATGGATGCGACATTTGGTCGAATTATTTTGTGGTCATCACTGGTACCCCTCGCAATTTTAGTCGTTGCACTCATCCATATTGTGGTGATCACCATATGATACTTGTTCTCTCTTTTCTAGTCCCACTGATTTTTGCCCTCCTCCTCGGTCCTCTCGTCATTCGCATCTACACCAAACATCACTGGCTCGATGATCCAACAAAGACGAATCATCCAAAAGTGATTCACACGCGACCGTTGGCGCGTGGTGGCGGTCTCGTCGCTGGCATCGCTATCCTTGCAAGCATTCCGTTCTTCATACCAATCTCTCCACTCATCATCGGCATTTGTCTCTCAATTCTGCTACTTATTCTCATCGGTACTTGGGATGATATTGCCGATCCGCATCCGATCCTTCGCCTTGGCTTTCAAATTGTCGCTGCAGTCATCCCCATTTTATTTGGGCTGACGATCCCATACATTACCAACCCATTTGGAGGAGTCATCGTCTTCTCGCAAGTAGCACTCATCTCATCAGTACTCGCGGTCGTCTGGATTGTGTGGTGCATGAACATAGTGAATTTTTCGACTGGGCTCGATGGACAGATGCCAGGCTACGTCGCCATCGCTGCGTTGACGATCGCAGCACTCTCCACTCGTTTTTTCCCGGATCCAAAGCAGCATGTCGTTTTCACGTTTTCGATTCTGACAGCCGGAGCATACCTTGGATTTTTATACTGGAATAAATTCCCTCAAAAAATGATGGCAGGATTTGGAGCCAGCACATTGGCAGGTTTCTTACTCGCTGTCCTTTCTATTCTCTCGGGAGCTAAGCTTGCGACCGCGATGCTCGTCCTCGCCGTCCCAATGGCTGACGCTGTCTATGTGATAGCTAGGCGTATAGCTCACAAAAAATCACCGTTTTGGGGAGATCGTTCTCATCTGCATCACGCGCTGCTGGATCGCGGCTACAGCAAAAACCAAGTAGCCATGTTGTATTGGTTGAGTGCTTTTATACTCGGTTTGATCTCATTGCAGCTGACGAGCGGGCAAAAAATATTCACTATTTTGCTAATTCTAGCGATCGTGTGTATGATTGGCACATGGCTTCGCTTGGGGTTATCATTCTTCGTGAGATCAGACCGCGACAGTGGATAAAGAACTTCTCCCTCTACGCGGCACTCGTGTTTTCTGGCTTTTTCTTTGAACCCGGATATTTCCAATTTGTGTCGATTGGCGTCGTGATCTTTTGTATGCTCTCGTCGAGCGTGTATTTGATCAACGACATTATCGATGCACCGCAAGATCGCCTCCATCCGTTTAAGAAAAAGCGTCCGATTGCATCGGGACAGCTCTCAGCGAAAGTCGCATGGGGATTGGCCATCGCGCTCATCACCGTCGCTATGATCTGGGCGTTTATGATCTCGACGTTTTTCTTTTTCCTCGGAATTGCGTACATCTTGTTGCATCTGGCATACACCTACAAACTCAAGCACGTCCCTATTATTGATGTGATGATCATCGCCGCTGGTTTCTTGATCAGAGTCTATGCTGGAGCTGTCGTCGTGAACTTGCATATGAGTGTGTGGTTCCTGCTCACGGTCATCTCAGCGTCACTCTTTCTTGCCGTCGGCAAACGCCAAAGCGAACGAACGCTCCTTCGCGGATATGGCGAAGATCTCTCAAAACATCGCGAGACGCTGTCTCACTACACGCAGCGACTACTTGATGTCTATGTGGGTATGTTTGCTAATACGACTTGGCTTACGTACGCGCTGTATACATTTCAGCGCAATGAGTTTAAGCCGCAAGGTGTGCTGTTTGTGAGCTTATTCGCTCGACTGCCACGGACTTTTGTCTCGGAGAAATGGCTGATGATCACTGTCCCACTCGTGATTTTTGGAGTGATGCGTTACCTGCAACTCGTGTACGAAAGTAATGAAGGTGAGAGTCCAGAGCGTGTACTTCTTCGCGATCGCCCACTTCTCATCACTGCAGGCCTCTGGGGCGCCGCAACCATGCTCTTAATCTACGGAATTGGATAGAGGCTATTTGATCAGTTGATCACTTTTCATTTGCCATTTTTTTCTTCGATGTCCAAAGAATTGAGGAAAATATAAGAAGTAATTCTGTCGCCTCTTTCCAGAGTCTTCTCCAATTGGCAAGCTCCTCAGGATTTGTCGTAGCTAAAATTCGAAGCCAATGACGAGTTTCCTTTATTTCTTTACTGGCGATGCCAATCTTATGGACGAAGTCACGTTTGCTTTCAGCTTCAGTTGCTTCACAATAATTTGCCCCTATTGAGCCAGCTGACGCAGCGCATTGCTCAATTATCCTTCTGTTAACTGGGTTAACTTTTATACTTCGAAGAACTGAGACAACGCTCTCAGCGAAGGTGGTGCAGCGATCGAGGAGTTGCTCTGTTTTTTGTCTCGAAACTGATTTGAGTTCATTACTCATGAAAACATGACAAATGTTCAAATGACCAATGACAAATTATTACTTGCCTAGTTCTTTTTCTCTTGCCAAGGTGATTGCTTCAAAGAGACTTTCGAAAGTCCCGGTGTCGAGCCACTTGCCTTCGACAAAGGCGACATCGAGCGAGCCTTCCTGCAAGTAAACGTTATTGAGATCAGTGATCTCAAGCTCACCGCGAGCCGATGGCTTCAACGCTTTGGCTTTTTCCACGACGGTCTTATCATAGATATAGAGTCCGGTCACCGCATAATCAGAGGCTGGCTCTGTTGGCTTTTCGACGATTGACGTCGCTTTTCGATTCTCATCAAATGCGACGACACCAAATCGTTTTGGATCCGGGACTTGCTTCGCAAACACGCGAGCGCCAGATTGAAATGATTTGATCGATTCGGAGAAGTCGTCCTGGAACAAATTGTCACCAAGAATGAGGGTGACGTCGTCTCCCGCAATGAATTTTTCACCGATGATAAATGCTTGCGCAAGACCATCCGGTTTTTCCTGCACTTCATATGAAAAGCGGCATCCAAATTCGCGACCAGAGCCTAATAGCTTCAAAAAGTCTCCAGCGTGATCTGGAGCGATGATGATCAAAATATCAGTGATCCCGGCGCTGCGAAGTGTCTCCAATGGATAATAGATCATTGGCTTGTTGTAGATCGGAAGCAATTGTTTGCTCGTCACTTTGGTGAGAGGAGCCAATCGAGTGCCAGCTCCGCCAGCGAGAATAATACCTTTCATACAGATCTCCTAAGAAATTAGACGGTATGCGCAAGAATCGCGAGGATCAGTGCCCCCAGGATCCCTACTGCCACGTATTCTAGCACTAGTCTCATCGTCTTGATCTCGTGGGTATGCGACCGGATGCCCCACAACGCATAGACGAGCCCAATTAGCACACTGACAGTTGTGCGGACCATCGTGCTCGTACCGAAGACATAGAGCGCAAATAAGATGCTTAGCGCGACGATGAGCGTCAAGTATTGTTTGGGACGAGTGGTGAGTTCTTTGGCGATCATAGGACGACTCCTGCTTTGACGATCAAGACGACGATCAGGATGCCAGATAAGAACAAGAAGTGTCCGAGACTGCGGCTACTTATTCTGATGATCTTTCGCTCCTCGACGAGCCACATGTCGATCGCCAACACACCCGTGATGAGAAGCAGCACCGCCACTAAGAACGCTTTCTGGAACTGCACGGGAGTAAAGACCGACACTTGCTTGGTATCGCTCGAATCAGATGCCTGAGGCAACACCAAGCTTGGATCAGCCTCAGCGAGCGCTTGTGGCACGGATTCTTGCCCAGCTACATTGCCTTCACTCGTTTCTTCAGTGGTCAAAGATTTGACGGCAGCAGTACTACGCGCAGCAGTCGTAGTCGTATTGCCAGTCGCGGTCCCTACAAATTGCGTCCCAAACATCTGCACGACAAGCGCAGTATCTGAGCCTAAAAGACTACAATTGACGACCGCGATCCCTATTTCTTTATAGCGACCATTGACGATATTTGCTTTATGGGTCGGCGATGCCATCCACGCATCCATCATCGATGGCGTATCAGCAAAGTCTCTCGCGAGATTTTCGCCTGCAATACTATATTTGTACCCAGCTCCCTTCATAAACACCCATGGAGTCGTGCCTGCTGGCGAGATATGCGCCCAATATTGATTGGCACACATGTCTTTTCCTTTGGCACTCGCGGCTGAAACCAGCTGCGGATTCACGGTGAGCGCTCCCAACCCGGCTTGGGCTCGACGAGCATTGGTCGGCGTGACCACATCATTGTCCTGGATGGAGGATGGGAATCCCAAGACCGCTGGCATCGGACCACGACTGGTCGAGAAGAAATGCGACAAGCCACTACTAGCGAGTACGATCGCTATCAAGACGGCGATGCCTTCGACATGCAGCAATTTTGGCTTGTGATTATTGGAACGGCGATGGGAAAACAAATGCGATAGCGTTGCGCTCATAGACGTAAAAAAACAATATCATATCTTTGTCCCCTCAGCTATCAGCTAACCATGAAAACTTAGTTGCGAGAGACACTGTTTTTGTGCGCGCAGGTATGTCCTTACTGGACGACACGAGCACACCAAAAACAGTGTCTCTCGCTTAACTGGGTCTGGGAATGATAGAATATATAATTAACCTACAATAAATCCTATGAATTCAAATACTTTTTTACATATCATCAGTGACTATGGCGTCAACGACCCAGCTTTTGGCGAAGTGATCCAGCGTATCCACGCAGACGTCAGTGACATTGGTGCCTATATCTACCCGACCGCAACTGACTTTTCTGATACCGTCGCCGGTGGCTTTTGGATCTACCAGTATGGAATGGGTAAAAAAGATGGCCAAACCATGTTTATCTACAGCAATATCGCTCCTCGCAAAGTGCAACGCACTGCCATGCACGATAACAGTGGCGAGGGCTTGAAGTACGGGAAACTCACCAATGGGGTCGAGATCATCGCCGTCAATTCCGAAAACGTCTTTTCGTTTGTGAAACCATATTTGCAGGAATTCAAGGATATCAACGTCAGCAACCAAGGGACACAGTTTCGCTCGCGCGATAACTATCCAGCAATCGTCAATGAAGTGATGCACGGAGACTACAAATCACTTGGTGAAAATCTTTCACTTGATCTGATCCCAGATGTCCCAAAGAATCGCATCGCATGGATCGACGGCTACGGCAATATCAAGACGACCATCCGACGCTCAGAAGTGAGTTTTGCTCCAGGATCAACCGTAAAGATTGAGATCAATGGAGTCATCTGGACTGGGTACATGTCTGAAGGCACATTTGGAGTGCATCATGGTCAACTCGCATTCTCATCTGGCAGCAGTGGACATACCGACCCATTCATGGAGATTTTCTTGCGACGCCATATCGTCCGCGATGTTTCGGCACGAGATGTTTTCAACTATCCAAAATGCGGAGATGAAGTCAAGATCACTTTGGAGCAGTAAGATCAGTCGACCAGTGAATATGCAAGATTTACTCAGTGCGCTTTCTTCACATTCCAGCGACATCAATCAAACAATCCAAAAGTATCTTGATGAAAAATACGTGGAGGCTCAGGCAATTGACTCCTACTTGGGACAATCAGTCAGACTGCTCTCGGATTTTTCGATGCGCGGAGGCAAAGCGGTACGCCCATTTGTAGCCAATCTTGCATACACGCTTGCCGGTGGCAAAGCTCACAGCGGACTTCACAAAGCTCTTGCGAGTATTGAACTTCACCACAAACATATCCTGATCCTTGACGATATCGCTGACCGCGATGAGCGACGATATGACGGCCCGACTCTCGAATACGCATATCGTGAGGTGATGAGCAGCCTCACTGATAGTGAGCACAAGGCAATGAGCTTTGCGATGCTTGATAGCGTCTTGCTGGCAAGCTACTCAAAAGAACTGATGATGGAGTCAGGCTTCACTCCCAAACAAATCCTCGAATGTCTTCACATCCTCAATACGGTCATGTACCGCGATACGCTCGCCGGATGGCAAATCCATGGGATGCAGTGCAGTCAGACCCTCGCGCAATCCACCACCGATGCTTTCATCAAAGGTCTGCGTCTCGTGACTGCCAGCTACACGTTTGAAGGACCGTTTCTCATCGGTTTGACACTTGCAGGAAATACAAATCCAAAACTTGAAAATGCTCTACGAACATACGCGAATGAAGTCGGCACTGCGTTTCAGATCCATGATGATATCTTGGGACTGTTTGGCGATACCGAAAAGACCGGCAAGCCCGTCGGCAATGATGTCCGCGAGGGCAAAAAGACGTTGCTCATGCAGATCGCTTACCAGCGAGCGAGTAGTGAAGAAAAAGCAGTGCTTGAGAGTGCATGCGGTCAGCCGATCAGTACCGATATGCTCAGGACAATCCAAGCCATCGTCAACGCAACGGGATCGCACGACTATTCAATCAATCTGGAAAAAGAGTATGTCGCTCGCGGGATCGCAGCCTTAGACATCTTGCCAAAATCTGCTGCCAAGCAGCACTTAATTGATCTGGCTCAGTACATCATCACCCGAGAAAAATAACCAAAAAGCCCCCGATATTTCTATCGAGGGCTGTTAATTCTAAATTTTCTGATCACCTGATCTACTGGTCTGCTTTATTTCTTTGCAATGAGCATCGCGGGCACTCCTTTGGTGATAAAGCGGATTGGATCCATCGCAGTGCAGACATAATACTGAAGTGAAGGATCACAGATACGAGTCTCCAAGTGCAAGTGAGCTCCAGTCGTATGACCAGTCATTCCGACATACCCAATGATCTCTTTCGCCTTGACTTTGTCTCCGATCGAGACCTTCGTTGACTTCATGTGGGCGTAGAGTGAACGGACACTTTGCTCACCGACGAAATGCTCGACGACAACATAGTTTCCATATCCACCTGGTTGAAACGAACTTTCGACCACGACTCCATCACGGAGTGCCATGATCGGACTTCCGACGTCAGCACGGATATCAATACCTGGATGGTAGCCTGAGAAATACGTAGACACACCTTTGACCAGGTCAGGAGCGATCGGCAAGACTGTCGATGCGATGGCTGAGTCTGAGGCAGTGCGTGGGATCGGATCTTCCAATAAGAAGGAAGTATCGATGTGAGCAGATGGAGTCGAGTCCATCGTGTCAGATTGCTCATTGGAGATGAGCGTCACAGCCGGCAAATCTGTCGGCAGACTTTGCGTCGGGACGGTAGTCTTCTCCTCACTGGCAGTAGCCTGTGGGAAAAGAATGAATGAAAATGCAGAGGCCCGAGCAGGCAAAGCCAAGCTCAAGGTCATACTGCAGACGAGGGCGCATACAATGCGTCGTTTCATAGTTGCCACATCATCGTGGCCAGGATTCATCTCCCCCTTTCGAGGGGATAAAAAAACCACTGACTGGTTGTACGGTAAGTGGTAGAGCCTATATTAACAGGATGGGGGATTTTGTCAAGTCTTCGGGTACCTATTTCCTGCCTGGAGAGCGAGCAGTTTCCAGAGGTATCTTACTCTATCAAGCCGCCTCGATATCTGGTATACTACTCCCACTTATGAAATACCTCGCATCCGCCAAAATACCTGGCAAGCGTGTATTGCTCCGCATGGATCTTGATCTCCCAAAAGTCGAGGGTGGATTTGACACTACTCGCCTCGATCAAGGCGTCCCGACTCTCGCATATCTCCTCAAACATGAAGCCGCTCACGTCACCGTGATCGCTCATCGAGGTCGACCAAAAGGCGTCAGTTCGACCTATTCCCTCGGTCCTATCGAGAAGCTTCTCCGAGCCCACTTTACCAAAGAAGAAAACGAAAAAATCACTTTGCTTCCAAACCTGCGGTTTGACCCGAGAGAAGAAAAAGGAAGCGTCACCTACGCCAGAGAACTGGCCAAGAAGCAAGATATCTACATCCTGGATGCGTTTGCGACCATGCATCGCGAGCATACCTCGATCACCGTCCTCCCGAGTATATTGCCTACCTACCCTGGTATTCAGCTTGAGAAAGAGCTCAAAGCCTTTGAGAAGGTCCTAAAGACGCCAAAGCGCCCATTCCTCCTGATTCTCGGTGGATCGAAGCTCGAGACGAAAATGCCACTTATAGAAGCCTTTGAGCCTACGGCTGACGTCATCCTCGTGGGTGGCAAACTCGCCCTGGAGGCCCAGGAGCAACATGTCGCCAAAGGTCGAAAGGTCATATTTGCTGAACTGACCAAGGATGGCAAAGATATCGCCCAACCTGCCGTGGACCAATTCATCAGATTTATAGCCGCTGCCGGCACAATCGTCTGGAATGGCCCGATGGGTGTATTTGAAGACCCCAAGCACGCTGCCGGTACCAAGCAAATCGCCCTGGCTGTCGATGGCGCGAAAGCCTTTACCCTCACTGGGGGTGGAGATACGGAAGCTGCGCAGACCATGTACAAGGCCGAAGCCCACGTCAATCACATCTCTTCTGGTGGCGGATCCATGCTTGAGTACTTGCTCAAGAAGACCTTGCCAGGCATCGAAGCTCTCGACGCCAGCCAAAAAGAGTTCAAGCTGTAAACCGCGTTTGGCTCCCCAGCCCCTCTAGATAATTCCCAAATATTTTGATACGTTGTTGGCATACAGCATGAACGGAGGAACGTATGAAAATTGCCATCAATGGATTTGGTCGTATCGGACGAACAGCCTTTCGAGTCTGGTATGACAAACATCGAGATCAAGCAGACCTGGTGGCAGTCAATACCTCTGGCTCGATGGATATCGCCAGTTGGGCTCATTTGCTCAAATATGATTCCAATTATGGCGTCTGGCCCGTCGAGATCACCGTCCAAGAACATCAAAAAGCGAAGGCCGCTACCGATGAAGATCCAGTGATCGGCACGCTCATCGTCGGTGACAAGCATGTCCAATTTCTCGCGCAGCGTGATCCTGCCAAGTTGCCATGGGGCACACTCGGCGTTGATACGGTGATCGAGTCGACTGGTGTCTTTATTTCCTCCGATAAAGCCAGTCTTCATATCACCGGTGGTGCCAAACGCGTCGTGATCTCAGCTCCACCAAAAGGCGAAGAGATCGGGACGTATGTCATCGGCGTCAATGAGACGACCGGCACCAATCAAGAAGCTCAAGGGAAGACCATCATCTCCAATGCTTCCTGTACCACCAACTGCGTCGCACCAGTCGCTGCCGTGATCCACTCAGTCTTTACTGTCAAAAAAGCCATGATGACGACGATCCACGCCTACACCGATGATCAAAATCTGCAAGACAACTCTCACCGAGATCTGCGCCGCGCCCGCAACGCCGCCAAAAATATCATCCCGACGACGACAGGAGCAGCGATCGCTGTCACTGAGACTATTCCAGAGCTCAAAGGTTTGTTTGATGGAGTCTCGATGCGAGTCCCAGTCTCGACAGGTTCTCTCTCCGACATGACGTTCGTCGTCAGTCGACCGACGACAGTCGAGGAAGTCAATCAAGCGCTGGTCGATGCCTCCAAGACTCCGCGATGGGCTGGCATCATGGCAGTGACCAATGATCCGATCGTCTCTAGTGACATTGTCGGCAGACCAGAAAGCTCGATCGTCGACCTAGCACTCACGCAAGTGGTTGGAGGCGATCTCGTGAAAGTTGTCTCGTGGTATGACAATGAGTTTGGCTACTGCAATAGGCTCGTGGAACAGTCCATACTATAATTGGAGACATGCCAATCGATTCGATCATCCAGGCGGCCATCTTTACCATCGTCGCGGTGGTGGTCGTCCTATTCCTTGTATTCTCGATGCTTCTTGCTGGTACGTTGAAAAAACGTCGCATTGATGCTGAGGAAAACCCAGAGGTTGAAACCGCTTCCGATCAATTGCCCGAAGAACGAGAAGATGATCTCGTCGATGAACCACCAAAGCCAGAAGAAATTCCCATCTACGAAAAGTACCCAGTCATTTATCGCTTTGAGATATTGTACTGGCGTGGCGTGAGTAAACCGTGGTGGTGGAATAATTACGCCAAAGATCTGGTCGAGTATGCCGGCGAATATTTCCCATGGAATCGCGTCGAGTTTTACTCGACGTTCAACAGTAACTCAAAAAGCACTGACTCCAACGATATTTACTATCGCGATCGCATCATGGCACTGCGCCCTCACAAACGATCCAAACACGCACTTGTGGTGATAAATTACGATGAAGAGTACATCATGGTCGATAGCTCGTATGCCCTCGAGGCGATGAAGGACCGCATTGATGCTGAGTGGTACCGCCAATACAAGTTTAAGAAAACGTATCGTAACTCACCACTTACATTTACAAAGTAGTTTTCTTCTCTGGAGTTTTTCGCCTCTAAACTGTAGACTATCTACTATTCACTCTGGTGAATTGGCGCGATACTAAAGCGGTTATAGAGAGGTCTGCAAAACCTTTTAGACGGGTTCGACTCCCGTTCGCGCCTCATTTTTTTTGCTTTGCGATTGAATATCTCTCTCATGTATACTACTGTGTACTACGTACTATGAGACTTTTCCGTACATCTGCTCTCCTCCTTGCTGCCTCCTTGCTTTTGACAGGGTGCAGTAAGCTCGGACTTGGGGGAAAGCCAGCTGGCTTACGTATCACATCAAATCAAACAGCGACCGTCACTCTCAATGACAAAGAGTCGGGAAATACACCATTTGAATCGACCGATCAAAAAACTGGTAAGACGTCGATCAAACTGACCCCAAATGGTGGCAGTGGTGATCCTTACGAGACATCGCTCAAACTCTATTCTGGATACATGACGCAAATTGATTGGAACTTTGGGAAGAGCCTCGATGAAAGCTTCGGAGTCTCATTTGAATATGAAGATGCCAAAGACAAGAGCAAAGCCGAGATCCAATTGACTGCATCTCCAGACAATGTGCCGGTCGTCATTGATGGCAAAAACTTAGGCTTTACGCCTCTGTTGATAGATACATTGACCGAAGGTGATCATAGCGTGACACTGCAAGCACCTGGATATGCGTCGCTTGAGCGTACCGTGAAGCTCGTCAAAGGAGTTCGCACGATCATGACAGGCAAACTCGCAAAAGATGCGATGCCAGCTGCCACCCCAATGCTAGAAGCGACTGAGTCTGCGACGCCTGCACCTGCGAGTAACTCAGCCAAAAAAGCGACCCCGACTCCAAAAGCGACGGTCAAACCAACTGCGAGTCCAGTGGCCAGCAATAGTGCGACCAAAGCGACACCTACTCCCACTCCTGGGACGAGCACATCCAGCAACAAACCGTCGACCACGACGAAACCATATGTCGAGATCTTGTCCACTCCGACTGGCTGGCTTCGCGTCCGCGACACCGCAAGTAGCACTGGCAAAGAACTCACCAAACTTGATACTGGCGCGACCGTACCATATGCTGCGGCTTCCTCATCGGGATGGCTGAAGATCAAATATGATGGGACTGCGACTGGCTGGGTAAGTAGTGATTACGCCAAATTGGTTCAGTAACTTCAGAGTTCTCATTGACCGCACAGGCATTCTTCCCTATTGTTACAGTAATGGGAATCTTCTTACGTTTTTTTTCAGCTAAATTTCGTAGCTTTCGTACGGTAAATGCCGGTTTCATCGATGTGGCAGCAATTGCCATTTTGATCCTCGTCTCTGCTGCGATCACGGTACCACTCACCTATTTTGCAAATAAATCCACGACTGAAAATCGGAGCTATGCCGCCATCTCATGTGGTGGAGGGACATGTCCGGATGGATGGAGCTATGGATCTGATGCCAATGCACCTCAAAGTTCCTGCGCGCAACGAGCTGCCGAAGCTTGCGCGGGTCACCAAGCATCGGCTCCAGCCCCGCAGCCTCCTGCTCCAGCACCGGCTCCAGGCAGCTGCACTTCGACGGGTTGTACGTATTATTCCTGCACCCAGCAACTTCTCACGAATTCATGCGGTGCGCGGACCCTCTCAAGCGGTCTTTGCAAGACAAACTATCCAGCCACGGATCCTTGCAAGGTGAATACTGCCCCAGCGCCTGCTCCAGGAGGCACGACGACTCCTCCGACGACGGGCGGCACGACTCCCACAAACAATGTTTGTCCCTCTGGAAAAATTCAATGTGGTGGGTGTCTCAATAATTTGTGTTATCCCGCAACTGATGGCACGTGTAATGTCCAAATTCAAAATAAATGTAATACGAGTACAACATGCGCAGGAAATGGTGTCGCTCCGAGCGCGGGCCAGACCTGTTGTAGCCCGTATGTCCTCTATAGCAATGGTCGTTGCGGACCGGTGACGACTGCAGCCTGTATTTCGGCCGGTGGAAGCAAACCCGTCGGCAGTACGACGCCGTGCTGCACTGGCACCAAGGATTGTGGCACTTCCTGCGCAGCGTCCACTGCTACCTGTCCGAGCACGACGACGACTCCTGTGGCGTGTAGTGCACCAAACAAATGCGTCGCTAGCGCGAGCTGCACGCTCGCATTGGCTGGGACTGCGGTCGGTGGTCAAACCTGTAGTACCGCCGGGCAAATCTGTTGCTTGATCCAAGCTGTGACACCACATGCGATCGGTGACACCTGCGTGATCGGAACTGATTGTGCGACTGGATACTGCAATCCAAATAAAAAATGTCAGACTCCTCCTGCAATCCCAATCTCACCAGGGTCCAAATGTACCAATGCATCAGGATGTACGTGTGCCGACACGGGCCGACTCGTGTCCAATGGGGCATCTTGTCCGGCGCAACATGCTGCAGATCCAGGACAGGTTTGTCCAGCTGGCAATCTCACCTGCACTTGTATCGGCGGTACGACTGTCAACGGAGGAGAAAAATGTCCAGCGACAAACATCAAAGCTGGGGCACTCTGTCCTTCAGATGTCTGTACGTGTACTGGATCATCTGGGTATGTCTTCAAAAATCAAAACTGCCCGACTCTTTCAAGTGGTGCTACCTGCTCGCTCCCATCAGAATGTTCGAGTCACGTGTGCAGTCCAAATGGTGTGTGTTCGACTGCATGTACCATCGGCGGGCAATCGGTCAATCCTGGTTCGACTGGATGCCAAGCGCAAGGAGACACTTTTGAGATTTTATGTGGGGATACATCAACGACGCGTCGCACTTGTGCCAGTGGCCTGAAATGCATTGGGACGAGTTGTCAGCCGACGCCGAAACCAGTTGCCAAATCGTGCTCGCTGACCACACCCGCGGTCGATCTCGCTGCCGGCGATCGTATTTGTGAGACTGAAAAAGGATCGACGCTCATCTCTTGTTCTTTGACCGGCGTCACCACCAAGACGACATGCGCGAGTACTCAATATTGTGTGTCTGGAGTCTGTGTCGCCAAACCTGTCCCACTTGCGATTTCTTGCACAGCCGCATTGTGTACTTCCGTCAATGGATGCACGTGTGGATCGACTTGTGTGTCGCCTGGGCTGAAAGCATTTAATAGTAAGACTCCATGTGGTGGCATCAAACCAGTGACCACGACTCCATCGTTTGCCTGTACCAGTGCGACTGCCAAAGGATGTAGTGGAAACGTGGCGCAGCAATGTCACAGTGTTGGTGGTGTACCGACGCAAACCGATTGTGGATCTAGCAAAATTTGTGATCGCACGACGGGGACCTGCATCGCTCCGGCCGCAGGCACTGGCGCGTGGACGTGTAATACGACAGTAGCGAGTAATGCGACCCGTGACTCATACACGAGCAAGTACTGTGATCCAGAAGGTCAGTGGAAATATGACCAAGGTCTCTCCAGCGGCAAGTCATGCGGAGGCTCAGCATCGGTCCCGAAAAATGCAGATGGATCGAGTTGTCTGAAAGCATTCACGTGTCCTGCCGGTCAATGGCAATGCGGCAATGACTGCGCCACTCCGGCCATTCAAAGCACATTCAATGCAAATTATGTGAGTGGCCAAGCACGCTGGAAGTACGAAGCCGGGCTCAACCAAGGTATAAGTTGTGGTGGCAGTCCATCCACGCCGATTAGTGGCATCCCTCCTGCAGCAGTACCTGTCCCGATTTCCTGCCTTGCAGATTGCACTAGCACGGTCTGTCTGTGTCCATCTTCCGGTTGTGTCAAAAACAATTATCAAGCACCACAAGGTGCAATAAATCCATGCGGCGGGTATGCACCTGCGCCGGTCATAGCCAAGCTGCCAATTGGTGCCTCGTGCAGTAATCATACTGATTGCCTCACGGGTTTTTGTAACATCAATGATCGTTGTCAGTCACCAGTCGCAGGAAAGCATATTGTGTGCGCACCTGCAGTGGGAATCTCGTTTGCAAACCAGATCTCAATGGTGGCACTTGCGTCACCGATGTGGTGGTCCCACCACCAGTTGTCAAACCTCCGCAAGTACTGAAGTGTACGATCGGAGCGACTGGCTGCTTTACTTCAAATCAAGAAAAAGTTTGTATAGCGACGAGTACAGGATCTGATTGGGCATACTCGACGTGTAGTGTCGGCTCCAATTGCAACGCCCCAAATACGCGATGTACGAAAAATGCAGTCAGTTCGACGCCGACCGAGTGCAATCCACTCAACTGTGTCCCTACAGCTACGGAGTGCTCGCTCAACAATGGGGTCGTCGATTCACAGAAATCATGTCTAGGTGGTCTCACCGGAGTGTGCTGCAGTGTGGCGATGAAGCAGCAGATCCCGACACTCGTGGCCGGTCAGATGTGTCTCGCTGGTCTCGCTCAATGCAACTGCCCAAAGCAAAATGGCCAAAATGTCAGTGTCCCGGGAGGAGTCCGCTGTCCGAAACTTGCTGATGGCAATACATGTACCAATGCGTCTCAATGTATCACCAACGTCTGCAATGTGACGTGCGGAGGTGTTACCCCTTCGACAAATAGCGCGCAATGTATTTTTGGGGTCTCATCATGCAGTGCATTGGGAAAATATCCATCTACGAGTTGCAGCATCTGTCCATCTGGTGTCGCTAGTTGTTGTGGGGACACGATCCCTGCAAGCGAGATAAAGTGTCAGATTGGTGCATCGAGCTGCGTCAACGCGACTACCGTTCGTGCCTGTACACCGACTGCGACTGGCTATGATTTCAAGACATTCGCGTGTGCAAGTGGAGTGTGCTCCAGCGCCACAAATAAATGTGTTGCTCCACAGCCTGTGAGTACGACTCCAAAGACTTGTGTGCAAATTGTCGATGCGATGACATGCGGATATACTCCGAACTGTACATGGAACAATAATCGATGCGCAGAAAAAACGATTGTCGCTACCTATGACTTGGGGACATGTACGACACCGTGTCCAATTTCAGGAGCTTGTTTTTGTCCCGCAAATTGTAACAAAGCCTCAATCTCTCTGGGCACAGGAGGTACTTGTGGGGGTCAAAAAGCTGCTTTGGATTGCACAACATCAACCAATCGCATTAGCTGTGCCCTGAACTCTTCTTGCAGCTGGGTGAGCAGTTCTTTTTTTTCCGGGGGAATTTGCATAAACAAGCCAGCTCCAATTACTTCGTGTACACAAGTGTGTGATAGCAAAACTGGTTTGTGCCAATGTCCGCAGTCATGCTCAAACGCAAGTACGACACCAAATGGGAGTACTTGTGGTGGGACAAAAATAACGAGTTTGTGTCCCGCAGGTCAATGGCAATGTGGCAATCAATGCGCAGACGGAGCAACGCAATCTTCCTTTAGTAGTGTCTGGTGCAACGGCAAAGGAAGGTGGCTCAGTGAATCACAATCAAATCAACGCGCCAGTACCCCTGAGCTTATCTGCAGCGGAGCAGATGCTTCGATTCAAAAAATAGCGAGCAATAATTGCTCATCGAGTATTGGACAGACGTCCTCGTGCAGTCAATTTACAAACACTGCAGACTGTCAGGCGCCAGGCAGAGCGTGCCAGTATGATTCCACCAACAACAAATGTATCCCGCTGTTTTGCATCGCGGATAATAAAGTCAAACCTTCAAACTCCACAACCGTGTGCTGTTCGGGCAGTAGCACCTATACCGCAAACTCTTTGACGTACTGTGGTCAGAAGCCGAAAGTACTGCCTACCCTTCCACCAGTTTCCACAACGGATCCAAGTACTCAATGTGAAAAATTTATAGGAAACAAAACCACATGCAGTAATGCAGGTTGCCAATATTTTACAAACACTGGTTCTTGTGTGGTAAAGGGAGACACAGACTCCTGTCAGGGTGGGCCAGATTCATGTAATTTCGGTGGAACGGTCGGCTCTTCATGTGTAGCCGCCAATGGTTCCAAAGGATACTGCGGTCGCACATTACTTTCTACAGAGCCACAGTCTTGCGCGTGTAAGAATTCTGGGACTCCCACCGCCGTCACCATTCCAGCGGGATCGACTTGTCCAAGCACCGTCACCTCATGTGCTTGCCAGGAACGATTTATTTCGCCAGGTCAGTACTGTCAAAAAACGATTAGCGTAGACAGCTATTGCTCGGATAGCAGAGGTTGCTACTGTTTGGTCGATGAATCTCCGATACCGTTTGGAAGCCAATGTCGCAGTGTCCCCGGACTCAAGCAATGGATTGAACGCACGAATGCGTTACGACAATCTTGCTCTACAGGCTCCTCTTCTGCATACGACTGTGCAGTCTTGGGTTTTTACCAACTGGCAGACGCTGCCACGCTCGGTGGTGTAGATATCGCGAACAAATCGGTACAAGCATATATTGCTTGTACGCAAGATCTCGTCGCAGGACGCCGAAAGGATTGTCTCAAAGAAGCGATCGCAGCTGGTTCCTCGACGACATTTGTCGCTGACTTCTTTGTAGGATTTGGGAAATTACTCGTGAATACGACGAGTTCGACATTGAAAACAATCAGTACGGATGGGGTACTGGCGCAAGCCGAGCAAATACTTCCGAAAGAACTTGCGGACTCGCTCTATGCCTCCGGTGGGAAAATTACTCCAGATATATTCCGTAAGTTTCCTGGGTATGTGTGGAGTACCTGCCCGACATGTGAAACCGAGTTGGATCTGCTCTCATCACTGCAATCTGCTGGACAGCTGAAATCAGGCATGACCCCCGCTGATTTTGGGTTTGGAACTGGCGGAGGAGTGATGACTGAAGCAAACGTGGCCAGAGATATCCTGAATGCTCCCGACATAAAAACTGCACAGCGAATCGTAGCAAACGCAGGGGGCCTCGACAATCTAAACAACGAATCACTTGGCGCGATTATCAGCAAATCCGGGTGTATCAATATTCAGTCGTCTGTTTGCTATGCCATGGACATGGGTCAGAAGATTGGAGAGCCATGGTGGAATTTGATCGATCGATCGCTCATGTATGAAGAAGCACGAGATGCTGTGCTCAAGGACATGCCGTACGGAGGCATTCAAATGAACTTTTCTAACGGTTATCTGCGGTCGCTCCCCGTGGATGAGTTGAATGATCTGGTTACGGCGGAAGCCAGCCGGCAGTTCTTACCCAAAGAGGATCTCGCAGTGCGATTGTTTGATGCCGGACTCATCGCAGAAGGCGCATATCATGCCTTATTGTTGACGAAGTAACAAGCGACTGAGCGCATCGGCGACCATCGCTGGGTCGATAAGGATCGGTTCATCGCCAAAGATTACCTGAAGCCGAGGATCCGGCGATCCTTCTTTACCTACATATCGTACGATCGTCGCTTCCATGAGGACGACTGCCGCGTCTGAATTCAGCACCATCGTCAGTCGATCGATCATTTTGGCAGCATTTTCATGACGATTCGTGTCGTCAAAGATGAGTTGAGCCATTTCTTGTTCGTGAGCCATAGTCCGCAAGTATACCCATGGGTACGCACCATTTCAATCCATCTTACTCCGCATAGAGGCCTATAACCTTGCTTTTAGGCTCATTTTGAGGTATACTCTCCCCCTGTTTTGCGTCTGTGAGATTCCGGGTATCACGCCTGGCACTCTCTCCGTAAAACTTGCTCTTTTACATAGTGAACAAGAAAAAATCAGAGAATGGGACCAGTCTGGATATGACTTTCGTGCCCAGACTTGTCCCATTCTCAATTTCGTTTATTTATCAGGAGTGTTTTAACATGTACGAGTTTACGTTTCTTGGTCGCAAGTTCTATTCAAGTTCGCCAGCCGTAGCTATTAAAGGATCAAAGCTGTTTTTTCAGGACGGTTCCATTGTTGATGGCGTCACTGGCGCCATTAACGCGAAGGACAAATCGGCATTCTCATTTGACCCCCCATTTCCGCCGTGGAAGCAAGCTCTGCAAACCACTGGTGAGATACGGGTCGACAACATGAGAAAGCTGTTCCTGGGGAGTATCCCGTTTTTGGAAGTATTTATCCAACCTCACGTTTTTCAGTGGGGAACGGTGCAGGTTAGTTCATCTGACCCAGCTATTCTCGACTCCGTACGCAAGTATCAATACAACGGTGAACTGACAATCGATATTGAGAAATATCCTTTCGGAAAGCGAAGAGTCACCGGCATGATCCTGGACGACGATCTGCGCGACGCGCTAGCATCGCCATCGAAAGGCACGTTGATCGTTCGAGTCCCGTACGGAACTACCTTAGATCTCGCTGGCTGTTGGAACGATTTGAAAATCGATGATTTCGGTGGGAACCTTCAACTCGATACAGCCAGTTTTCATGACTTGAACATTGGGCAAACCGCTGATCTTCGGCTCGTAAACAACGGTCAGAGTCTGATCACTTTTTCAGCAGTCACCGGCGACGTTTCAGTAACGGTCAATCAAAGTGGTGGAGTTACAATCAATGATAGTGCTTCACAAAGTCATGGAGACTTATCCATCAACATCAATGCTGATGGATCTGTTCTCATTTTTGGCCGAAGTAGATCTGCAAAGGTGAATATGCTTGGTAATGGTGATGTCACCATAGGCCCGGTTTCCATAGAGCCGGTTGTAGGTGGCTCAGGAAAAGGCTTCTTTACCCAACAGACCTACTCATAATCGTTTTTTTCTTGTTTCACTATGCAATGCCCTTGGATATCCGTATCCAGGGGCTTTTGCGTTCTAGCCTTTCTTCAAGGCCTATAACCTTGCTTTTGACCCGTTTTTGGGATATACTTCCCCTCTGTTTTGAAGACCGCAGGACCAGGCAATTCGCCTATTTCCTTCGCCCCAAGACTCGCTCTTTTACATTCACAACACTCCTTTTTCTCGACGCGACTTCCCGTCTGAGGACAAGAGGTGATCTTTGTAGAGGTCACTTGCTGTACTCAGATGGAAAAAGTATCGTTTCAATCTCGAAACGGCATCTGGGAAAGGATAAAAAATGAAATCACGCACTCTGTCGATTTGGGCATCATTTGTTGCCGCTGCAGCACTTGCAGCATCACTTGTTTTGCAACGACCAGAGCTACCTCAACACCCTGGGGTAGTTATTCTTCTCAACTGGGTCGCGTTTCTAGCGGTCGCGATCACAGTTGGATTCCAGCTCATCGAATGGCCGGCTCACATGATTAAGGCAAAACCATTTAGTGTCATAGTAAAAGTTTCGCCTGAAATTGTAGCTAGTTTTGAAACTCGTGAGGATCGAGAGAGATACCTTGCCTGGCTGCAAACACTTTACGACAAAAATTCGAAATCAGATATTTAAGAAAGGCAGTGAAATCTCATGAACAAGTTTGCACCTCGTGATTTCGCAATGGCCGCCTACACGACGGCAGTTTTTGTACTCTCATTAGTCATCTTGATCGCGCTGTGGTCCTTTCAGACAGCGGACGTTCAGAAGTTCACTCCGTCAATGGCATATGCCATTACGGTCGCACTGATTGGATGCGCCGCGCTTTTGTTTCTCACAGCAAGCATGAGCATAAAATATCGCCTTCGCAAACAAACGATGGCGTTCCTCAATTTGACGTTGCCAGGTCCGACCGAGAGGATTATTCTGGTTCGGATCGAGTTCCTCACGGAAGACGAGAAGATATTATTTGAACAGAGTCGCGACAAAGGAACGTTTGAAAAGGGACTCATTTACAGAGACTTTGTTCATACTTCCGGGATTTCGTTCAACCCCGACGCAGAGTAGTCGGGAGTATGTGTTGTGAATGTTTACAGTGTGGCCTCTCTTTAAAAAAAGATTGAGAGGCCACACGAAACATTTTTTTCAACTTCTTTTTCTTCGTGCATTTGCATTGAGATAGTTTCTCGATATTTGTGCGAGCGTATTGAGCAAATACGGTTTGTATACCTCTATCGGACTCTCGCCATAATTTTTCACTAAGTATTTTCTCAACACCGTATCTCTCTTGATATAGAGATTCACCATATCTTCGATAAACTCAGGTCCATCTTTTGATATCAGCATGCTATACAAGACTGGTATTTGTTTCTCCCCTCCGTGTCGAAGAGTAAACGAAAACATCATGAGTGCCATGTCTGTTTCAAGACTGTTTTTCATAGGTTTGTAAAAAGTAAAAATCGCTCTCGAATAGAGTACCACAGAGACTTCGCTGTCGGATACAAAATAATATCCTGGCTCTGCTTCTCATTCCTTTTTGAAGATACGTGCAGACTATATGGTCGATACGAAACCGAGTCAGTCGAGAATGTATGCTCGCCAGCGGGCACTGCGACCGCAAAACTTCCTGTAGCATCAGTTTCACCTTGCTCATGATCGTCAATCTGTATGGCGATGTGGGCGAGCGGTTGTCGCAGGCTATTTTTGACTGTTCCACTCAGTACTCCAGGTTGATAGTAATCTTTTATTACTTCCACGACTTCTCTGGGAGCCGTCTCGTCATACAGAGATGTGGTACCACCAGAGAGTACCCAATAATTTACTCCTATGACATCCTTTCCATGTGCATACAGTGTCTCAAATACGCTCCGGACAAAGGCTGCTTGTGATGCTTGTGTCATCTTTCCATGCAAATCCGGGATCGGTGCGCCAAACTCACTAAACAACACTTTTGTGCGATGCTCATCCATAAAATAGTGCATGTACTCATCATAGCTTTTGGCATCGTTGGCATAATGATCAATCGCAGTGACATTTCCAAGTGCGTCAAACGTGTCTTGTGTAAGCACATCTTTTGATCGTCCTCCAATGATAGAAGGATAATTGACGATTACTTTTTTGTTGATGCTGGCAAAAGCTTCGGTGAGGACTTTGTTTTTTTCCTGTATAAACTGATTGAAGTCTCCATCTTTTCTTGGCTGCGGCCAATACCCGCCATTTTCACATTCCGGACACAGGTCAAAGATATCTCCATCTTCAAATAAGTCTTGATTCTTTGCGATAAATTTCTTGCCTGCTTCTAGGAGATTGTTTGGTGAAAGGCTTTTACTATGATCAAACCAACCTTCGTAGGATGAAAACGTTCCTCGATACCATACGTGGAGTCCATTCTCACGTGCGATAGCCACCCATCGACGTAGATACGGCAAGAACTCATCATCATAGGGAGTTCCGAGGGCGACATAATTTGCCCCCAGATCTTTGATCTCACTGACCTCACGGCGTATCACATCATCGAAAGATTTGTCATCTTTCTTGGCGCGAGCCTTATCGCGCGAGAGCTTCATCGTATCTACCGAGCGGACGCTCCAAATTGCCGGCGACTCATCGGCGTATGCCGGTCGCAGCGTAAAGACAAACAAGCAGATGAAAATGCTACCAACGACGCTTATAAATTTCAAATTTTTCATAATTGTGTATCTTCACATAATTGGTCTGAAAGTCGAGATTGTCAGCAAGTTTTTTGTAGACACTATCCGGAGGAAATGTGAGGACCGTAATATATTCTATGGTGTCTGATGGTCTTACCAGTGCCTTTTCCCAATACCCAGCATTCCCTTCATGGATATAGTTTCGCATGGGGATGCCAGCGCGTGCGACGAATGCATCATGACTCGCGAGACTCGTGAGAATTAATCCTCCCTGATAATTTACTGCGAGCCACTTACTTGCCTCCACCGTATAGTAGGTGTTGATGAGGCCGTTCTGTCCGTCGACGAGCGTGATTGGCTTGCCTGCTTGCACAAACAGATACGATTGCGCGACCAATACCAACACGACGAGTATCCAAGAATATTTGAGCTTCCCTGCCAATACTCCCAAGATCACCGCTATCCCAGGGATCATGACGAGACCGTAGCGGATATTAAAAAGTCCAGGATTGACTGCGGCTTGTGGGACGTTCATGGCTGACTGGCCCGCGTAGAGGGCGATGATATTAAAGACAAACGGAGAGAGGACAGCCAAGATCACATGCAAGTATTTTTTATTTGCCATGAAAAATGGGATCAGCACCAGTGAGATGAGTGACGAGATGACGAGGACGATCCCATTGTTATCGACCACTGCCCACATGAAATAGGTGAATGCATTGACGATATTTTTTTCCGTCGGGAGCTGGCCGACACCACTGAGGACTCGCTGTTGTGCATACGCTGAGTACTCTCCAAAAAGGAAATACAATGGCTGACCAAAGATCGCCCAATTCCATACGATCCATAGGAGGATACCGAGTCCTCCCACAGAGGCGAACAAAAAGAAACTGCCTTCCGCTTTCTTTTTCCCCGGACCGATCACTTCCCAAATCGGGATGAGCAGGAGTAATGACGCAAATAAAAACCATCCGTCATAGCGGATGAGTGTCGAAAACATCACCGCGATCCCCGTCGCGATCAAATACGACACTTTCTTCGTATTCATATACCGAGACAGATAATATCCAGTCATGACAAATGTCGCGAGGAGCAGCGTCTCCGTCATCGGAGTCGTTTGCAAATAGAGCAAATTGGGGTTGAGAGCGATCACTAGCGAGCCGACTAGACCCGCAATTTTTTTATTGGTGATCTCGACGATCATCTTGTAGGTGAAGACAACACAGAGAATATATGCCGACATTGAGACGAGACTGCCTGCGAGTGCCGTATGCCACAGATAATCATTCCATGCCAGGAAAAACATCATGACGTGAGGAAATGGTAGCCACACGGTACCGATTTGAGCGACACCTGGAGTGTAGTTATCGAGGATCCGTCGAGCGATATTGAGATGCGAAGCACCGTCGTTATACACGAGGACGAGGTTGTGAGAATACGATATCCACCACGCGGAGACGGAGAGAATGAAAGCAATGATGAAGATGATTTTTGCGTTAAAAGCTTCCGATACTTTCTCCCCGATATTCATATCGTCAATTCTGTGGAATTATGATGTCAGGATGAGTCTTAATCTTATAAACGAACATTCCATCATTGTCATATACTTTGATGTAAAAAAAGTCCAGATTTAATGATTTAAACAAATATTTCGTAACTTGATCATCTTTATTATACGAATCAAATATTATCCATTTTGCATATCGCTGAGGATCTCTAGTTGATTCTTTCCAATATTTTCCAGTTCCTTCATGAATATAGTTTCTGTAATCTAATCCAAACTGTAACATTTGAGGATCATGTTTAAGGGCACTTATCATGATGTAGCCATTGTCATAATTAGTTTTCATCCATTCGACCATCTGCTTTTCCTTAAGTGTACCTTGAGTGATGTTATCACCAATACTTATTGGAATTTGGTAAATGACCGAATAAGTCGGATAAAAATATGAGTAAACCTGTACGGAGAATAGCAGAACAAGCAGTACTTTGACCAGCTTGTATTGTGTATTAAAAGCGTAAGAAAATAGTAAAACAATAACCGGAAGCATGAGCAAGCCATAACTGATGTTGAATTCGGGGAAATTACTTGTACTGTCTGAGCGCAGAGCCTGAATACTAAGTTGAGGTTGATCTATCGGAGTGTTACGTTGCAATGTTAACACCATAAATGCGAACATTGAGAATGAAAGCAATACGGGGAGAAAGTAATAGTTTTTTTGCTTGTATGATTTCCACAGAAGAATTGGAATTCCTAAAGTAGCAATTGCGGTTGGAATCAGTCCGTTCATCCAAACTACTGCCGTTAAATATTTCCAAACAGCCTCAATAAAGTTTAAATGATGAGTAAATATATGTAGCTGAGTATTACTGTCCCCAAGTACATGAGTACCAATATAGTAGTTTTTCCAAAATAGCGGATCACCAAAAATGGCAGCCAAATATAAAGACCAAAGAGCAAATCCCAGGCAGGCTAGACTAGCGTAGACAATGGCATTGCCTTCCGCCTTATGGTAATTTCTTTTCTCATAAAGTGTAAAAATAAATACCATTGGAATTGAGGCAAATAAGAACCCCAAGGCTTCATAACGAATCAATGTCATAGCGCTTACTGCAATCGCAGCTGGGATTAAATGAATCTTATTACCCGTCTTTAGCCATTTAATGAAGTAGTAAATTGATGCACTGACTGCACACAAGAAAAATGATTCTGACATTGCTGTAGTCTGTAAGTACATTAAATTAATGTTAAGAGCATAAATGCATATTGATATAGCTCCTGTGATTTTAGATTTAGATAGCAGAAAAATTGAACGATATAAGTAAAGTCCGCCTAAAACGAAAGTGAGTGCCGATACAATCGATCCTGCTAGTCCAGTGTGCCAAAGAAAGTTGTTAGCTACGAAAGGCATCATTGCCAACTGAGGTAGCGGCAGCCAAACATTTCCAATTTGAGCTAATCCCGGAGTTATATTGTCAAAAATCTTTCTTGATATATTCAGCCGTGAGAGTGAATCACCATAGAGGAGTATTTTTTCGGATCGAAAGAAATGCCAGGTGCAAAAGAGGCTTATGAGAAGGAGAAAGCTTACAACGTAAAGATCAAAATATTTATTAAAATGACCCTTACAGGTAGAGAAAAAAGAACTCATAAGTGCGCTACCCTGGGAAGTGAATGGAACAAACACTTTAGGAGTTCAGCATACTTTACATGAGCTTCTCTTACAAGATCCTTACATTTTATGATAAGTTAAAAAACTAGTTAGCTTGAATAATTATATCTGGATGAGTCTTAATCTTATAGATTTTTGCATTGCTACCCTTTTCTTCCCACACAAGATTGTAGTCCCAGTTCCAGTATTGTTTATTCTTAAATTCCTTCGCTAATGTGTCTGATTCACGGCTAAAATCGATTATTATGTAGTCGGCATATCGTGCCGGACGATCCAGCGCTTCAGTCCAGTATTTCCCTGCTCCTTCATGGATATACGTACGGTATGGAAAACCCATTAAAAACATTTGATCTTCAAAGCCTGAAGCGCTCATCATGATATATCCCCCCGTATAGTTTTTTTGCATCCACTTAACCATGCTAATGTCCGGTTTCTTCCCAATTGCGAAGGGAATCTCGTAGATTGGAGAAAATCTAGGGACGTACGTATTTACCACTTGAATCGTGAAAATCGCGAACAAGACTATTGCTGGTATGTAATATGTTTTTTTGATATCAAAAACATAAATAGTAAGTAACGCGACCATAGGCAGCATCATGATCCCGTAGCGGATATTGAATCCCGTCATTGTGCTTGTCTTCGTAGACATGATGTTTTCCATACTGAGATTCGGTTGCACGATAGGAGTGTTTCTTCGAAGAGTCATGACCATGAGCAAGTAGATCGACATTGGAATGAGAATCACTAAAATATTCCATGACTTGGAAAAGTACGATCGTATTAATCCAATCCAAACTCCTACGACGGCAAATACAATTGGTATGATGCCCGACATCCACGTCACCGATGTAAAGTACTGCCATACAGCGGCCATAAATGGTTTCGCCTGGGTTGGAACCGACACAGTTGCACCAGGAATTATTATTTTTGGACCGAATCCATAATAACGAAGCCAGAATAAGGGATCGCCGAAAATTGCAGTCAAATAGAGTGTCCAGAGAGCAAAGCCCAGACACGCGACACAGCAGTACATGATAAGTTGTCCCTCAAGTTTCTTGTAACTGCGGTCATGATAGTAGCTGTAGACAGCAACAAAGCCGATTGAAGCTAATAGTAAAGCGATACCCTCGTAACGAATGAGTGTGATTGCAGAAACTGCCATTGCAGCAAAAAGTAGATGCCTGCGCTTATAAGTATTTATCCATAGCAAGAAAAAATACATGACGCCGAATAGCGCACACATAAAAACGCATTCAGAAAGGGCAGTGGTCTGTAGGTATAAAGCATTGACATTCAAAGCATAAATACAAAGTGTGAAAAAAGATGGGATAAACCTTTTACTTATAAGAAATGCAGACTTATAAAGGAAGAAGCCTCCAAGTATAAATGAACTCATTGACATTATCGCACCTGCAATTCCGCTCTGCCACAAATAATTATTCCAGACAAAAGGAACCATTAGAAGTTGAGGTAGTGGCAACCAAACGGATCCTAGTTGCGCTAATCCAGGATTGAGATTATCAACAACTTTACGTGCAATATCTAACCTTGACATCGAGTCTGCGTATGGCAGATGTTTCCCGAGGTTAAAATATACGAGGAAGACAACAATACTTAAGATAACCAGAAAAAGCATTACTGGAAGTGTGTACTCAGATTCACGTTGTTTTGCAAAAAATTTATTAAACATCGGTTCACTGTCCAATCTTTACTCGTATGAAATACTCTTGTAGATAACTGATCAATTATGAACTATTGTGGCATTTTGACTGTAAGAGCTTGGTAAGTAACCAAGCGCACGCCTGAAATGTCTTCAAGTTTTCTTCATGCTCACTTTAATTCCATTATTTCTTGATACCAATCTGGAGCGAATAAATTTTGCAGGAACTCCTCCCACAACGGAGTAACTCTCCACATTCTTGGTGACGACTGATCCAGCTCCCACTATTGCTCCCTTCCCAATTTTAACTCCAGGTAAAATTATCGCTCGCAACCCAATCCAGACATCATCTTCAATTATCACTTTCTTGGATATATAACCTTTCTGCTCGTACATTGGGATATCAGTTCTCTCATGTTCATGCATAGCGCTCATAATTGTCACGTAAGGTGCAATTTGGACAAAATTTCCAATTTCAATTCCAGAGGCGTCGGCACCCAAATCAACATGGTGATTTATGTAGATATGATGACCCAATCTAATATTTTTTGGCGAACTATAGGTGAAATTTTCTCTGATAAAAACCGTATTTCCAATCGTGCCAAACCTCACACTTAGAATGCGCGCTCGAATGTATGATGGGATGTATTCAATTTTTTTTAGGATTTGCATCATACTTTTCTATCAGCAATCAATAACGAGCCAAAAGGAGTAGCTTCATTCTTTTCACTACGATAAAATCCCGCAATATTCGGTTCTAATCCATGTTTACGAAGAAGATTTACAATATTATCGAAAGAGTTATTTCTGATTTCAGGGACTAAATGAAATTCTATAATTACCTTTTTTGTAACTGGGAAAAGTTTCTGAAGGTCATTAAAAAGTGAAGATTCTGCTCCTTCGATATCAATTTTTATTAAATCTATCCTTTTTAACTTAGTGATCTCTTTTAGAGTACTCACTTTCTCCAATCTTATCTTTCTGACTTCTTTCATTCCATCCATTCTTTTTACGTCGGATAAAATCGTTGAGGAACCTAAAATACTACTCTCACCCACAAATAACTCAACAATCTGTTTCTTATCAGAAAGTCCAACATTGTAGGGATGAATTTTGGAGAAGGAATTTTTTTTAATATTTCTTTTTAGCATTGCAAACGCTTCGGGATGAGGCTCAAATGCAAATATTTCAGCTTCGGGATATAGCCATTTGAAGTAAAAAATGGAATCCCCAATGTTTGCTCCAATATCTATTATTACTGGATTGATTTGTTCCGACTTAAAGAAGTAAGAGTTAAAGCCAAAAAGCTCAAACAACATATTTCGAAGAGACTGAACATCCATAAACTCAACATCGAACTTCAAAAAACGGTACTTTTTGGAATCTTTAGAGAGAGAAAAACTACTTACTACATAATGGAAATGTATTCGAAATGCAATTAAGATACCGTTGAATTTGGCGCACTGTAGTAAATTTTCCAAAAAACTGAACATCCTGTCTCTTTTAGTCATTTTCATAAAATCTCCACTCCAAATTAATAAAATTTCATGAGTTTCTTTATTCGCATGGACAGTTTTCCTTTAAGCCAAACGGGGTAATGTTTACGGAGTGTCCAAAGTAACTTCGCAAACCTGTACCCGTCATAATCTTTTTTGAAAGCTTTTGCTGTCCTCATGGTGTCATCAATCTGCAGTTTATGTTTACTTTGACTGATGCCAGCGGGATTCATTCTATAAGCTGAGTAATATCGATTTAGATTTTGAAACTTCTTTTTCAATCCTATGTGAAGTACTAGATTGAAATCATCGGCATATCTATTCACTTGGTCAAAGAAACTCAGCTCATAGTTACTGGGCTTTCGAAACATGATGCTGCTCGTGACAAATGGATTTTCACGAAGGATTCGTGGTCTCATACGCTCATCAGCGATGGGATACTCTATTTTGTACAGAGTTTTTCCATCTGGATCTACCACTTTAGCCCAAGTACCTAATATTCCAATTGATGGGTCTCCAACCATTATTTTGTATTGTCGTTCCAATTTCCTCGGACTGAGCCAATAATCATCACCATCAAGGCGAGCGACTAGCTCAGTCTTTGCCATTTCCATGCATTTGATAATATTTATCGTAACTCCCTTTTGTTCGGAGTTTTTCAGATATTTCAGTCGCTTATCATTTTTAAACATTTCAAAAATGATTGATTCAGTCGAATCTGTAGATTTGTCGTTTATGATTATGAGTTCCCACTCTTGAAGAGTCTGATCCAAAATACTTTGTAATGCCTGACGAATGTATTTCTCGTCATTGTAAGTAGACATGATGATGCTTAATTTTGGTTTCATGAGTTCAATCAAAAATTTCTTTCTTGAGTCTATTTATCGTGGCTGTTTTTGAAAATTTGTTGTTGATTTCTTTGGCGATTTTCGCGCGACGAGAGTGCAACGTACCTTTTTTCTTCTCTTTGTGCAAGTCACTGAGGATCTTTACATAATCTTCAATGGTATTTTTCTTACTGATGACGAGGTAATCTTCCAAAGTATTTGGGGAAATCTTTGAAGAGCATACGACGATCACTCCATGAGCCAGTGCTTCAAGCGAGACGAGCGAAAAGCTTTCGGCCCGCGATGGCATGAACAGCACATCAGTAGATTCGAGCACCTCGCTGATTTTGTCATGCTGCAAGTATCCAAGATATTTTACTTGTGGCTTCGGAAGTCTTTGATACTCTTGCTTCAAATATCCGTCACCTGCGATGGTATAGCGAATGAAGTCTGGGCTTCTCTCTATGAGTTCGAGTAAGACATCTGCTCCTTTGCGTTTGTCCAACTCTCCTAGGAAACACACATTGAGATACCTCGGATCGGAGTCTTTCATCTTTCCAGACACATCATCAATAAAGTTTGGGATCCTGACGACATTGCGAAGCTGATAGGTCACCATCATTTTTCGTTCCTGATCCGGATTGAGTACATGGATATGCTTGGCGTCCCGTAAAACCGCTCGGATAAATCTCGAGCCGTAGACGGCATTATGAAATTTCCCTAACAGTGAGATCGCATCAGCGTTATATTCGAGTGGTGAGTGGAGTCCGATGACAGTCTTTCGTATGACTTCATACCCACCAAAATAGCACAAGATCAAAATTTCATTGAGTTCCAGGCGCGTGTAGATCGTCCGTGCATCTCGTATCGAGCGTCGCAGCTGTCGCCAAGAACTGGTGAACGGAATAAAACTCGAGAGTGAGATCAAACGCTGTGTGAATGCGAGTCTTGATGTATCGACTCGAATATCAAAATTCCGATGTAGCACAAATCGAGAGTAAATATTTGAGATGGAGTGATCGACCTGCAAGACTTCGATTGCTTCTTCATTCGAGAGGCTTGATGCGACAGATGCCATCCAGCGCTCGGCTCCTCCACCAAAAGATAGCGGTGCAAAATTTAAGAAGACAATCATTGGGCAAGTTCCTGCGAGAGTGCAAGTGAATGAACGTTACTTTCGTCACCATGTTTCTTCGCGACATTCTTTGTGCTTTTTGCAGTGTCCCACACAAAAGGATTGATATTGAGTACTTTCGCATCATAGGTACCCAGCAGTCTCGCATAGACTTCGATCCCTACACCGCCAATTAACCAGCAAAAATGTTTGAAGCTTTTTGGTTTGTAGACACTGAGAAGATGCAGACTTGACTTGGTCATGTTGTCAATCTTGACGCCCTCCTCGTGGTACAGTCGTGAGTGTCCGTTGAATATCCTTCGACGTTGCTTGATCAAATCTTTGACCGTTTCCGGTCCTTTATTGCGAACAATAGCTTGGTCGACATGTACGGCTTTATACCCCAATTGGATGAGCTTGGCTTGGATAAATGCCTCGTCGACCGCGGTGGTCTCTGAGATCGAAGGTAAAAGATTGCGATAGGCAATAATTTCTCCAAAACGAGGAATGTTTCGATGGAACCACCACCAGGTATGCACAATGTATCCGGTAAACGTGTTTTCATCATTGACTGGGATTGGTGCCCCACCGGTCATCCCGATTTCTGGATTGTCCAGAAAAGGCTGACAGAGCAGCTCGATCGCATCTGGATTCGGGATCGTATCTGCACTCTCGATCACGACGACTGGATCATCGATAATTTTTAAAAATGCATTGATCGCTGACGCTTTGCCAGCGCGTTTTTGTTGACGAATTAAAAAGACCCGTTTGTCTGTACGCATGAACTGCGTCACGAGATCCTCAGTGCTATCAGTACTCCCAGAGGAAACTACTACAATCTTATTGATCTGCACACGATCTGTCACTTGACTCGTCAACGCTTCCAAAATCAGTGAGATGTTTTTACCTTCGTTATACGCAGGTACGCAGATGGAGATTGGTAGTTTATTTTGCATGAGACACGGCCCTCCTTGGGTAGAATAAATATAGGACTATTACACCTGACAAAAGTAATAGACAAGTAAGAACAAGGTTCGAGATCACTACAGAGAGAGATGAATGCCCCATCATCATCAAGATCGCAAATATGATTCCAGTAAGAAGTGAAATATATCCAAAAATGTACCGTTTCTTCACGACCTGAAATCCAATGATGACACTTGCAATAGAATAGAGCGAAATTCCCAATACATACTGTGGCAGGAGCGTGAGGATTGCATTTGCTTTTGCTCCAAAGAGTAACGGCACGAACAACCAACCCAGGCCGACAAGTCCAACCCAAGCGACGACACAAAGGGCGATCGTCGATCCGAGGACGATCAAAAAAAGTCGCATGATCTCACTCTCATCTCTTGTCCTGGCTACAATCGGAAGCGTAAATATATTTGGAAGCACGGCAAAAAAGTACACCATCTTCCCGATCAAAGAGACTAACGCATATTGACCACTCAACGTAGAACTAAAGTAGTGTCGCACTAAGAAAATATCGAGACTAAAAAAGACTGTCGATCCAATACCGGCTGCCAGCGAAGTCAGAAAGAAATGCCAAGGAAAAGCAAAAGACTTTGAAGAGACCGACTTTGATCGAGTGTTCGTTTTCTGGATGAGGATGAAACCGATCGCCGCCGCGCCGACGAGTGAGAGCGGGAGCGAAAGGTAAGCAAGGACACCGAGCCCAACGAGAGTGAGGGCTATTCCTGCGATGAGTTTGACAATCGGCTCCGCGATCATGACAGCACCGGCACTTCCAAATCGAAGTGAACCTTGGAAATATCCGATCGTGGCATACGCGTAGACACTGCCGATGAGTATCGGTATAAAAGCGAGAAATGGCCACGGAGAACCAGAATGAAAAAATGTCATCAGGAGTGGAATGCAAATTGCCCACAGACCGCTCCCGATGAGTGCTGCCATCAAACTTTTTTTGACGACCATTGGATAAAACACCTCTGCCCTGTCTTGCTCATTGTTTCCTTCCATCGTCGAGACTGAAAAATTGATAGTCCCTGAGAGAGCATTGGTGAATATTGAGGAAACGTAATAAAAGGTGATGATAAGCGTGATCAGTCCAAAGTTTTCAAATGAGAGCCAACGACCCAGCAAGGCGTTAAATAAAAAGTTGAGAAAGTTTGAGCCAATTACGGCTGAAACGAGAAAGCTGCCACTGAGGACGTGTTTTGAGTGAATTTTCATGTGATTTTTTTGTTACGCAAAGCGTATGTTCTCCCCGATCCGTTCTGTTGTTTGTGCGAGACCTTTCTTACTGATGAGATGCAAACCATGTTTCGTTTTTGCCCAGTGATGAGGACGGACGATGAGCTCACGAAACGCTTTCCACGCAGCGAGACTCATCGCCAGCCAGTACAGTGGGACCAAGAAAACATATTTGATGAGTTCATCATGATCTCGTTTCGCACATCCGATCATGTAGTAATAGGCATACAAGAAATTTCCGATGACGAGTGAAAACACCGCCATATACAGTACTGGCGTCGGATAGAAGGATTCGATCGCAGGACCGACGATCGGACGTAACGCAAAATACGCGATCGTGAGCATCCACATAAAGGGATTGATAAACATTGAGAGGATTTTCCCACCGACGACGAGTTGAAACGTGATCGCGTGAGGCTCGCGCCAACTTCGGATAAATTCTCCGGGACGTCTCATATGCACCAGGTAGGTCTGCATATAGCCTTTGATCCAACGAGATCGTTGACTGAACCAATTCGGCAAATCACTATTTGCTTCTTCGAGTGTGGTGGAATCGAGGACACCAGTATAAAACCCTCGTTTAATCAATCGTATTCCGAGGTCGCAATCTTCAGTCACATTAAATGCATCCCATCCATGAAACGCACGGAGCTGTTTCGTGCGGAAATGATTTGAAGTACCGCCAAGTGGAATTGGAGCGTTGATCGATTGTAAGCCCGTCAGCACAAGATCAAACCAAAGTGAGTATTCCGCGGTAAACGCTCTCGTCAAGATATTCTGATGGGGATTATAAAAATTGAGCTTCGCTTGGACGCAGGCGATATTTCCCGGGCTCTTGCGAAATGCGATTGCCGCTTTTTTCAATTGATCATGGTCAGGGACATCTTCGGCGTCGTAAATGACGACGAGTTCCCCTTTTGCATACAGTAATCCATAGTTGCATGCTTTTGGCTTTGTCTTCGGCAATGAATGTGGTACGACGACAATCTCAAAATACGGAGGTAACATCATCATCCTTGCCTTATTGATTGTCTCGGTATCGTCCGCTTCTAAAAGAAGCATGATCTGTAATTTATCTTTGGGATAATCGAGCTGACTCATCGCAGTCACAAATTGAGGGATGACCTCAGGCTCTTTATACAACGGACAGAAGATTGTGTATGTCGGCCACATATGATCGGGCACTTCATCAATTTCTTTCTTACTCACCGTCAATTCAGGTGGCTTCGAAAAACTCCGATAGATAAGATACAAATTGAAGAGCAGATCTGCAAAGTAGACCGAGGTCAAGATAGCGATAAGGATCGTGAAGGTCGTGTGCCAAAAATAAAAGAGACAGAGCGACAAGAGAATGAAAGAGACAAATAGGAATGTTTTTTGATTTCGTGAGAGACGGTATAAGGCTGTCTCATGCGACGGCAGATGTGTATGTGGGATATATTTATCGCCATTGTAATGGAAGCCGTGGCCTTCCTTCTTTTCCATTTCTGAAGTAAATAAGATAGGTTCGATCTCTTTGGATTTAAGCTGAATGGAATTTGAACCGATTTGATACGCCTGTTTTGTGCGGTTGGTTGTCGATCTGCGATGGGAGCGCTTTTCGAATACGATGGGTACTGACTCAATAGAGTATCCGCCTCGCTGGGCTTGAAGTAAGAGCTCTAGATCAAATGCCCATGCCGTCGGATGCAACTGCACGCGACGCAATATTTCTGATCGAAAAACTTTCAATCCAGACTGGACATCCAGATCTACGCCATGCAAGCCACGTAGAAAGAGTGTGTGAAAGGTCGAGCTCATCAGTTTCCGAACAAATCCCGTATTTTTTTTCTCACGGTCTGCGATGACAACTCCGGCACCAGCTTTGATTCTTTCAACCATGAGCGGAATTGCTTCGGGTGGGTAGGATAAATCCGCGTCAATCATGGCAAAGAATTCGCCTCTCGCCTGCGTAAACCCATACACGAGCGAATACCCTTTCCCTTGCGTTTGAACATTTGTTTTTCGAAAGACAGTGAGTGGATATTTATGGCGTAGTTGGCCGAGTATCTCAATAGTTTGATCCGATGAATTGTCATCGACAACGATCACTTCATAGGAAATATTTGCTTGACGCAAAGAAGTGTCCAATCGTTTCAATAAAGTGTGAATCGTGAGTTCTTCATTAAAAACTGGAATGACAATTGAAAGTTGCGGAGATGACATGGGCAGATTTTCTAGCTTGTGGGATAGCTCAACTCGAGATAGACCTATATCATACTAAAGTACGGACGTGAGAACAAGTGTAAAAAAATTGTAAGCAATCAGTAAGTATCTTTTCTTACCTTCACTATCGAGACTAGATGATACACTTTTGCTTCATGAAAAAGAAAAAAACCAGTGTCTACGTGCCAGTTCTCTTTGTGGGAACATTCTTCTTGCTGCTTGCATACATCTCGATAGGGTTCACGCTGACTCATCATTCAAATATTTTAGGGATTTCCACCCAGCCTAACCCCACAAGCCCAGTCAAAAACACCCCGTTCCTCAGCGCGTACGGCACCAAAGTCTACCTTAATGGTGATCCATATCGATTCGTTGGGGTGAATGCGTATCATCTCGGAGGTATGGAGGGCGTGAGTGCAGGGTGTGGCGGCATGGAGAAAGACATTAATCAGTTCCTGTCTTCGTTGAGACCAAACTCCGTCGTCCGTACTTGGGCATTTCAAGGCGGTATGGCAGTAAATACAAAAACCAAACAGATCGACTGGACCGGCCTGGACAGGCTTGTCAATGAAGCGTCGAAAAGCGGGACAAGATTGATCCTCACTATCGGAGATCAGTCGGGCACGTGCGATGATGGCCATTGGCGAGACATCGCTTGGTACGAAGGTGGATTCCGCACAATCGTGAATGATCTTGGAAACGGTCTGACTCCGCTGTCATATTTTGACTATGTGAAAGCCATTGTCAGTCGGTATAAAGACTCCAAGTCAATTGCAATGTGGGAGCCAATCAATGAACCGATCGCCGTCGACTGCGCCAAGGGAAAAGGCTCTCAATGCTTCTCTGCGATTACCTGCTCAAATGAGTCTCGGAGCCGCAAGGCTCTTCGTACATTTTTTGACACGGTCGGAGGCGAAATAAAGAAAATTGATCCAAATCATATGGTGAGTTCAGGTACCATAGGAGACGGACAGTGCGGTACGGTTTTTGAAGATTATCAATATGTCCATCAAAGCCCTGGCATTGATATTGCAAGTTTTCATGACTATGGACGAGAGACACAAGTGATGCCGGGTGATCAATGGAATGGACTGCAAAAACGCTTAAATCAAATGAAGCTCATACAAAAACCACTCTTTATCGGTGAGGCAGGAATAAAAGCTTCAGAAAATGGCATTGGCTGTATGAAGTTAGGCGAACGAGCCAATAAGATGAGAGCAAAAATGAACTTACAATTTCAGGCAGGAATAGTAGGATATCTCCCATGGGATTTTACAAATGGAACATCTAAAATCTGTAACTATGATATCGTTGCCGGCGATCCACTACTTGAGATACTTTCAACGTACCCTCTCTTAGCAACGAAATGAATATCTTCAAGCTATGTTGTATAGTTGATGGATGACTACTCGCCAACTCATACTCTCACTCATCGCATTCTTTCTCGCTGCTGCCCCTGTCCACGCACAAATGATGGGACGCTATGCTGCGCCCAGTTCGTCTGCATCGTCTGAAGCAGTCACTCAGACTGCTCAAGATGAAGCGGAAGGCAAAGCTGTATGGGAGAAGTTACAAAATAAAACAGTGACGTGCAATGAACTCACTGATGATGACTTTGACGTCCTCGGTGACTATTTCATGGGCTCTATGCTGGGCGCAAATCACGCCGATATGAATGCGCGCATGAGTGACCGTCTCGGTGACGACGGTGAGAAGAATATGCATATTGCGATGGGAAAACGAATGAGTGGATGTGACCCGACTGCGACGATAGCGGGAAGCAAGATGGGGTTTGCTGGTGGAGACATGATGTACTCTCGCACGACCAAGGGTCTGATAACACATGCAATATTCGGTATCACGGTCTTGTTCACATGGGTTTTAGGCATGCTCTTTTTGTTGTCCGGCACTGTATTCTTTTGGAAGGAAATTCGAAAGAGAAAATAATATGACTGCACCACTTTTTAGTACCATCACCCTCATCACAGAATTCTTCGTCACCGCGGCGGTGATCACGGTATTTTGGAAAAGTATCAAGACTGCAGTCTTCCCAAAAATGCTTGCCTTTGGGACGCTCGCCTACGAGATCATCTTTAACATCAGCTACATGGTTTATAGCTCCAGTCAAAAAGAGACTCACACAGGCGCATTTACCTGGAAGACTGGACTCGCGATCACCCACGGGATCCTCTCCCTCATTATGTTTGTCGCACTGATTTGGTTTTTCGCAAATGCATATTTCAAATACAAAAAAGGTGAGAACTATTTCCAGACCCACAAGAAAACGACGATCACGTTCATGATCTTTTGGCTCATCTCTGTCTTTTCAGGAGCGCTGCTCTACGTCGCCGAATACTTGCTCTGAGTGTGAGAGATACCATCCCCACGATCCGACATCTGCGAGGATCACCATCCCGGTGATCAGCGACCATTGGATATTTGCCTTCAGCACTATATGAAGCAGCACCAGCCAAATCATCACATGTACTAAACTATGAAGTGTATTCCATGCATGCGACAGACGAGATTGTAACTGATCATTTGAAGTCAGGAATAACACAAAGAAGACAGCGAGGGCGACCGCTCCCATCCAATCAGACATACGGATAGGAATCAGTGTATGCGAGGGCAAGACAAAGCTCCACACTGTGTGCGCAAGCGCCGTGACAAAGACGAAAATGCCAAGTTGACGACGAATCAATTTCAAAAATGCGTAGATCGGGGCATAGCGCCGGACGGCTCCAAAGCGCAGGAGTATCCCTGGCACGAGCGTGAGACCAAAAGCGATCACCGAGATGTCCCCAAGCTGATTGCCTATCATCTTCCAATCTACTCCAGTGACGTACGGAGAAATGACGACCGCAAACCCAAGAAAGATGTTTAGTACAAAGATGATCCAGACACTGATACGTCCCATCAGGTAAGTATATATCACTCAAGAGTGGTAGGATGGAGGCATGACTCACCTCAGTCCACAAGCAGTCATTGGAGTCAGTGTCACCATCCTTGTAGTGATCCTCGCAGTCTATGGTCAGGCAATCTTTGCTCGCGTGCGTTTCACTGCTCCCGAGCCGACGCCTGTCATTTCACTGGATGCTTCACCTGTGCCGGTAGACAGTGAACCCGTCGCCGATGGCGTCGGACAAAAGACCTACACCAATGCGCAGTATCATTTCTCGTTTGTGTATCCTGAAAATTGGAACGTGGCAAAGCCAGCGCCACCTGAGATCACTCCAGACATCGCCAACCTCGTCGCCATCACTGCACCGGAAGACGGAGATCAGATCGATCATCCGATGCTCAGCGGTGTCTTCTCAGTCAATATCATCAAAAAAAGCAAGCAAAATACCCTGAATCATTTGATCGAACTCTACCCGGCCGTGACTGGCGGTTCGGCGCCTGAGGTCTATCCTCGGACAATTGGTGATATCATCGGCACACAAGTAAGTGTCCGCAATGGACGAGGCAATGTCGATCGACGAGCATTCTTTTTTGAGCGCGACGAGTACTTGTATGATATCGAAAGTGAGTACGCGGTCGGAGCCAAGGAGACTGACAGTATCTTGGAGCACGTCCTCGCGAGCTTTCAGTTTGATTAACTTGAAAGATCTTCTATGCAAGTAGAGAACCGAGAAGCACTATCACGCGAACACACAAGTTTTCCTGAAACATTTCGTAGACCAATTGAGAGAGCCTTGAAAGGGTACACACTTCGTACTGTGCCGTATGAAAAGAGGCCAAATGGAGATTTTACACATGTGACTCACGTTGTAACCCATGGACGCGAACATATTTGCACGATTCTGATGTACCCGTCTGGCAATACAAAGTTACCAGCCTTTGATGTCATCTATGACATCGTTAGTCCGGATCGTGAAATCCAATTCGCATCGCTTGAATCAAAATCTCCTCTCAATGTCGAAGAATTGAGTAGCCAAATCGCGTCGGCTATCGCTGATGTACAAGAGTACCCAAATTCACAGACACGAAGAGTTCATGAGTGATCAAGATCACAGAATATATCTACAAAAATTGTATTCTATAGGTATGAAAAATAAGCCCTGTGCAAACGCTTTTTATGGTCTCGGAGTCATCGGCGCGATGGTGTACTTTATCCAAACAGCTCCGACCGCTACGATGGTCGTGTTCGGCATCATCAAAGCATTCTTTTGGCCAGCATTTATCGTCTTCAAAGCACTTGAGTTTTTGAAAGTATGAACCGCAAGGACATCATATCGATCGCAGTCTGGGGATTTCTCCTCTGGCTCGTCGGGTATATTTTAGGGTTTGTGTTTTTCTTTGTCGTCCCGCCAGGTAGCATCGGTTGGCTCATCATGCCCATCGGTATTGCAATGACTCTGTGGGTACTTTTCAAAAAAATGAAACCGTCGGGTTGGCAAAAAGCGCTTTACATCTCCGTAGCCTGGACGCTTACCGCCATCGTGATGGACTACATCGGCATCCTCAAACTCTTGCACCCAGCCGACGGATACTACAAGCTCGATGTGTATATCTACTACACCGTCACGTTTGTGCTCCCATTCTTTGCGTATTGGAAATCGTCTAGACATTGACGCCAAGTGCGCGAAGTACGAGGACGATCAACGCGACCACCAAGAGTAAGTGAATCAATCCGCCACCGACGTGAAGTGCAAATCCTCCAAGCCAAGAAATGACTAAAACTAAAATGATGATATCTAAGATACCCATAGGTTCTCCTTTGGACAATATATACTGATGTACTGAGGAATAGGATACCGCCAAGGGTTAGTCTTCGTCGTGTGAAGTTCGTAAGAATCTCGTATGACGCTTGCCTTTTTGGGCCATTTTCTTCGCCCAGACGTGAGGTTTGAAGTTGATCAAGTACATGGCGATAGAGAGTCCAATGAAAATATATGCAAAATCCATGAACGTCGGATGAAGTAGGAACTGAACGAGCTGAAACGGAAACATGAGCAAAGTGACGCCGACGAGGAGATCGACTCCCCAATTTTTTTGATACATGAGACCGATGGAGCCAGCGATCTTGGCGCTCCCAAGTGTAAGTAAGTAGATGATCAAAAATGTCCGATGATTGAGGACGTTTGGGAGGACTTTCGTCGTCATGTAGATCAACAGATCGTGGGGGTCTTCAGTGATCTCGCGAAGAGCAAAATCGTGATACCACACGGCAGCGGCTCGTCCGTAGAGTGCGAGCAATGTCGCCAGTACCACTTCGAAGATCCCAAAGAGGAGCTTGTAGGTGATGATATACCACGAGACGTGAAATTCTTGTTCGATCAATTCTTCTTCATCGATAGCATTCATAAGGTTCTAGCCAATATTTTACACCCAGCGGTATACTGAAGATATGAAAAACAAGTACGTGCAAGGCATCATCGCAATCCTGTTCTGTGAATTGGTTGGTCTTGCCGGCACACCGTTCACCACCGCAAACATCCCGACGTGGTACGCACATCTTACGAAGCCATTCTTTGCTCCTCCAAACTGGGTCTTTGGACCCGTGTGGACGACGCTCTATGCGCTCATGGGCATCTCGCTGTTTCTCATTTGGAAAAAAGGACACAAGAAACCACAGGTGAAGCAAGCGCTCAAGGCATTCTATGCGCAGTTGTTTTTTAACTTCCTGTGGTCGATCCTGTTCTTTGGACTTCGCTCACCGATACTTGGACTTGTGGGGATATTTGTACTCGCGAGCACGATCGTGCTCTCCATCAAATTATTTTTTCCGCTATCAAAGACCGCAGCATATTTGCTACTTCCCTATATTGCATGGGTGAGCTTTGCGACTCTACTCAATGCTGGGATATTTTTCTTAAATTAAGCTAGGAAAAACCCCCGGCCGTGTCCAACGTCCGAGGGTCTATTTTTCCGTTTAGAGAGTTGCTACAGGAAAACGTTCTTTAAAACGTACTTGTAACGATTCGCCGTCACCTTACTTGCGTCCTTCACTTTGCTTCCTAGATCTGCATGGGGGAATGCCCCATCTTTTACCTGCTGAAGCAACCAGACATGGTCGACGACAACACTGACGATCGGATGATTTACCCGGAAAGTCGATGTTCGAACATGCGCAGACGCAATATCGACAGCGCGATTGAAATCTGGATCATCCAGACAGCCATTTCCCTTCGCAGCTAAACAATCTAAGGCAGTCGCCAAATGCGATGTCACTACTTCTACTTCATCTTGTACAACGACCTTTTGAACGGCTCTTTGCCCCTCTTGTTTTCCAGATGCACTTCGTAGTCTCCCATGCAGCCGTTCGAGCTGCTTAGAGACAATTTCTGGATCAGCAACAGGAGCCTTTTCTTCGAAGTGATTCACGCTGACACATCCTCTACTAAATAAACGGAAGAGCGAGTATAGCCTAGTACACAGACAATTGCAACCTTATAGGCCTAAGAAGATGCGAAAAGGCCCTCCTCAGTTTTGTTGACTGGGAGGGCCGATCCGTTATTCAGTTGTCACTGTCAGACTATTTTTCTTGGGGCTGCATCAGCCTCTCAATTGCTAGTCTGTTTTTCTTTGCCAGCTCTTTTAGTTCAGGAGTGAAGTTGTCTTTCACTTCGCGCTGATCATCGCCGTTTTTGACGAGGTCTATCGCCATTTTTGCTTCATTGAGCTGCTGCCACAAATACGTCACGTAACTTATTTTACGTTCTTCTGCCGTCAGAGGAATCCATGCGTCTTCCGCTCTCCAGCAATCTTTTTCAAGATCGTAAAAGAAGTACTTTCTTGTAAATTTGTCTGTCTCAATTCTCTCGAGCACCACTACCATTGCGGTGAGAAATTCCCTCACGAGACCATCCTCATGAGCGAGCTTTGCCTGTTTAATGGCCTTCAAAAGTTGAAACGTCGAACCAAATTTTTTCAGAATTGCAAGTTCCGACATCGATACACACTCCTTATAAACATGAATAAACGGACTTGAGAATTATACCCGAAAACAGACATTATAGCAATCTTATAGGCTTCTGGAGAACTTAGCGCTTTTTAGGCTGTCGGGGAATGGAGCGGACAAAGAGGACCAAAAATCCTGCCGCAAACGAGACAATTCCTGTCAAAAAGAAAAACTGTCGCCAAAATGCGAGTCTGCCAGTATCTGCAAATCCAAGAATTTGAGGGATGATATTGACGATCGAGTTACTTGAAGAACTACTGGAATTTGAGCTTGATGACGAACTTGAACCACTTTCGGAAGAGCTCGATCCCCCACCTTTGCCACCACAGACAAAACTAATGTTGTAGGCCATCCAGTCACTTGGATCCAGTCCCCACACTGAGCCATCAGGAATGTAGATCCACCCAGCATCGACCAACTCAGTCTTTTGCTTTGGGGTCAAACTAGAGGCTTTCCACCAGTTAGTCTGGATCCCTGAGCCGTCTGGAGAGCAGTAACATTGTGAGACGCGATTGGTATCGATCTGGTAGACCGTATCCGACCCGGTGTACGTAAGTGTACTTCCAGCGATCCCATGGACACCATCTTCATAGGAAGCGATGACCGTGCCGACAGGATTTGGACAATTTGGGAAATCGGGAGCGAGAGTCGCAAATGCGGGGTTCACTGCCGACAAAAACAACAAACTTGAAAAGAAGACTGTAGCAATTTTTTGAATGATTTTCCCGTTCATAGACATAGTAAAAACTATACTAGGACGTAGTATATCAGATAACGCAAGCTTTATCCACTATAGGACAAGATGTTTACCCAAAAATGCGAAGAAGCCAAAGTTTGAATTGCTCGAAGAGAGAATATTGCTCCTTCTCCAGGCGGATATCCATATCTGAGGTCCCGAGAGTCGAGACGGTGATATTTTGAGCATGATAGCCTTTTGCAAAGACAGAGATCTCCGTGTCATTCGCCGAGAGCGGGAGCATAAATGACCCGTCTGCTGCGGTCGTGGTCGTCCTCCACGGAGTCTTCACCGTCACATTGGCGAGGACGGAATTGTCGCGAGAATGGACGAATCCGCTCGCTGCGGGTGGAGCAAAGTAGCGATGGACCGTATCTACGACCAGTCGCGGACTGCCACCAATATTCCAAAGTTCAGTCGATCCCCCAAAGCCTACCCAATAGTTGACGCCGACGACACTCTTCTCCATCGCGAGCGCTGCAAACGTGCGGTCCACCCATTGCTGTTGCTCTTTTTCAGTCATGTCGCCGTGGATGTCAGGGACAGGCGCTCCAAACTCGCCGATAACGATCTTGCCTTTACTCGCTTGCGCGATCTGCTGGATATCTTCGATCATTTTCTCTGGAGTCGCCACATAGTGGTCAATCACTACATACCCTCCCAATGACTTGGTCGTCTGCTCGTCCATGATCACTCGTGCCACATCCCCATTCATTGACATCAAGTTTGGAGTGACATTTTTGCCCATCCGAAAAAAAGCATCTTTGGCAATGGCATACTCTTTGATCAAAAATTCGCGGTGTCCTGCAATATCTCCAGTCATCCGTGGATCACCTGGACCGCCGTTTTCACACTCTGGGCAACTACTAAAGACGTCTCCAGTCTCAAACAACTCGGCATGCGCGTCCAAGAATGTCTGTAATTGGGCCGCGTGAGCGTCCCTGCCGATGCGATCATACCCAAACCAGCCTTCCCATCCCGAGAAGTTACCGCGAAACCACACATGGATATGATTTGCTCGTGCAGCCTTGACCCACATCTTGAGCACCGGGATAAACTTTTCGTCGTACGGAGTGGCGATGCTGACGTGAGTCGCCCCCGTCTGGGCGATTGCCTTGACCTGAAAGTCGATCGTACTTTGAAAGCTCGCCGGACTATCGAGGGTCTGGGACGCCAGATCTCGAGAATACTTCATCGTGTCGATGGATTGGATCGGCCACCACGTCGACCCGACCGCACTCACTGATGATGAAGAAGCCATGAGGACTCCTATGGCTACGAATAAAGCCAGAAACAATTTCATATAGGATATTATACGGCATCGGCGCTCAATGGACACTCACTAGATGTAGCGCTGGATGAACAGTTTGATTTTGTAGAAGATGGAATACTCCTCTTTCTCGAGGCGAATATCCATTCCTGACGAGTATTCCGGCACAATATCAAGATCCTGCGTATGGTAGCCAGCCAGCTTGATACTCAGCTTTGTATCAGTTGCAAGCAATGGGAGCACAAAAGATCCGTTCGCGTCGGAATAGACCTCTTTGAGTGGAGTCGCGATGGTCGCACTCGCCAAAGGAGCGCTGTCACGCCCATAAATCGTCCCACTCGCGACATTCGGGATATAGTGTTTTTCAATTCCCGCGGAGTTGGTACCGGTATATGTCATTCCGATCAGATTTTTGTCAGTTGCAAGCGCCGGCAGGACTGAGACTGGAGCAGTCAGAGATGAAAGGATGACCTTGCCTTTGGTCTGCGTACGAATCGCGGTGATTTCTTGATTGAGGGTCGCGGCATCAGTCGCCGTCTCATCGATCGTCGCAAATCCGCCAATCCCTCGCGTCGTATTTTCATCAAGGACGACTCGTGCCAGATCCATCGGCATCGGGAAAAGGTTCGCCGTCACATTTTTGCCCATGTGAAAGAAGGATTCTTTGGCGATCGTGTACTCGTCGACTAGGAATGCTCGATAGCTTTCGGCATTGTGAGTTTGACGAGGATCTCCGATCGGACCGAGCTCACAATTGGCACAACTCGTAAAAATGTCGCCTGCCTCAAAGAAGTAGGCGTGAGTATCGAGGAATTCCTGGAGCATTTGTTTGTGAGTGTCGACATCGATCTTGTCAGCACCTTTCTGCCCAGTCCACCCTTCGAAATTGCCGCGAAACCAGACATGAATACCGTATTTGTGGGCAGCACTCACCCATTCTGCGAGACTCGGCAAAAAGTCATCGTCGTAGTAGGTGTCCAACGTGATATGAGTGACACCAAGTTTTGCGATCGCAGCGACACGATCGTCGATCTCTTGCTCATATTTCGCCGGAGCTTTCTCCATCTCATTATTTGGATCCAGTGAATACTTCTTGGTATCGATCGACTGGATCTGCCACCACGATGCCTGAGCCGCATACGCCGCTTTGGGAAGCATGAGCACGACCGCAAATGTCAGAGCTACGAGAAAAAACTTTTTCATAGGGGTATTATACGGTATACTATCAAGTCTATGATCCTCATCACAGGCGGCGCCGGGTATATTGGTAGTCACGTCCTCAATGAATTGGGCGAAGCAAAAGAGCCAGTCGTCATCGTCGACAATCTGTCGACTGGTCACGCGGATGCCCTCTTGCATCAGGAAACGTGCGTTCAAGCCGATTTATCGGACCTCAAGGCGCTTGAGGGTGTATTTGAGACCTATAAACCTGATACCATCATCCATTTCGCCGCTTCGATCAATGCGCCAGAATCCGTCGCCAAGCCGCTAGAGTATTACAGAAACAACCTCATCAATACCATTGGCTTGGTCGAGCTTGCGAGTCACTTTCATGTCCAGCACTTTTTATTTTCAAGCACGGCTGCGACGTATGGATCGGTCGGGGATACTCCCGTCACCGAAGACGCTCCCACTCACCCTCTCAATCCGTATGGCTGGTCAAAGCTCATGAGTGAACAAGTGATCAAAGATGCTGCCGCAGTCACAGGAATGAAGTACGCGATTTTGCGATATTTCAATGTCGCGGGGGCAGATCCAGCTGGTCGGATCGGACAACGTACAAAAGGAGTCAAACATCTCCTACGTTCGTGTATGGATGCTGCGATCGGCGAAGCGACCGAGATCCCAGTGTATGGGAAAGATTTTGAGACGATCGATGGGACTGGAGTGAGAGATTATATACACGTCGTCGATCTCGCGACCGCACATATTGCTGCTCTGACCTATTTGCGTAGCGGCGGAGCGAGTGAGACGTTCAATGTCGGCTACGGACGCGGATACTCTGTCCTCCAAGTCATCGATGCGGTAAAAAGAATCACCGGAAAAGATCTTCCCGTCCACTACTACCCTCGCCGCCCAGGAGATGCTGGCAGCGTGATCGCGAACAGCGAGAAAATCAAATCAAAGACTGGTTGGAAACCGACTCACGACTCCATCGATCAGATCGTCACAGATGCATGGCACTGGGAACAAAAAATGTCGCGCTAGTGAAAATGGGGAAGTGGAGGAAGTCCCACAGTCCTTCGAAAATGCAGATGCAAGGCAAAGACTGCATAATTGAGAATCTTCCACAGCGTGACTAGCGTCAACTTTTTTTCTTCGATCGTGATCAATACTTTGGTGTGCACTCGTCGCAAGCGTGAAAGATACCATTCCGAGATATACCCGCGAAAATTGCGCATCAAAAAAGTGCTCGTCAGTACTATTTTCCCCAATCGCCGCAAATGCGAGAGTGATTCTTGTTTGTTAGGCATGTAATAGAGCACTTCGGAAGCGACTATCAAATCAAACTTTTTTGAAGGATAAAAATCCTCAAGCGTCGTCACAATATACTTTGCTAGCGGCGCTCGTTTCTTGGCTCGAGAAATGGAGATGGAAGATAAGTCTATTGCAGTGACGTCCTCGCTGATGGTCGTCAACATTTTGGTAAAATGCCCTTCGGCACATCCGATCTCTAAGATCGATCGATGAGGGACAGACTTGCAAAATTCAAAGAGTGTCCTCAATCTTTTTTTCTCGTGCACTGAAGTCTCAATATTCCAACGGTCGTGAGACGCTTTGAAGCGCTCATCGAGTTGTTGGTATGTGTCAGTTTGAGTAGCCATACACGCTATCGCTGATTTGGCAAGACTGGCTCAGTAATCAAGTTTGGAAGATAGACATCTTTGAGTTGGTAGATATCTGCGAACGGATATGAGTTCACCAAATCATATTTGTACAGTTGCCCTGACTTTTTTATCAGTTTAAAGGTCTGATCGTTTTCATCGTTGGTACGCATGACGATCCAACGTGCCCATCGATCAGGAGATGTCGTCGCACTCGTCCAATATGTGCCGGTACCCTCGTGAATATAGCGAGCCATTGGCAGATCTGAACTAAAGATGATGGCATCATGTGATGCAGCTGAGATCAGGATAAATCCTTTCTCATTTTTGGCATGTAGATACAACCAACTACTGACTTCACTGACATTTTTCTGGCTTGATCCGACGCGACCGTCATCGATCGTCACCGCGTCGCCACTCACAAATGCAAAGAAAGTGACAAACAAGAAGAGTCCGATGATCACGACTCGATAGTCTTTGATCCTTCCTACCAAATACCCAGCAAGCACTGCGATCGACGGCATCATCATGATCCCGTAGCGGATGTTAAACCAAGTATTTCCATTGAGTCCTTGCACAAAGAGCACTGAGTGCCCAAAGTACAACGCGAGGATATTAAACACGAGCGGCATAAGCAACGCACTTGTTGCGAGCTTCATCGGTTCCTTGATTTTCTTATCAAAGGCAAAGAACAGACTCCCAATGATTCCGAGGATGACCGTAAATGTCCCGGTGTTGTAAAGCATCGCATACCAGTAGGTGCGCAACGACTGAATCCAGTTGTGATACGTGATCAGGATTCCGGCTTTGATCAGCTCTGCTTGCTGTGCGTGCGCTGAATAGGGTCCCAAAGCAAAGTAGAGAGGATCTTTGAAAATTGCGGCATTCCACAAGACCCACAAGAAGATCCCAAATCCAGCGATCGTACAAAAGAAGAAGAAGACTCCTTCAGCCATTGCCCATTTCTTTTGACGAAGTGAGTGCAGCACGATCAAAAAAGTAGAATACAGGAGCAGGAACCACCCATCATAGCGGATGAGTGTGGAGAGCATGATCCAAAATGACGCTTTAATCAGCGAGAGGATCTTGTCATTTTGGTGATAGCAAAGCAGTTCATAGACGCCAGCGGTCATCGTCGCGATCAGCAACAGCTCCGTCATGGCAGTCGACTGCAGATACAAGATATTAATGTTTGCGACAAAGACCAAGACTCCGAAAACGCGTCCGACCACACCGACGTTGAGTCGCTCCAAGATCTTGTACACGAGGACACCCGTGAGTACAAATGAGATCATCGACTGGATCGCACCGGAGAGCCCACTATGCCACATGAAATCGTTCCAAATCGTCGGCACCATCAAGATGTGAGGCAGTGGCAACCAGACACTCCCGAGCTGCGCCAAGCCAGGTTTGAGACCTTCGACGACGCGTCGGCCGATGTCGAGATGTGAACGAGCATCGTTGTACGCCAAACCGAGTCCATTGCGATAGTACATGACAAACTGAGAGATCGAGACAATGACTAAGAATACGCACACAATACTCAACGCATGATCATGGAGATAATTCATGGCAGTCTTGATCGCCTGGGTCGGTAACGGAATGGTGATCGCTAATTTCGGAAGGGTCATACACGCTCCTTGTCGACATACAGCCACACAGTCTCCAGCAACAGCACGACGCCAAGCGAACCGATGATCGCTTCAGCATACTGCCATGCAGTAATATGACCTTTGAGATACGTCTGGAAGACAAATGATTTTGAAAGATTTTGATCGAGCGCTTCCATGTTACGGGTAAAGGAATAGCGTTCACGGTGCCCAGAAAGTTTTTCGAGCGCCAAGATCTCGACTTGTGGTGGATTGCGATTACTGGTCAATGCACCGATAGCGTTGACTCCAAGACTAAAGCTCCCCAAGACGACTACGAGAAGCAAGAGGAAAATATTTTTTCTCCAAGTCGTGAGTGCAAATGCGATACAGAGGGAGAGGATCGCATATCCAGGGATCATATAGCGGGATCCAAATGCCCAGCCACCGTACGGATCACCCCACATCGAATACAGTAAGATCGTAAAGCCAAATATCGCCATGAGCAATGAAGCAAATGACTTCGATTTCTTCGCCAACGCAAAAATACCAAAGAACCCAATAAACATCACGGGCGTAAACGTACGCATGCCACGGTCAGGACTGAAGAGATGTTCATAGAGACCATTTGGAAGGTTTCGTGGTTGGAAAAACAGCAGAGCCGATTTCTTTTTGTTTGTCGCTGTCGCGGAGGCACTCGCTTGCTGTGCTTGCAACTTATCGGCGATATCAATTTTGGTCAAATTACTCTCGGTGTCTGCACTCGGCACTGTGCCAGCAAGCTGGAATGGATTACCGTACGACATTTTATTAAAGTTTAAGAAAAACAAAATCGGGAGGATCATCACCACCATGGTCAAAAGCCCGGGAAGATGAATCGTGGAGCGCAGTTTGCCTGCCATCTCTTTGACCTCTATGGTGCGCGCCAAAGCAAAGACTCCAATTGGCAACATAATAAACAAGTTTGGGTTATCGATTGAGATCGACAAGGCACACAAGAACCAGATGATCGCCAATGACCAACGATTTTCAAATCGAGCCAAAATATAGATAGAAAGCAGCATGATAAACGTCGAGATATGATGCTGGTACAGCGTCACCGCATACGGAAATGCAGGTGTGGCAAAGACAAACAGTAACGCTCCGATCATCGCTGCGATTGGATTGGCGCCGAGTCGTCTGGCGGTTGCTTGGATCAATATAAAATTGAGAAGCGCGAAGATCGCGACGACGGCAAACGATCCGACTTGCGAGACTCCAAAGTACTTTCCGATGATATAGCCTGGCATGATGACATAGGAGACGGTTGGCGCAAAAAGAGACACATAATGCCCGTTAGAAAATGCCACATCAGGAAGGGCAAACTTCGCGACCGAAGTCGAGAAATAGTAGGATTTGTCTTCAAGCAGAGAGTACGTGAGCGCGAAGCGACCACGATCAGGTGAGAGTTCCAATGGCCCCTCGTCTTTCCAGATTGGAGAGTTGAGATCATCTGCTGTTGGATTGCCGATCACACCGCGAATTCCCAAGAAAAGGATCACTGCACAGAACACGACGGAGAGCAAGGTGAAAAATAGTAAGAATGGTCGTCGGTGTGAAGTTGGTTGAGTTTTCATAAAAATCGAGGTGTAAGGATGTATTCTTTTATTTGCAACAATCGATTGAGTGCTGACGTGATGGTCAACCCCATGGGCGTCAGAAGGGTCAACAATTGGATACTGGTGGTCTTCCCTTCAATGTTTATTCTATCAGTTGAGAGCGGTTTGGTAGGATTCACTTGTCTGCCATCGACAGTGAACCCAGAGCGAAAACCAGCTCGCTTCACTGCAGCAATGACTTCACCATTGGTAAAGCCGCGAGGATATGCAAATGAATGGACCGTACTGCCAATGCGTTTTTCGAAGTTCGTTTTCCCGGTGACTATTTCTGATTCGATTCCTGAGGATGTCAATTTTGAGAGATCTGCGTGTGTCGCGGTGTGAAACCCGATGTCCCACCCAAAATCGTTGTGGAGTTTTTTGATGTCTGAGACACCCAGCAGTGGCAATTGATTGTCTAGCTCACTTCGATTTGCAGTAGAGCCGATCGCAAACAGCGTCGCTTTCAATCCATATTTTTTGAGGATTGGTGCGGCGACCGTCAGGTTGTCGGCGTATCCGTCATCAAACGTGAGTGCAAGCAATGGTCGCTTTGATTTCGATTTGAGTAGCTCATCTACGGTGAGGATCTCATATCGTGTGCTCAGAGTTTTGATGTGCGATTCAAAGAGTTCTGGTGTCACTGCAAATCGCCATCCTGATCGCGAGACACTGTGATAACACAAGATGACACGAGAACTCACCGAGCTTTTCGGGAGGATGTTCAACAGAAAATAGTAAATATATTCAAACAATGACATAATTATTTTGAACTGGTTACCTCATCCCACACAGCGACTTTTTTCTTTGGCTGCAATTTTGCATCGATATGCGCATACACATTGAGTGCAAAATACAACACCGTCCACACTGGATTACAAACTAGAGACGTCACGAGCGTGATCAACTTATCAAGTGTCGTCACTGAGAATTCTCTTGCGATAAAATCCTCATCGAAGTACTCTGCTTGCTCATCGACGGCAGTCAAATAGCGTCGAGTCTGACTCAAATAATCTGCAAGCGTTTTTGGGAGCGAGTAATAGATGGCAGCTTCTGGCACATACACAAACTTGCCAAGCTTATTTTTCTTGCAATATAAATAGGGATACACATCTTCGGCTCGAATCTGTGGAAACTCAAAGTGAGTGTAGAATATTCGTCGAAATGCACGGATGCCGCCTGAGCAAAAATATGCCCCTGAACCAATATATTTTTTGATCGTCTCGTCCCACATACTGATTCCTGTGCTTACCACTTTTTGGACGATATTTCTCGGTTTATGTGTCTTTTGTCCTCCCGAAGTGATCACCACTTCCGGGTCAGTCGCAAATGGAGCAATTAACTTTTCGATCACTTGATTTGACCCAAATTCTACGTCAGCATCGAGCAATACCAAAATTTCCGTCGTCGACTTTTTCATAATTTCGTTGACGCGAATCGCCTTGCCTTTTCGTTTGCCATCCGCGATGAGCATGATACGTGGATTGCGAAGTGATCGGACATTTTTGTCAGTGGCGTCAGTACTACCGTCTGAGTTCACGATGATTTCACGCAACTCAAACGTATCTTGTTTTTGAGTCAAGATATTTTGAATTGTCCGCTGGATGTTTTTTTCTTCATTGTACGCAGCGATGCCTACAGTGATCGTTATTTTTTTCATACGTTTATTTCATTCGTTTGAGCTTTGAGAGAAATGCGACTTTTCGAAACTGAAACTTTCGCAAACTCCCTCCCTGCGCGTCACGCTTGATTTTGCTGTATTCTTCTCGAAGTTTTGGATTGTTCTTCAAAAGCAAGAATGATTTCAGCTCCTTTTGGAATTTTGGTCGGGCTGGATCGATGATCGAAACGTCGACCATGTACTCATCTTCTGGGAAATACCATTGGATAAAGTCAGGTTTGTCATCGATCGGCGTGCCAAACATTTTTTTGAATGCAGGGACATATTTTCCAAACTCAGATGCGTTCACATTGACATAGAGGTCGAGCTCACGCTCGTCAAGGATGCGAAGACTCGATGACCCGACGTAGTTGAGTGTCAGCTCAGGGAATTTCTTTGCGATTTGTGAGCGAACCTTCTCTACGATGACGTCTGACTTCGGATCGTACTCATACATCTCTACGACTCCGTCTTTGGCGTACAAAAACCAGAAGAGATAATCGACTGGATTGGTGAAGAAGAGATGGAGATGAGCCCAAGCTCGTGAGTGTGTGAAGTCCATAGTTGGTATTACGATTGGTGATGAATATATTTTACTAGAGATTTGGTCGATGTTGCAGGTTGCCACATCCCATTTTGATTGAGAGCGTCGACCGACGGAGCGAGCTGCATCCAGTAGTTGAAGAGAATTGCCGCGATCGTGTAGACCGGGTCTACTTTGAGCATCTTGCGCACTGCTTTTGCTTTCGCTTCAAAAGGTACTTCATGCATCTGATCGACATCAATCCCAAAATATGACTGGAGCATGTAGCGCTCTTTTCCAAAGCGAGTAGCTTGCGATCTCAGTTCTTTGATGTTACTTGCAGGAGCAAAATAGGCGACAGCTTCCTTGCAGTATCGAAACCCATTGTGTTGCTTTGCGAGCACATACAAGAATTCTTCATCACACGTAATGTGAGCGGGGTATACAAATGAACGAGAGAAGTCACGAGTGATCATCGTCGCTTGCCCAAACAAATTGGCGATGTGATCGCCGCCATTCAAATCGACTCGAGTCGCATTCCAGAGCAAGCAGTTTGTGTATGCAATGTGGCCAACAAACCCTGGCATGCGCAACGGCACCAAGTGAGCTGCGACCACCAATGCCTTTGGATCTTTTGAAATCGTAGTCACAAGTGACTCGATAAACTGATCACTCCCGAGGAGGATGTCGCCGTCCAGATTGAGGACGTACTCACTTTGGTTATAAGAGTACAGTTGATTGAGTCGTGTCGTCTTCCCTTTTTGCTTGTGGTCATTGACCACTGTTACCCTCAGATCTTCTTTGGCTACTTTCTTGGCGATCAGCGCCGTGTCATCGCTACATCCATCACAGAGGACATATACTTTTTCCAGTCGGAAATGTTCCCCTGTCTGCTTCAAAATCGATCGCAACAAAAACTCGATGTTCATCGCTTCGTTGTGAGCAGGGATCCCGACAGTGACGGTGTGGACTCGTGACTTATTCATAACATTTTAGGGTTTTTACCGTGACCAACTCCGCGATTCGTTTGACATCTTCTGGCGGCAATTGGTAATAAATTGGGAGGCACAAGACTCTTGCTGACGCAGACTCTGAGATCGGGCAACTCTCACCATTCACATACGGCAACGTGTTGAGTGATGGGAAGAAATATCGTCGAGGGATGATGTTATTCTCCTGCAAGTGGATGTTGACTGCCTGCATGATCGATTCTGATTCAAACACCACAGGATAGTAGGAGCTGTTATAGTCAACCCCTTGGGCGACTGCCGGTCGCTGCAATTTCCCAGCTTTGATCAGTGGCTGCAACGCTTCATCGTAGAGAGCAGTGATACTTTTGCGAGAGGCAAGGATGTCGTCGATGTGTTCGAGATTCACGAGCCCCATAGCCGCATGAAACTCTGAGTTCTTTCCATTGACGCCGAGTACAAAATGCTCATCGCCGACGTGGCCAAAGCTACGCAGCAAGGAAATTTTCTTGACGATCTCATCATCATTGGTCACGATCGCTCCACCTTCTCCAGTATGGAAAAGTTTGGTTGCGTGGAAACTCAATGTCGAAAGCGTCCCAAAATTGAGGACCGACTTTCCATCTACGAGTGTGCCAAATGCATGAGCAGCATCATAGATCACTGGAATGTTGTATTTCTTTGAAAGGGCTTCAAAAGCTTTTACGTCGCACGGCACTCCATAGACATGCACTGGCATGATAGCTTTGGTATTTGGGGTGATCATTTTTTCGACGGCTTTTGGGTCAAGACACAAAGTCGTAGGGTCGACATCTGCAAAGACCGGCTTCGCATGTTCCCACAAGATTGATGATGTCGTAGCCACATAGGAGAATGGTGTGGTGATCACTTCACCGTCACCGTGGATGCCCAGGGCGCGCAAGGCGATCTGGATCGCGATCGTTCCATTGGACATGAAGAGCACGTGTTTGACACCGAGCTGCGTCGCCAGTCGCGTCTCCAATTGATGGACCAAAGGTCCCGCGTTGGTCAGCCACGCAGTTTCCCAAATTTTGGCGACCATGGCACTGTATTCTTCCATTGGCGGCAAGAATGATTTGGTTACAAAGATTTTTCCTGTTTGTGCATTCATAGTGCTCCTTCCACTATTTTTTGAAAGAATGACTCATAGTCGTTGGCCATATGATCCCAGCTAAAGTGGCTGGCGAACTCTCGGGCTGGCTTGCTCATTTTGGAGTACTTTTTCTCCATCTCGATGAGCTGTTGTGCCAGCGAGTTGACTTCAAAACTTTTAGCTTTCAGTGTCGAGCCTGCGTCTGTCCAAGAGAGACCAGGGATATCAAACGTAATCAATGGTGAGCCTGAGGCTAAAGCTTCGAGAGCAAAACATGAGAATGTCTCATTGCGTGAAGGGACGACCACAAATGCCGCTTCACTCAACGCTTTGGCTTTAGCTTCACCATAGGTCGATCCCGTCATAGTGACGTCACGACTGAGCCCAAGTTTCTTGACCATCTGGGCGACTTCCTGTTCCTGTGGACCATTGCCAGCGACGACGAGTGGCAACGAGAGTGATGGTTTGGCTTTTTTATATGCATGTAACAAGAGATCAATGCCTTTTTGCTCGATATCCATGCGACCTAGGAACAAAATATGTTTTGGAGCAGAACGTTTAATCGTGAAAAATTCTTCACCGACGCCTTCCGGCACAATTGCATATTTGGCAGTCGGATTCACTGCTTGGATCTTATTGAGAATCGCTTGCGAATAGGGAAGGAAATATTTATAGAGCCCCAAACCCCAACGCTCGATGATCTCAAATGGGAAATGATAGAGCTTGGAAAATCTCGCAGCATCAAAACAGCTTGGGATCACGACCACTGGCATGCGAGTAAACAATGGCGTGCACAGTGTCGACATCGGTGCAGTAAAGCATTCGATGAGGATATCGCCTCGCTGGCGCATCACTGAAAATGGCAACGCAAATATATATGCAAAATTGTTAATCTTGATATTTGAAGTTCCCAGTCCGATGTGGACGTACTCCATCCCAAATTCTTTGCGATCTTTCGATCCTGGATAGCGGGAACACAGGATTTTGATGTGGTGTCCTTTGGCTGCCAATCTGGCACCAAATTCTTTGGTCGCGATGGCCTGACCAGCTGCCAATAGCGAATTGCGGATATCATCAAAGTCGCAAAGGACGATGGTCAGGACTCGATTTTTTGATTTAGGCTTGTTCATAGGCTTTCTCGATTCGATTTATCGTGCGAAGTGATCTTCCGACTTTCTTTTCGATCACTTGCAAAAACTTCTCACTACTTTTCTGCCATCCAAATTTCTTACTCCACTTTAGTGCATTTTCAGAGAGCTGCTCCCGTTTGGATGTATTCTTAAACAACGTAAGCATGGCCGATTCCAATGCATCCACATCGCTTGGATTGACGAGAATCCCGGTCTCATTGTCATTCACTGAGTCACGCAGACCTTTGACATCCGAAGCGATCACCGGTGTCCCTGAGGCATTTGCTTCGATGACGGTGATTCCCCATCCTTCGACCATCGATGGTTGCACGACGAGCCATGAGCGAGAGAAGATCGCCGCTTTTTCAGCATCACTGACCGTAGAGAGGAACTCTACACGGTCCTGGATTTTTAGTCGTTGCGTCAATTTCACGAGAGCGTGATAGGACTCGCCTGATCCTGCGATAGAGAAGTGTGCTTTTGGATATTTCTTCAGGACTTTACTAAAGGCTTTGATCGCCACGTCAATATTTTTGTATGGTTTGAGTCGTCCGATGTACGCGATAGAAGGGACCGTCGTCTTCTTGGAACGGCGGAACAGTGATGTGTTGATACCAGGATTCACGACATCGATCGACTGCGCGTCACCGAGTCCGAGATCGATCATGTCTTGTTTGGAAGACTCTGAGACCGTGATCATACTGTGGCGTGCATAGAGTCTTGGCATCACGTCACTCTCTATATACGCAGCGACTTCTGAGAATGGGAAGCGCAAATGCTCGCGGAATACATCCTGATGAATATGATGGATCAGCAAGAAAATCGGGTGTGAGACATAGAGTGGAGTGAGGAACGGGATCCCATTTTCGCAATCGATGACGATATCGACTGTCTTGCGAAGTCTCACGATGTAATAAAGGAATGCCCAAATATACACGGTGTAAAAACCTCCGCGGCGGATGACGCGGACGCCATCGACGATCTCATTGCGATCATGTCTTCCATCATTGCCACAAAAGAGGGTGACGGAATGACCGGAAGCGATCAGCTGTTTGGAGATTTCATGAATATACTGTTCCGCTCCACCTGCCCAACGATGTTTGGTATCGCGCCAGTTAAAGATGAGGATGCGATAGTTTGCTTTTTGTTCTAGTACTCGTGGCCCTTTGGGCAGTTTTCCAAACAGTTCTAAAAAGTCTCGGATATTTTGGAGCGGCACGCGGATGACTGGATAGAAATAGTGCATAAAGAGGAGGATCACGGCATTGAGCACGCCGCAGATCGCCATCACGATGACGACCGTCATCACGCTACTATGGAAAAGCCAGAGGCCAACGATTTGGATCATGGCGATGCCGAATGAGATGATCGAAAACTCATATTCTTTCTTTGCGAGGTGAAATTGCACGACACTTTGAGAGATAGTATAGAGCAAAATTCCCAATCCATAGATTGGTAACATCTCACGAATGGTATTGAGTTTGTCTCCAAAGAAGTATGGGGAAATAACTGGGAGTACAAGACCGAGAGCGACGTGAGCAAGGATAGACAAGACCGCAGTAATCATCAAGAGCTTGTCAAAGACATCGTCACTACTCTCCCCTTTGCCTTCGCGATTTGAGACGATCGGGAGGATAAAGCCAGCACTCAGTGAGCCTGCAAAAAAGATCATTTTCCCGATCAAGCCTAAGAGGGCGTATTCCCCCGTCTCTGTTGCACTCATAAAGTGCGCCACAATGACGTTGTCGAGACTAAAGAACGCGATCGTCGAAAGTTTGGACACAAGTGCTTGCGAGAAGAAACCGACAGGCAACTTAAACTCTCGCATTGCTCGTGGACCATCGGTGCCCGGACGCGAGTACCAGTAAGTGACGAGTGCCGAGGCGATCGTCGCCAATGGGATACTGAGGAAAATCAACTCATATTGATGGAGCTCGCCAAAAGTAACGATGGAGATCAATCTGACAATTGGTTCGAGAGCGACTGAGAGTGCGAGCGCTCCAAAGAACAATCGTCCACGCAAATAGCCGGTATCGACAGCAGAGATAAATCCCACCACGATCAATGGACTAAACAACAGCATCGGCAAAACATTTGGCATGTGGAGGAATGTCGACAAGAATGGCGACAAGAGGATCCAAATACCAGTGAAGATGAGTCCCAAGAATAGTGCGCGGCGGCGAATATGTTGCCAGAACAATCGAGCCGAGTCCACTCCATGCTTTCCAAACAAACTTGAAGCTTTGATGTTGACCGTCGCTGACAGCGCGCTCAACGGGATCCCAAGAAGGTACAACAAACTGATGAACGTATTCATGACCGCGAAGTCAGCGAATCGCAGTTGTCGACCCATGTAGACGTTGGTCAACATGTTGAGCACATTGGCCAGCATGGTCGCAGCGACCAGGAACAAACCATCACGATACTTGGTGTCTTTTAGTTTGCTAAAAATCTGCGCATACGACCGGCGCTTGAAGACTTTCGCGAGGTTTTGATAGATCGATGTCCGGATTTTAAAAAAAGCCGAGGATGGGAGTTTTTGCGCTTTTTCTTGGAGGATGACTTCCGTCATCGTTTCCAGCGCAACGTCTTTGACCACCTTTTTTAAATGCAGTCCATGGATGGTCTTTTCCCAGTAGTGTGGTTTGACGATGAGTTGGTAGAGTGCCATCGCTCCAGCAATACTGACCATCAGCCAGTAAAATGGAATGAGATAAATCCACTTCATCAGTCCCCAGTGCTCTCGCTTGGCTGCGCCAATCATGTAGTAGTAAATAAACATAAAGTTTCCAAAAATAAGTGAAGTGACTGCCATGTAGAAGACGACGGTCGGGTACAGTGACTCGATCGTCGGACCGACAAATCGATACAGTACAAAGTACGCGATCGTCAGGACCCACAGGATCGGATTGATGAGAATAAACGCAATCTTGCCACCGACGGTCAATTGGAACAGCAATGCATGGATACCCTGTCCGTCCGCAAATCCTTTTGGATCACGCATGTGCAACAGATACGTCTGCATATACCCTTTGATCCAGCGTGAACGCTGGCGGATCCAGTTACGGAAGTTACTATTTGCCTCTTCCAATGTGGTTGAGTCGATGATGGCGGTCTTGGCGCCTTTCTTAAACAAACGGACTCCGAGATCACAGTCTTCAGTCACGTTGAAAGGATCCCAGCCTTCAAAATCCAGGAGGTCTGATGTACGGAAATGATTACTGGTACCGCCAAGCGGGATCGTCGTCCCGATCGACTGCAGTCCAGTCAAAATGACGTCAAACCACAACGAGTACTCAGCAGTAAAGAGTCGCGTGAGCCAGTTTTGATTCGGGTTGTAATAGTTGAGTTTTGCTTGGAGACACTTTACTTCTGGTCCGACGATCTGGAACGCGATATATGCTTTCTTCAATTGATTGACGTCTGGCTTGTCTTCAGCGTCATAGATGACGACGTACTCACCCTTCGCAAGATTGAGTCCGTAGTTACATGCTTTTGGCTTGGTTTTTGGTTGCGAGTCAGGGACGACCACAGCACGGATGTATCCAGGCAAGTTCATGTGTTTGACCGCTTCGACCGATTCGACATCGTCTTCTTCCAAAAGGAGCATCACTTCAAGTTTGTTTTTTGGCCAATCAAGCGCCGAGATCGCTTCCACAAATTGCGGAATGACGTGTGCTTCTTTGTACAGTGGACACAAGATCGTATAGACCGGGAGATCTTTGTCCTTCAGAAGGGCGATGTCGCCATTGGTTGGCGAGATTTCTGGAGGTGAATGCAAACTCTTCAGGATCAAGAAAAAGTTAAAAATGACGTCAACAAAGTAAATAAATGAAAGGATAGCGACGAAGACTTGGATGGTAAACAACGCATTGAGTCCAAGGCCGATGAGACAAATGCCAAGAAGCACTAGTAAAAAGGATCGCTGTGAGGGAGTGATGACTGTCATCGCACTCTTACTATGGTGAAGAGTCGAATGCGTGATGAAATGTTTTCCTTTGTAGCGAACTCCAGCGCCAGTCATGCTCCCTTTGCGAGTGGGCTCAGTCTGCTCTGCTTCAATGCGTCGGAATTTGAGTTTGATTGCAGTATTGATGATTTGGACTGTCGGACCAAAAAGAGAGAGTTTTGAGCTGCCGTAGGTTCGTTTGACAAAATCGATCTCAATTTCTCCGATCGTGAATCCGAGCTCTTTTGCAGTGTGAAGCAGCGGCAAGTCAAGTGACCATGGAGTCACATCTTGCGTATCGACGTAGGAGAGAATTTCTTTTTTAAAGAGTTTTAATCCAGATTGGATATCACAGGAAAAACCGTGAAGCAGTTTGCCGCAGACAAATGCGAGACTTCTACTGCCGACTTTTCGGATCATTGACTCGTCATATACTTTGCGGCGGGCGACGACGACTCCATGATTACCGTCTTTTGCATACGCCATCATCTCAGGGATTGCTTCTGGAGGATATTGCAGGTCAGCGTCCAACATCACCACAAACTCAGTGGTCGCGAGCGCGACACCTTCGAAGATGGATTGTGCTTTTCCGCGCACTCCCTTTTTCATGACAATTTGCAGTGGATATTTCTTGGTAAGTTTGGAGATCGCGGCGACTGTGCCATCAGTCGAATGATCATCGACCACAATCGCTTTGTAAGCGATTTTCGCTTTCGACAAAGTTAGATCGAGCCTATCCAGCAAAATCGGGAGGGCTTCATGTTCATTATAGGCTGGAATGATAACTGTAAGCTGTGCCATGCTGCGTATATTTTGCGAGCTCTTAAAATAAAAAATCTAGGCTCATTCACCTAGAGAGGATAGTATACCCTACCAGGCGGCCTATAGTCAAACACTAAAATACGTCCCTACACCATACAAGGACAGTAATTATACAGTTCTTCGTAAGCCTATAGGAGCTTGTAATTAATGCTATAATGCTCACATGAACTTAAGCATTCGGACGTGCTCAAACGTGCTTCTCATAGCCCTCTTCTTGACGGGTTTTGTGAGTCTAGTCACATTCTTTGCACTGCCCCAAAGAAACCCGATCCAGGTCTATTCGGCTGGCCCTGCGTCAGTCCCCCTGACTCGCACATCCGTACCCACTCACATCGCAATTTCAGACCTCATAGACCTCCCAGTGGAGGAAATGAGCTTTGGCAGAGACGGTTGGCAAGTCGCCACCAACGCTGCCTCCATCGCCAGTACGTCCGCCCATCCAGGAGAACATGGCAATATTGTGATCTATAGTCACAACCTCAAGAGACTCTTTGGAAATTTAAGCAGAGTCAGAGTCGGAGACACCATCACACTCTCGAGTGAGGATGGATCGAGCAAGGTCTATAGTGTCCGCACACGACAAATTGTGAACCCTGACGAGATTGATGCCCTTCGGCCTACTTATACAGAGACACTGACGCTCTACACGTGTTCTGGACTCTTTGACTCCAAACGATTAGTGGTCCAGGCTACTCCGTAAGTTTCGCCTGCATCACCAACTCGGCTTGATCATGCTCAGTTTCTGAGTTGATTCCGATACCCACACGGCTATCTGGCGACACAAAGGCGTCGACTCTATATCCATTTGCCAGCGCGAGACTCACGATGTCCGTCAGATAGTACTCGCCTTTCTTTTCATTGACTGCAATTTTCCCCAAGAGGTCCTGAAGTAATTTCACCGAGTACACCGCTGCTCCTGTATTGATCTCTGTGATCTGGCGCTGGACTTCGGTCGCGTCTTTTTCCTCGACTATTCCCGTGAGTACTCCATGCTCATCACGCAAGATTCTCCCCAAGCCGGTGGGATCACTCACCTGGACCGACAGGATGGTCATGGCTGACTTCGTCGCATGGTGATGCGAAAGAAGCTCTCTGAGCACTTCGGAGTCTATGAATGTACTGCTATCGCCATACAGGACGATGACTTGGTCTGTGTCCGTTGACACAAGTGCCATCCCAGCTTCCAGTGCTTTTGCTGTCCCTTTGAGATCTCCTTGTTCGGCAAAGCGTACCGTATAGCGAGAGAGCGTCGTCTTCACGCTCGTGCTAGCATGCTTGATCACGACAATTGGACTTGCGACACCGATTTCC
>CAZDWN010000003.1:0-113685 GCA_964509365.1 uncultured Pseudomonadales bacterium | reverse complement strand
GCACCGGATACTCGACAAGTGCCTTGCCTGCGAGCGGAAGACTGCATTTGTTCATGTCGGGTCCCGTGCGGCCAGCAATCCGTGTCCCTTGACCTGCAGCTAAGATGATGGCTTCTGTTTTTCCGGTCATACCAAAGATATTTTATCATTTCTCTCAAGTGATATACTACGTGCTTCTATGGCCACACTTACTGAGAAATTCCAAACAATTATTCAGAATGATCTTGCGTACAAAGAGGAAACGAAACGTGCTCACCTCGCAATTGTTGCCAGTCGTGCAGCGCGATTTATGTCGTCAAGTTCCCCGAAAATTGCGTTCAAAAATGGAACAGTTTTTGGAATCCCGACAGCGGTCAAACAAGACCTTGTCTCGCCTGCTCTGGTCGAATCGATACATTTTAGTTCGTTTGCCGTAGTAACTCCCACTGAGCTGCAATTTCGAATGTTTCCTGAACCTATACAAGAATCGTTAGTTCTTGAAGAGCTAAGTCTTCTGGCAATCGGCATACAGTCACTGTTTGGTACTGATGAGCAAGCTTCTACAAAGTTAGTCAATCCAAAAGGGCGAGATGCAAGTATCGCTGTGGCAAGAATGAATGGCACACCAGCAGCCGTGCTCGGCATTGGCTCATTTGAAAACGAAAATGCGGCGATTCTATCGTTCCTCCAGAACACTGATCCACTCGATTACATTCGAGTTATGCAGCAAAGGTTCAGTGAACGAAGCTGAATGCTGTGTTAAAATATCTCAAGTGAAAAGTATTGGCCCCATCGTCTAGAGGCCTAGGACAACGGATTCTCATTCCGTTAACGGCGATTCGAATTCGCCTGGGGTCACCCCGCTAAGCGGGGTGAAAGTACGCTTAGCGTACTCACTTCGTTTTTTTTGCTAAAATCTTTTTGTGTATTACATTTACGTTCTTTTTTCTCAAAAGGACAAGTTGCTGTATACCGGATATTCTTCCGATTTGAAAGCTCGCGTTTCCAAACATGGGCACGGGCTTGTAAAAGCGACAAAATTTCGACGACCACTGCAGCTCATTTACTATGAATCGTATTCAAAAGAGCTTGACGCTCGTCGAAGAGAAATATACTTGAAAGGTGGTAAAGGAAAGAACGAGTTAAAAATACAACTGCATGAGATCCTGGTAGAACTGGGATATAAAGCACTCTAACTGTATGAGCTTGCCCTGAATTTGTCCTGAGCAAGGCTCAGGACTTACTGAAGGGCCTGGGGTCACAGGTAAATGCTTAAATAAGAGTCAAACTCGGTTCTTCCCACGAGCACTCGGCTCACCTAGTCTTGCACCTCGTTCCAAAGACTCTTTCACGCAGTTGAATATCAATTCTTTGAAAGTATTCGACTTCCTTCGAATCGACATACGGATTTTCGATCCCCTGTCGTATAGTGCAGTTGACAGGAACGGCAAATAAAAGTCGTGAAAGAAGATACATCGCAATCAAAAGCACGAAAACAGGAATCGTTAGTAATTTTCTTTTCATATCTGATGAAGAGTATTTCACACTTGTAAATTCATCTCAAATGGATGACCACAGTTATTGGACGAGAGGTGGATTCGCAAATGTCGGGAACGGCTGCTTTTTAAAATCCTTATACCCTGTTTCAAAATTCACGTCCCAAGCATTTCCTTCCGGCACTGCAATCTTGCCATACCCCTTCGGCACATCGATGACAAATCTCGCTGTCGCCGCGACTCCGGAGAGTCGAGGTCGCAAATTCCCCCAGATTTTAATTGCCTTTTTCATATCGACCGTAAAATGCTTCGCCCAACACACGTCATCATTTTGAAAGACATAATACGGACGAATACCATTTTTCGCCAACGTCTGGAACAAGGTATACAGCGTCTCTTCATTGTCATTCACTCCCTTGAGCAGCACCGTTTGACTCATCTCCGTGGCAAATGACTCTTTACGGAATCGCTCAAGGACAGCAAGTGTCTGCGGCGTCAATTCGGCAGGATGATTGATATGCACCATTAGATACGGATTGCGTAAGAGCCCGACCGCTTTGTAGTGCCAGTCTTTCAATCCAATCGGATTGTGAATCGGGAACCTGGAACCGATGCGGACGATGTCTAATTTGCCAGCATCCTGTCGAGCCGCCAAACGTTTGAGAATTTTCGTCAAGTAAAACTCAGGAGTAGTCAATGGATCACCTCCCGACAAAATGATTTCATTAATTTCGCTGTGTGCATCCAAATATGCTTCGACGGTATCGAGATCATCATCTGATAAGTATGCTTTGCTTGCGAGCGCGGCATCTTTATTGAGTTGCCCGGATCCCATGTATCCCACTTCGCGTCCTCGGGTACAAAATCGGCAATAGCTCGCGCAAAATCGAGTCACCGTCCACAGTGCTCGACCGTACGTGTGAATACTTCCATCTTTGTTCTTCTGCCCGCGATATTTATACACAAGACCTGGAGCTTCCTCGTGATGATCTTCGTTGAGAGGATCCATCCCTTCTTTGGTAAAGTACTCTTTCTCTTCATCCGGACGAGCGACAAACTGTAAGCCAATCGGGCCCAACGGTCCACCGGTTTCTTCGATCAAGTTGCGCAAATAGGTAGAAAATATTTCAGGAAGTCCTCCGTGAGGGAGACTAACTTTTTGACCGCGAGGGAGCAAAGGAGATTTCATATTCTTTGACAATATGACAAAGTGATGTGCGACACAAGTGACAGACCTAACTTTCCATCTTTTTCACTTCCGCTTTGAGTGTGCCGACAACTCCTTGATAGGAAGAGCGCATTTCAAAGATGATATAAAAACCGATCGCAATACCGACAATGCCGCCGAGACCACCTCGGCCAAAGAGGATCATCACGAGTGTCGACGCGGCACCGATCACTTCAGACCAAAACAAATACATCCACCCTTCATATGCTCGTGACTGAAGTGGTTTGTACGCGAGGAACAAAAGTATCGCACTCACGACTGAAAAAATCGCACTCAAGAATACCGAGAGTACTAAGAGCGGATTCAGGGTCAACAGCGTCAACACTCCGAGCACTCCCATCAATGGACCAGCAAACAAACTCAACACTGCACCGATCAGTGCCATCACTGGAGCAATCTTTACGAGGAAAGCTACCCACTCTTTTGGAAGGTGTGGGACAGATTTGAAGATATCTCCAACTTTGTTTGCAAAATCTTGTGATTGTTTGTCAGTCAGTCGAGCGATAGTCGCCATATATTCTCCTTATAGTAGAGACTATTGTATCAAGACGATACAAGTATGTCATAATTATGGCCATGTCATCGGTTGCATTACCAGTACGAATTCTCCTCATCGCGGCAGTGGCTATTTTTGATGTCTATGCAGTGAGAGCTTACTATGCGCAAAACGATCGACTTCCCTTTCATTTGACACCTGCGATAGAGCAACAAATTGCAAAATACTTGCCTCCATTGCCGACGAGCATTCCGACGCCAATCCCACTCTGGCAAAATATTGAGTTCTCGCAAAGTCAGTGGATCGGAAATATCGTATACGGTAAGTTGACCAATCATGGTGCGGACACGGTGATCACTCCGACACTTCGATTTTCGCTAAGTAACTCTCGCGATGATCTCGATGTCATCAAAGTCTATACAGCGACTATCTCCGCTACAATTGCGAGCGGTGAAAGTATTTATTTTTCTCAACGATTTACTGGAGTTCCTACCTCAGAGTTTTGGTGGAACGCCGATGTTATTGATGCGATCCGCTTCACCGATCAAACAGTACCGAAAGTCCCGACTGGCCAAGCGGTCTCACTAAAACCGATCAAAGTCCCGGTGACACAATCCACGAGCGTCACCACTGATAAGACGCCATGGGGAGTCGCCAAACAAATCGATGAGGTGACGTGGACGATCAAAGTCGGTCAAGATGATCGTATGGCGACACCACAAGAGACATTGCAAGCGCTGAATAGTTACCGACAGACGCACGGCGCAGGAGCACTCACTTGGGATGACAATCTCGCAACCTTCGCAAATGAACGAGCAAAATTCCTAAACTCGATTCGATCCACCGACGCTCACAAAGGGTTTAAAGACTATATCGCCAGCGAAGACAATGTCAGAAAATTAGGTTTTTGGTCACTCGGAGAAAACAGCGGCTATGGAAACAAATTGATTGGAGTGCATTTGATCGAATGGATCTATGCGTCTGATGAAGGCCACAACAAAAACCAACTTGATCCGCATTGGTCTCATGTCGGGATCGGCATATCAGGGCTAGGCGTCGCGTTCATCTTCGGCGGGGACAAAATTTAGTCTGTGATTCGTTTCTCTTCCATTTTTGCAAAGAGATGTATAGCAAAACTGGTGCGTGCATCCGTGATTAGCCACATTTCTGGATTGCTCAAATCGCCTTGAACACACACGAGCGAGGTAGCTAGATCAAGTTTCGACGTATCGTATGCGAGGCCATATTTCGTGTTCAGCAATTGAGGATTGATTCCAATCGATCGAGGATCATCGACACGCTGCATTAGGCGGCCAAGAAGCGACAGTGTCACGGTATACGAAAGTGCTTTTCGGCGCTTTATTGGCCAGTCATCGAGTATCGCATACAGCTCTTTACGGACAGTTCTATTGATCGGAAAAACTTTTCCCGATTCTGGTCCGAATAGTTCCTGAGGTCCCGGTTCCTTGTACACTTTCTCTCTCTGCATTAGGTCCGAAACAAATGGCTTTACACCATATGGATAGTCTGAGGCATCTGAACTCATATAAAAATTGTATACTACTCGCTATGATCTCTGTCTATACAAAGACTGGCGATGCCGGCAAGTCAGGACTTGCAAATGGCCAACGACTTGGAAAAGAAAATCTCGTCTTTGAAGTGTTAGGTACAGTCGATGAACTCAATGCACATCTGGGTGCCTGTGTTGTCTCGTTGCCAATGGAAAAACAATTGGTATCGATCCAGGACACGCTGTTTTATCTCGGAGGCGAGATCGCGGGATCACAAAAAGTGCATGTCACAAGTGAGAAAAGTCGCGAATTGGAGACATTGATCGATGCTCTCCAAGCACAAATGGGAGCGCACTGGTATCAAAAATTTCTGCTCCCTGGCGGGTGCGAAGCAGCCGCGCGTTTGGATATCGCGAGAACGGTCTGCCGTCGATGCGAACGACTCATCGTCGCATACAGCACCAAAGCGTCTGTCTCGTCCGAGATTCTCCAATACATCAATCGGCTATCCGATTACTTATATGTATTGCGCTGTCACGTAAACTTACATCAGGGGAAAAAAGAAAACGTGTTTACTCCAGTATCAACGTAGAATTTTTCTCACCGATTCTACATCTTTCCCTATTTGGTCAATGAGTTCTTTTTCTGATCCGAATTTTTCAATTGGGCGTAACCACTTGATAAAATCAACGTGGATTTTTTCGACTTCCAGTACTTTTTCAGAGACTGATTTGGTGTCAAGCAAAAAAACTTCCAAACTCTTGGTGTCATCAGCAAACGTCGGTATCGGACCATAGTGTAAGGCACCTTTGTACTCCGTTTTCCCAATGCGAATTCGAGCCGCATAGATCCCATCCTGCGCTGCAAAGCCGTTTGGAATCTTCATATTCACCGTCGGATAGCCTAAGAATTTTCCGCGCCCTTTCCCTTTCACTTTCTTCGTCACGATCGAGAATGTCTTTGGCTCAAGGGTGGATAGCTTATACGCCGTAAACAGGAGCACCAAGGCTGCCAAGTATTGCGTCGGCAATAAAATCGATTTATACAGCACTGCGTCGATGATGACTGCGGTGACTGGAAAGACGAGTTCAAGAAACGTGGCTATCGTCGCTTTTGTGCGAGCGAGGCCCTTGTAGTACACATATAAGGCGACCATGCCAGTCGAGAGCGCGATCGCAACAAATCGGAGCAGTTGCCCACTCGACAACGCGAAGGTAGGAAGCGTACTTCCTTGGATGATGATCATTCCAAAGGCCAATACTGCAGCGAAGAAAAATCGCAGAGTGGTGACCTGCTTGTCAGGCAGCTTGGTCAACATCATACGAGAAAACACGGTAGATGATCCCCAAGCGAATGCTGCCGCGAGCGCATACAGTGCCGCTCGGAGCGTTCCATCACCTGTCGAGAGATTCACTGCCCCATTTGGGAACGTGACAAAATATGCAGCGATGAGAGCGAGCACTGCCCATGGGACAAATCGCTTCCCGACTTTTTCTTGCAAGAAGAGTCTTGCAGTGATGATCACAAAAATCGGTTGCAGTTTTTGAAGCAAGAACACGACACTAAACGGGATAAAATTCACAGCCAAGAGTGCAGTAGTAAACCAGAGTGTCCCAAAGACGCTACTAAAGAGAGCTATCCAGAGCATCCATAGTTTATCTTTTTTTGCGAGTGAGCCAAAACCTTTGAGACTTTGCTTCAGGAATGGAAGCAAGAAAAGCAAACCAATCAAATGCTCATAGAAGACGATCGTCAGTGGTGGGAGCGCAAACAGACTTCGTCTGATGACGCCATCAGCCGCCCACAAAAAAGCTGCAATGATGATGAGGAGCGGTCCAGTCATAAGGATGTATGGTACCACTTGATTTTTGCTTTGTATTCTTCTAGAACTAATAGTCCATTCGGAATGACGTGAAAATCGTCAGCAGTGCCGCTACGGTATACCCCACTTTTGTGCGGGACAAGCCCGACCCAGTGGAATCTATATATGTTTGCCGAGCAGCACCACCATCATCTGGGACGTGAGTATCGAGCTTCAAAGGAATCTCCACCATCAAAAGAGAAGACTCACGAGTCCGAGTCAATTCGCCAATTTGATCTTTCATTTTCTTTCCGTGGTCTACCTGATCTCATCGCTCGATTCGGGCCAGAACAAGGACTGTTCCAGTGCGTCTTAGGTGTCGCTCTCAATATCTGGAGTCTACGACAAGAAATGCTCGGCGAAATAGATACTCGTGAGCTCATTACACTCGTCAAGGTCGGACTTGATGGTTCGCTACTTTTTCAAAATGACTTGTTTGGACAAGCAAAAGACTTGCGCTCAATGTATGCAATCGGAGTCGATGCGGTTCCCTCTCATTTACGTCCTCGATATCAGCGAGAAGCGGATCAAGCGATCAAAATTTTTGAGACTCTGACGTCTTCACTTCGCGAAATTGATTTCACCCTTCCGCAACCTGAGCTTGAAGCAAAACTGGCAGTCAATGGATTTCATGAAGAGATCATCGAGGTATCGCCGTCTATGATGGCAAATATCGAAAGTTTGCGATCGATGATTCATTCCTCCGATGCGCTTGATGCCTCTATTCAGAAAAAACAGACGCGAAAAGCGTTCGTCAGTCCGATCCAGGTCCTGACGGGATCGCCTTCTCATTGGTCACATCATCTCGGTGAGACTATTTTTGTATGGGCAAGTGAGTGCATTGTTTTCCCCGACACAAAAGAGATCTGTATACGTCAAAATGGAAAGTTTGGAAAGGGAAAAGATGAGAGTTTGCTGCCATATCTCGAATATGGACAAAACGAAGTGCCTTCATTCACTACTGAGGAGTCACTCATGCAGTTTACCAATATGCTGATGGAGATGAACTATCGCCAACCGAAGGTCCTTCTCGATTTTTTGGTCAAGCAGTTTGGAGGGATCAAGCATGCAGGGAAAATCGATCGCAATATTCGCGAAGGACAGCTCTCCATAGCCCCGTACATGGAGGCACTCACAGATCTCTTCCGGTTTGAGCTGTCTCGTACCGATAGCGAATCGTTGACATCGGTTGATCAACGACTTGGTGATATTTCAGATCTGATTAAGCACCAGATAGCGAGAAATGAGCCAAAGGCTCTGGATGGATTGGTCAAGAAGTATAAGAATCTTGTGGTAGATGAGCCGCAGCTCTCAGTCGCGGATTTCCTTTCCAATCTTCATCAAACTGCGGTCAGCATTGATCTTGGATATCTCACCAAGATCGATTTCAGCCTTCTTGATTGTGTCGCTGGCACGCCAATGAGTCTTGTCAGCAATATGAGTGGGATCGCAGGACTATCTGGTGAAGGGATCTCTTTTGCAATTGACATGCAGTTTGGTGCGGGTGCTGGCGAGTATTTACGAGAGTCTTCTCGCTCTGGAATCCGTACGCACGCTCATATGGAAGAATTTTGCAGTCGGTTTGGAATGGACGCACATCGATTTCATCCAGGGAAATGTGTCGTCAGCGGCTGTCACTCAACGTTTGTCGGAGAATGCGGTGTCTGCCCTGCTTGCGAGATGCTCGATAATTTTGGAATTTCCCGCGACTGGGGTGATCAAAGAAACCAATTCTCTGACAAAGCGGCTCGCGATCGATTTGAGACTCGTGGGAGCGAAAAAGAGTATCGACGCGCAAATTTTGGTGATGCGCTCTCAGCGGCGATGACGGGAGACTGGGATCAATTCCAAGTCGCAGCGTGAAATACTTTATTCTCTGCTTTTTGATGGATCTTTGACGCCACGCATTGCCTTGTCAGCCATATCCCAGTTGAGTGCCGCTCTACCTTCAGATACACCTTTTAGTATTTGATCTTGAATATATCGCTCTCTATCTCCAAAACCTATCACGTTCCCATCACCTTCTACGGCTCTTCTTATTCTATCCAATCTCTCCTGCGTTTTTTCTCCAACATCTTTTTTTGCATCTGACATAGCTAGTCCTTTCTTTTCTTTTATTTTATTCTGTTTTGCGTTTATAGTGATTGGTCATTGCATCGGCGATGACGTTTTTCGATGCTACGACAGATTCTCCGTACTCATTATCTGCTTGTGAGATCTCATCAAGATCTTCTTGAGATGTATTTTCGGGTCCATTGGCAATAGCTTTAGTTATGAGCTGTAAATAGTGGTCCAATTTTTGTGATGGCTTTCGGTTTTTGAGTTCTTTCATTCTCTCTTGCAGATCGCTTTTAAACTTTGCCATTCGCTCTGCATCGCTTGCATCTGCAGGCAACGTTGCTGGTCTATCTTTGGTGTCTGCCATATGTTTTGCTCCTTATAATCCTAGATATACTCTATCACCTAAATACCCCGTGACTTCGGGACGGATGACTGGCGAGCCGAGAAGCGTCGCCGGCATCAGCGTAAATGATCCATATTTATCATTTATTTTATCAACTATACCATAGACTTTTTCTCGCTTGGACCACTCTGGCAACAGACACACAGGGACGATCGAAGTCGGTCGACAATCGCCGATCCACACTCCAAATTTTATGACTGGAAAAGATCGATCCCACCGCTTATACATCCCATCATAGAGAAGCTCCCATATTTCACTCGTGTGTCTCACCCAATATTTGAGAGTGCGAAAATCTCCCCAAGATTCATCATGGCCATGTAATGAGATTCCGATTTTTCTTCCCGAGAGATCCATCGCTCGCAATTTGTGAGTCGCTTCTTCGAGCAAATTTAACAAGACTCGTCGGATCACTGCCTCATCATCGCACAACTTGTATCCCGTGATCGTGCGACCGACACTTTTTTGATAGTCCACTTCTTTTTGATGAGAAAAGAAATGAGTTTCCTCCCCTTGGCCCACTCTTCGCAGCTCTTTTGACCAATGTGGCCCAAATGAGCGAAGCAGCGTCTCATCATCCAAGAGATTGATCTGCATCGGGTGCGTCACTCCGAGTACGTTTAGCTTTTTCTCGAGCCGACTCCCGATCCCACAGACATCTTTAAAAGCAATTGACGTGAGGACACTATCGAGATTGGTTTCGTCGATCACTCTGACACTCCCTTTTGGTCCGATCTCACCAGCCATCTTTGCCAGCAGTTTATTGTGTGAGATTCCGACGTTGCACTGCACCCATTCACCCAAGTCATCTTTGATCCGTCGTTGAATGCTCTTGGCATACGCAATCATGTCTTCATTCATGATTCGCTCACATCCAGTCAGATCTAAAAACACTTCATCCAAAGAGAAAATATGAACTTTTGGTGAGAGGTGCTCAAATACATTTTTGAGACGACGCGTCGCTGAGAGCATGATGTCAAAATTTGCAGGAACCAGCGTGATATTTGGATCTATTTTCTTTGCATCCGCGACTCCGACTCCTGTCTTGATGCCGACTTTTTTTGCTTCATTTGAAGAAGCGATGATGCATGTACGACCGACACTTTTGACCACACCGACGACTTTGCCCCTCAAACTCGGATTTTCCTGTTGCAACATCGTCGCAAAATAGGAATTAATATCAACATGAAAGAAAATACGTTGCATAGTTGATCAGTGGATCAAGAGATCAGTTGGATCAGTCCAGACAATATTTTTCTGATCGGCTGGTCTACTGGTCATACTGATCGGCTTTTTTATTCCACCCAAATCTCTTCTAATACCCATTGTTCCGTATCTCGATTGAACATCAGACGATACAGATCTTTTCCATTGGTAAATGAGTAGAGTCTCTTTTTGACATCTCCGTCTCGGATGTCCGAGATGAGTGTCACTGTCTCGATTGCAAAGATTTTGCCGTTCCATTTCATTTTCCTCGGATGAAACGGTCCTTTTGCATAAGAACCGACGACTTCGACTCGTTCGCTAATAGTTTGGAACATAATAGTTTGTGTCGTCTATTGTTAGCGCGAATAAACACTGAAAGCAAGTCTTAGATTTATAAAAGTTGTTCTGAGCAATATGATTTTTCAGCCCGCAGGTATGTCCTTACTGGACGACACGAGGAATGCAAAAATTCGTATTGCGGAGGAACAATCTGCAATTGACTTTTAGCACTCAAAAAGATAAACTGCCAAACATGCCGAGTTCAAAACAAAAACCTCCACAAGAAGATGAGAAAATCGTCTTCTCGCAAGATTCCTCGACTCCAGAAGCGGAAATCATGCATGTATCCAATGCCATCGAGATTCCAGTCACCAGACTACCGCTCGTCGCCCTGCGCGAAGGAGTCGTGTTTCCTCACACAGAAAGTATTTTGACGTTTGCACGTACTCGATCAGTCCAAGCGATCGAAGAAGCTATCCGCAACAAAAAAAATATTGTCCTCGCCACTCAAAAAAGCGAACGCACCAACGATCCCGAAGAAAAAGATCTCTACACGATCGGCGTCATCGCTTCCGTCGAACGCGTGCTCAAAGGGGATAATGAGATCAATGCCCTCGTCCATGCGATCACTCGCGTCCGCATCACCTCTTTTCATACACTGGATCAATACACCGAAGTCCAGATCGAACCGGTCCCTGATATCGTCCCCAATACCCCAGAAGTAGCAGCGCTCGCCAAAGTGCTCACCAATGAGTTTCGCAAAGCGGTCAACATGGGCAAATCCGTCGAGTTCTTAAATTTCATGAAACTCATGGGCGGTGTCAATGCGAGTGAGCTCGCAGATCAAGTCGCTTCCACTCTCGATATTGAGACCAAAGCCAAACAAGCGCTCTTGGAGAAACGAAATGTCGTAGAACGACTCAAGATCGTCCTGGAAAAGATCCAAGAAGAGATGAAAATTCTCGAGATCGAAAAGAACATCACCTCAAAAACTCAAAAGAAATTTGATAAACATGCTCGCGAAAATATCCTTCGCGAACGCATGCGAGTGATCCAACGTGAGCTTGGTGACGTCTCTGATGAAGATCAGGAAGAGCAAGAGCTCGATTCACTCAAGAAAACAATCCAACACATGAAGGCACCACTAGAAGTGAAGAAGAAAGCGCTCAAAGAACTTCGACGCTTGATGCAAATGCCAGATATGTCGTCAGAAAGTGGCTATATCCGCACTTGGCTGGATACACTCGTGGAACTCCCTTGGGGCAAGTACAGCAAGAAAAACATCTCACTCAAACGAGCTCAAGATATTCTCGATGAGGATCACTATGGACTCGAAGAAGTCAAAGATCGTATCTTGGAACATTTGGCGGTGATGCAGTTGCGTCAAAAAAATGAAGCTCCTTCAGATAAAAAGACAAAAACGTCAATGCCAACCATTTTATGTTTTGTCGGCGCACCTGGTGTCGGAAAAACATCACTTGGCAAGTCGATTGCGAAGGCTCTTGGTCGAGAGTTCGTAAAGATCTCACTTGGTGGCATCAAGGATGAAGCAGAGATCCGCGGCCATCGTCGGACCTACGTCGGTGCAATGCCTGGACGTATTATCTCGGGGATGAAACAAGCTGGCAAAGTAAATCCAGTGTTCATGCTCGATGAAGTCGACAAGATTGGCTTGGATTACCGTGGTGATCCATCGGCCGCTTTACTTGAAGCGTTGGATCCAGAGCAAAATAGTGCATTTGAAGATCATTATCTCGATGTCCCGTTTGATCTGTCTGATGTCATGTTCATCACGACCGCAAACGTGCTCGACACCATCCCTCCAGCACTGCGTGATCGATTGGAAATCATTCAATACTCGGGATATACGATGGAAGAGAAATTTGAGATCGCCAAACGCTATTTGCTGCCGAAACAAATTCGTCTCAATGCACTGACCGAAAAACAATTGAGTATCTCAGATCAAATCTTGCAATCAGTGATCGCTCATTACACGAGAGAAGCTGGAGTGCGAAGTCTAGAGCGAGCAGTCGGCAAATTGATCCGCAAAGCGGCTCGATTGATCGCAGAAGGAAAGCGAGAGACGGTCGTGATCGACGAAGACACGTTGGTCGAATTCCTTGGACCATACTTCTATGAAGACAGTTTGATGGAAGGCAAAGATTATGTTGGCGTCGCCACTGGGATGGCATGGACAAGTGTCGGCGGTGATATCTTGCCAGTTGAAGTCGCCATCATCCCAAATAAAAAAGGTGGTCATTTGATCCTCACAGGACAATTAGGGAAAGTGATGCAAGAATCAGCCAGAGCTGCTCTTACTTATGTCGAAGCAAATGCAAAACGCCTGAAAGTCTCAGCTGCAATCCTCAAGACATCAGAAATTCATATTCACGTGCCTGAAGGAGCTGTGCCCAAAGATGGACCGAGTGCTGGTATCACGCTCACCACAGCTATCCTGTCGGCCCTCACAAACAAGCCAATTCGTCATGATTTAGCGATGACCGGTGAAGTGACCTTGCGAGGTCGCGTCCTGGAAATCGGCGGCTTGAAAGAAAAAGTGATTGCAGCGCATCGCGCTGGGATCCGCACCATCATCGCTCCAAAGACCAATAAAAAGGACTGGGCCAAGATGCCTGAGAATATCAAAGATGAGATCACTCCTCACTTTGTCGAACACATGGATGAAGTGGTCAAACTAGCATTGCTGAAATAACGATGATCTAAATACTGCGCTTGCGGGTTTATTCCACTAGCGTACCGATGTCTTCGCCTTTGGCTGCTCGCAGGAGATTGCCTTTTTGGAATGCATCGAAGACCAAGATCTTCATCTTGTTTTCCATACACATGGTCAGGCCAGCAGTATCCATTACTGCAATTTCTGGATTTTGGATCGCGTCCATGTAACTTAATGTCTTGAATCGTTTTGCATCTGCATGTTTCATCGGATCTTTGTCATACACTCCGTCGACTTTGGTCGCTTTCATCACGATATCACAGTGTAGCTCCAGTGCATGAAGCGTAGCTCCAGTATCAGTCGTGACATACGGGACACCAGTCCCAGCTGCCAAGATGACGACGCGTCCTTTTTCCATGTGCCGCATCGCTTTGCGTCGGATGAAACTTTCTGCGACTGCTGGCATCGACAGAGCAGATTGTACACGAGTCGGCACTCCTGCTTTTTCCAATGCATCCTGCAGCGCCAATGCATTGATCACCGTCGCGAGCATTCCCATATAATCGGCAGTAGCTCGATCGATCCCGTTTTTACTTCCACTCACTCCACGGAAGATATTTCCGCCACCGATGACAATCGCTACTTGGATCCCCGTCTCATACAATTCTTTGATTTGCGCTGCAATATCAGCGGCAGCTTCCGGATCGACGCCGTGCTCGCGCTTTCCTAGCATGATTTCGCCGCCAAGTTTGAGAAGAATTCTGGTATACGGATATGAAGTTGCCATACGGGTACCTTCCTTATTTATGATGTGTTCAGTGCGCTATCAGTGCCAGTATACACCTGATGCAAAAATCTCTACCACCTAGAAGAGTCTGGTTTTGAGGCGCAAGAATTTCCATCGCATCGAATCGACAAAGAGGAAGATTTTATACATCGGTGGATTCAGGACAAGATCATACGAGCCTACAAATTGCACCAATTTTCCTCCGTAGCCTTCCTTGAATTTATGGAATCCAAACCATGGATCATTTTGGTCTGGATTTGGTCCGAGACTTCCCCACATATCAAAGGAAGTGCATCCAAGACTTTTGCCAAACTGGATCACTTTCCATGCAAGCAGATTATTCGCCATGACTTCTCGGTGTTCCCGTGATGATGCGCCGTATGGATAATAGAGTTTGCCATTAAAGACAAAAATGATCCACACGGAGAGTGTCTGCCCATCCAGAGTCGCCTTAAAGATATGAAGCATTTTCGTCGGGCTCAAGATCTCAAACATTTTTGTGTAGTAATCATCGCTGTGAGCATAAAAACCTTGTCGTTTCGTCGTCTCCGCGAGCAGCTTGAGGTACTCGGCCAGTCCCTCCTTCGTAGTATCCTCTACGACTTGAACGTTTTTTTTACTCGCAAGGTTGATATTGTAGCGAGTCTTCTGATGCATTCTTGCGAGCAAGTCATCTTCACTGGGGGTCAAATCAAGCTGAAATGTATATGGAGTAAACAAGGCTTTCCCAGGAATGCAATCATGAGTGAGCAAAAAATTTTGGATGTCACTAAAACCATTGGCTGTCCCGACTTCCGCGGCGATATTCGGCTCCATTTTTATGTAGAGTGCGTTGCGTTTTCTTCCAATATCTTCAAGCAACTTCATCGTTTGCTCATCAGGCATTTTCCCCTTTGGCAGGTACCCTACGGTAAACGAGGTATGAGGGATAGCGTGGAACGTGATTTGAAATGCGTTGACAAGTGTGCCTTGATCGAAGACTCCGACTCGCTCAACTTCGGTACCGGTCGTGGCGCGAAAATCACCCCACTGAAATGATTGCAACGGATGGGACACGACAGAGTTAAACAAATCGCGTTCAGACGACGTAATAGCACGGACGATCATATCCTGCAATTGTACTAGAGATACCTAACGAAAGGAAATGAGCTTCAGATCCATCCGGTCATGTAGAGGGCGACGACGATCATGATGATGATCCCCGCTGAGAGGATGAGCACCATTGGTTGGTCTTTGCCCCATGGGCCTTTTGCACTGCTACTCAAGAGTGACGTATCGACTGTACGTACTGCTTTTGAGCTTCGCTTTGCACTTCGTTTGACTGTTTTCTTTTTGGTTGTTTTTGCCATATATATCTAGCGTAGAGCGTTCGCTTGGAAGGGTCAAGAGGAAGATCAGACGCTATCGAGAAATGCATCGACGTCCATCGAGCCGCTCAAGAAATCGTCGATACTCGGATCATCAAAAGGGACAAATTTTGGTCCCTTACTTGGAGTTGGTATCCCTCGTCCGAGCGACGATGAATAGGAGGACGATCGCGGCGACGTATCTTTGCTTCGTGACAATATCTCTCCAGGGATCTCGGCGATAAATCGAGAGATCACCGAGCCGCTGATCCTGCCATACAACAGTCGTTTGCGTGCATAGGTCAATTCGAGAGTCTTCTTTGCACGAGTCAGTGCGACATAACAGAGTCGACGCTCCTCCTCCATTTGCAATCGATCCAGTAGCGATCGTGAATGCGGGAAGACACCTTCTTCCATACCGACGACAAATAAGTGATCAAACTCGAGTCCTTTGGCTGCGTGAACACTCATCAAAAAGACTTGCGTCGTGTCTTCTTCATCTTGGCCTTTCGTCCGAAGCGCTTCTTGCTCCACCAGTGCCACTGTCTCCAAAAACATGGGGAGCTCCTCGTACTGTGCAGCAACCGATCGAAGTTCCTGGATATTTTCAAGACGCGCGCGATCTTCTTCATCGTGCTCATCAAATTGACTTAAGTACTTCGTGTATTCAAGTATGCCATCGAGAGCTTCTAGTGCCGGCTTTCCTGGAGAGGAGGCAAGTGACAAGAGATAAGAGTTAAAGAACTCAGCGGCCTTTCGTTTTCCCATCTTCTCGATGCGATTGCGTGCAATTTCGTCGTCAGGATTTACAGTCAATCGCAAGTAGGCAAGTAAATCTTTGATTTCTTTTCGCGTGTAGAACCTGACGCCGCCGACCAAACGATATGGAATGCCATATGCGAGCAACCCTTCTTCAAAAGCACGACTTTGCGCATTGGTGCGATAGAGCACAGCGATGGTCTCTTCTTCGCTCGCTTTCAATCTTGATTGAATCCCTTTGACCACGTGAGAGACTTCTTCTCTGTCACTATCGCCTTCGTACAAGACGACTTTGTCTCCATTCCCTTGCTCGGTCCAGAGCGCGAGCACGGGATGACTGGTATTGTTTGCGATGACTCCACTGGCAGCATCGAGAATAGACTGTGTACTTCGGTAATTTTGCGACAACTCATACCGCTTCATTCGCGGATACAACCGTTCGAGCATCAACATATTTTTATAGTCAGCCCCGCGCCAACTATAGATCGCCTGTGAAAAATCTCCCACAACAAACAAATTTTCACGCTTATTGAGGAGTAATTTCGTCAACTCAAGTTGCACTGTGTTCGTATCCTGATACTCATCAATGAGAATATGTTCAAATGTCTCTTGGTAGTACGAACGTATTTCTGGAAATGTTTGAAGTAATACGACGGTCTTGACCATCAGATCATCAAAATCGACTGCGTCATTTTTCTCAAGTCGCTTCTGATAAAGTGGATAGAGCCTCGCGACGATTTCTTGATATTTTCCCCGTGCTGTCTCTCGATACTCATCGGGACCGATAAGCGCATTTTTACTCTCCGAGATCATTGAGAGTGCGACCTTGGGTTTGACTTCTTTTGTCGAGTAACCTAACTCTTTGATCAGCTCACCCATCAGACTCGATTGATCGTCTTCATCATATATCGTGAAGTTGGGAGAGAGTCCGAGATGTCTTCCTTGGACTCGCAATACTTTTGCGCAAAATCGATGAAACGTCCCTGAAAATGGCAAACGATCACCGGTTAGTCGCTCGACTCGATTGAGCATTTCTTGCGCGGCTTTGTTGGTAAACGTGACGAGTAAGATTTGCGATGGATGGACATGGTGATGAGCGATGAGATACGCGACACGTGTCGTGAGCACTTTTGTCTTGCCGGAACCCGCGCCCGCGATCACCATCGCGGGGCAATCAAGCTCGTGCTCTACTGCCTGGCGCTGCTCCTCATTTAGACTGCTGACTACGGTGGCGATATCCATCTCGCCATAGTATCATAGGACTCATGAAAATGATTATTGCCAATTTCAAATCAAATAAAAACAAAACTGAAATAGAGGATTGGATAAAGCATTACTCAACTCTCAACTCTCAACTCTCAACAGCTGTGGTCCTCTGCCCTCCCATGCCTCACCTCGCTGCGTTTCACGGCCTCATAAACGAACACACCTTTTTAGGTGTCCAAGACGTCAGTCCGTTTCCTGCTGGCTCATATACTGGCGCAGTCGGTACTCACAATCTCATGGAGATGGGTATCAAGTATGCAATCGTCGGTCATAGCGAACGACGAAAGTATTTTCATGAAACTAATCAAGAGATCGCAAAAAAAGTGCGAGAATGTCTCGCGGCATCGATCACGCCGATTGTCTGCGTGACCAAAGATGAGATCAACAGCCAAGCGAATGCACTTGACGCAGCCGAACGATCACAGTGCATCGTTGCCTTTGAACCAATCGAACATATTGGCACAGGTGAGTCAGATACGCTCGCCCATATAATGGAAACAAAACAATGGGTACACACCGCATTTGGAAACGTACCTTATGTCTATGGCGGTTCAGTCAATCAGCACACGGATCCCGCGATACTGACGAGTAGTGAAATAGACGGTTACCTCGTCGGCTCCGCGTCATTGGATGCGGAAAGCTTCTTTGATCTCGTATCCAAAGTCCAATAAATTGACGCCATCAGCAGTGCGATCAGCATAAGCGCGATTCCCCAAATTGTAAGCGGACGACTTGAGTTTTCACCTGATAAAAAAGATGAAAGATATGAAGGGACTGGATAGATCCAGATTGATTGGTACATCACTCCACCAAAAGCTCCCAACGTATTGATGACAACTGAGATGAAGCTGGCAATCACAAGGACGCCGATCAGTAGATATCGACCCAACGCGGGCAATTTTGAGTGCAGCGTTGAAGCCCCCGCCAAAGCGAGTCCGAGAAATGGCACAATTGGAAGTAAATATCGTGGTCCATATTGCGCATGACCCACGGTGGCGATCGAGCAAACATAGAGTACATGCGCACAGACAAGCGTCACGATAAGCCAACTCACGCTTCGCTGCTTTTTCCCAAGAAACCATACACTCACGATCGTAATAAGAAAAAGAGGGACAAACAGAAACAGTGAAGTGGATGGGGATACGAGATAAAAGGAAAGCTTTTCAGTCAAATTCACCAGTGAAAGAAAAGGAGTGGTATCTGTGGTCCCGGAGATTGTATTTGGAAATGCAAATGGACTTTTAAAAACGAGAAAGTTAAACACAAACACAGGGAGGACACCAGCAAAAGCTGCGATACTCCACACGATCGATTGACGCTTTTTGAGCGTAATCCAGATCCACAGTCCGATGACGGCACACAAAGCAATTGGCAACATGGAGACAAAGAGTGAGAGACCAATGAGCAAGCCGGATACGGTCAAAGGCACTCCCCAGTGTCTTGAATCGCGACTCCTCCAAGCAAACATCCAAGCCAGAAATACGAGTGCTGTCGCTTGGCTGTCGTGATGAGCGACTCCAGCATAGGGGAACAACGTCGTGCCAAGCGTCGTCACGAATGCGATCCACATGGCCCAATCCTGAGAAGCTGTCATTCGCTTCGCGACACTATAGATGGAGACTGCAAGTGCGGCCAAAAGTACCCCTGAAGTACCAAGCGTCACGATCGCAGCGGTGAGGACATAGGAAGTGTGATAACTGGTGCGAACGAGCGAAAGTAACTTGAGCACGAGCGCACCGAGCACAAATTGCCCTGGTTGTTTAATCGCATACACATGATTTTGAAATGAAAAGGTATCTCCCAGTGGCTGTAATTCAGGAACCGTCGATCCTTCGAGCGCAAATGTCGATCGTTCAGCTAGGCTCTCCACGCCGATTTGTTGCAAATTAAAATCACGAAGTGTTTTCTCATTTATGGTGAATGCAACCGCACCAAGGACCGTAAGGAAAATGACAATGGGAATACTGAGTCGTTGATAGAGAGACATAGTTACCTTGTGTACACACAGCGTTGTCCGTCATTCAAGAGTAGCACTGCGCTGCTGGTAAATGAACTCGGCAACTGTTCACATGTCGTGCCGTCAAAGAAATATGTGCCCCGTTTTTCCGGTATGGCATCAGGTCGAAATTCAGTGACTCGTGACTTTGAAATGCCTAGATGTGGTTGCGCAATCGCATCAAAAAATCGAATTGTGACGTACGTCCCGGGATACATTTCTGAAGAGAGAAAGTATGGTCCTCCTGTCTGCGTATTGGCTTCGATCACACGCACTACATCAGCGTCAAACCAGATGGCTGCGTTATTTGGATATGTAAAAAAGTAAAACCTGAAAAACACGCTCGCATTGATGATCACAAGAAGTCCAAGCAAGAGATCCCATCGTATCCTGAACACTTTTTTAGCAGTTACATACTCGATGCCAAACCAACAGATCAAACACAGGTACACCAAGAGTCCAACGCTGCGAAGGACATGAGGCGATTGGATCGTCAATGCGGACGGAACCGGCGCAAGGAGCAGCCCTACGGTGATCCATTGGACGAGAGGTTCGCTTCGGCGTCTCCACATTGCATACACACCAAGCAGAAGAATCGGGAGTGTCGCGAATAGGATGACGCCATAGGGACTCGCAATATGTCGCAAATTTCCATCTCCTCCCCTAAATAAGAAATGAAATGAAAAATGCTCAGCATATTGAGTCACACTCGTGATCAAAAAATCACGAGGACCGTGTGTGTATCCGGAGAGACCGACGACTTGATAGCGTGCCATCAGCGCGCCAGGATGTGAGAGCTCCCAACGAAGAGCGGGCAGCAGACAGATTCCAAAGATAACCGATGCCATCAGAATTTTTCTCCACCGTATGACGCGATACGAAAGTGCAAGACCACTGACAAAGAGCAGCGGCGCGAGCATTCTGCCACTGGTATAGGAGTAAAATAAAAGTCCTGCCGACACCGCAAACACGACAAGCCACGCCACGTTGCGCTTTGGAGCGTTTGCTTTTGTGAATTGAGAGAATGCCAAGATCATGGCCATCAAAAAAAATGGAAGACAAGCAACCTCAAATCCAACTCGTGAAAGTGAAAACAGCCATGGATTGGTAAGGAGCACTAGTGAGAACAGGAGTATCGATGAAGACCTTGGATCGCGCAAACGAGCGAACAGAATCGCGAGACCAATACAGCCGATGCCCCAGAGCGCAGCGGAAAGTCTAATTGCTTCGACTGAAGGGCCGATAAGAGCAAACGCACCAGCTACCGAGTAAATATATAACGGATTTTTAAATTCACCGAATGCTTCAAAGTAAACTGGGAATGCCACTCCGTGCTCATCTTTTCCAGTACGAAGAATCGTCAGGGCGTTGTACCCGATTGATGACTCGTCCACGAAGAGACCAGGTGGTGCGGACACCAACCACATGCATCGAATGGCGACGAGGACCGCAATCAGTGAAACACAGAGAATCGCCACAATTTTTTTCATACATTATTTGATTTCGTACACGCTCCCAGCGTCATTTTCAAAAATGGAAACTGCACGTGGAAGCGTCTGAATCCAATCTTGTTCCGATTCATTCTTTTCAATGAAAACATATTGGATGCCTGCAGCTGAGGGGAGTTGCGATAGTTGCATGCGCTCTGAAAATACTGAAGAGATTGCAGTCTCCCGAGTAGAAAAATCAAGTCCGTAGCTAAATGCCCACCCCGGATATCCCAAATACACGGATCTCCCACCGACCATTGAGATCGGATTCCCTACTATCGGTCGAGTGAAAAAGACCGATGTGGGTGCTGTTCGCTCTCGCACATAGTTCCCAAGCTCAATCTGATCTCTCGTCAGCATGGTAAATGACTTTCGCTTGAGATCCAGGTTGTGAATCACATCTACTCCCCCGGAAGCGATCATTACCAAAACGAGGATACCAACCATGCTTTTCCAGAAGAGCGCAATTTTTCGATGATAGAGTTCCTGCAACAGGATGACGACAGGTATTGTCAGCCCGATGTATACCCATGCAAAGAGTTTCGTATTGTCCCATTCCTGAGGTTGAAATTGGATCAAGTTTGCAAGGACAAACAGTAGCCAAAAGAAAAGCGTCGTCGAAAAAAGTTTCATTTTTTTCTGGTACCCAATGAGTAGCGTACCAATGAACGCAACTGGCAAAAAGATTCCCCAGTTTTTCAGCCAAAAGAGCGACCAGTGTGCCAGAGTACCGTGGCCGATCCATCCCGGATGATAGGAGAAGAACGCATCCGACGAAATACCTTGGCGCAAAAATACGAGATAGATAACGGCTGAGATAAATGTCGCGGGGACTGCAAAAACGAGCCAACTTCTCAATTGCCTATAGGTCTGCGCAAACAGCCAGAGTGAGAATAAGACCACAACCAAATACGTATGCGTATGAATAATTGGAAGCAAGCCTGCCAAGAGACCTGCACATCCGAGTACCCCCTGATGCGATTTTTTCCAGCGATAGACAAATGTATTGAGTACAAGCCATAAAATCCCCAGACCAATTGGGAGCCCAAGTAAGAATGCGCGTTGGGGAAAAAGCATTGACGCCACACTGTTGTTGACTTCGATTTGATGAGTGCCGATCTGCGTGAGTATTTGTGTCGAGTCAAAGAGTGAAGCTATCCCTTTCTCGTACATAGTGAAAAATATCCCCAGTCCACCACTACAGAAGAAAAGAAGTGCTGCGAGGATGGCTGACTTTTCAGATCGCAACAAGGAACGGAAAAAGAGATACAACGCGCCAAGGAGTCCGGCCGTCCACACGATCGAAGGGAGTATGAATGCTTGCGGAAGCGAAAGTCCAATCTTCCAAAGCAATCCGGAGACCAAGTTGGTCACAAACGGATAGGTGACGGGGGCATTCGCATACACCGGTAGAGAATCAAACCAGTGAGTCATTGGCCGAAACGCAAAGTTTGCTGCGAGTGCGATGTGCATGGACCAATCTGCCCAGACGTAGGGATGCCCTGCAATCAGATCGCCGTCCTTGAAAAACAGCATGTGTGACCACAGAAATAAAAAGTACGCTCCCCATGGAATAAAAAAGAAGAGAATTGCGAGTCTATGATGACGAAGAATGTGAGTCATTGTACAATGGTGCTTGATATGCTCTCTACAGTATTACAAAGACAAAAAGCATTCGCAATCAGTCTTGCGATCATTCTCCTTTTTTCAGGCTTCGTTCGATTCTGGAGACTGTCAGTGCCGACCACGTACTACTTCGATGAAGTGTATCACGCAATGACCTCCAAGCTGGTCGGTAGAGGTGATCCACGCGCATTTGAATGGTGGAATGAACCGCCAGAAAAAGATACAGCTGTCGATTGGTTGCATCCGCCGCTCGCAAAATATACACAGGGTCTGTCCATGCAGATTTTTGGTGAAAATAGTTTTGGGTGGCGATTGAGCTCTGCCATCTTTGGTGTATTAACAATCGCTGCGACAGCACTGCTGGCGCAAGTTGCATTCAAACGCAAGCAATTGACGATCATTGCCACGATCCTCGCATCGCTTGATGGACTGTTGCTCGCGCAGTCCCGTATCGCGATGAATGACATTCATGTGACGTTTGCGCTCCTCTTAGCTACTACTATGTACATTTGGTATCGCCAGCATCTCCCAAAAATGACGGACTTGCGACCGATCACGATCAAGCATCTGTTTTTCGTGGGACTGCTTTCCGGGATCGCCATGGGAACAAAATGGTCTGGAGTCTTTATCCTCGCTCCGATTGGCATCTTTGAAGGGATCTCGCTCCTTCGCACGTATTGGCGAACCAAGCTGTTGCTCTTCAAAGCAGCGGGAATTCGATTGATTTTGCTTCTTATTCTTCCGTTCTGTATCTACGTGCTTTCCTATGGGCAAATGTTCCTGGAAGGGAAAACGCTCATCTGCACTGGTACGGAAGTCTCGCAGGGATCCTGCTATTGCAGTCAAGAATCGAGTACGTGGGTCAAAGTCCTCAGTACGCTTGACTCCGTGCACGCACCATATTTTGAATCACTCGAAGCTCGAGGTGGATGTAAACGACTCATTTCCCATTTCTCAGAGCTCCAAGATCAAATTTGGTGGTATCAAACAAATCTCAAAGCCACGCACCCATATCAGTCAAGACCGTGGCAATGGGCTCTGGATCTGCGACCGGTATGGACCAGTGTCACGTATGATCAGGACGGATCAGTCGCCAATATTTACACGGCTGGTAACCCAGTGATTTTCTGGGGAGGCCTCATCTTTGCGACATACGTCGGGATCGTGCTTGTACGTACCCATTTCTCCAAAGAAGGGAAACGTCAAGCATTCCCTCTCGAGATTTGGTTCATTTTGAGCCTGTATCTCATGGTCTGGGTCCCTTGGTCCCTCTCGCCTCGTATTATGTTCTTTTATCACTACACTCCAGCCGTACCCCTGCTTGCTATTCTCTCAGCCTATGGACTGCAGATCCTGCCGTTTGATCCAGCTACCAGGCGTAAAATCACGATTGTCGTCTGCGGACTAGCGGCAGTGGCGTTTGTATTTCTCTTCCCGATCGTGACTGGCTATCCGATGAGTCCAAAATACTTCGATATGGTATTCCGCTTTTTCCCAAGCTGGAAATGAGCCTGCAATAGCAATAACAGACACTTTCTGCTATACTCTCTTCCTCTGGTATACGAGCCAGAGACTGTAGATAAAGGAGTCCTATGAAACAAGGAATTCACCCAAAGTGGAATCACCAAGCCAAAGTGATTTGTGCCTGTGGAAACACATTTGAGACTGGATCAGCCGACGATGAAATACACGTCGATATTTGTTATGCCTGTCACCCGTTTTATACTGGTTCGATGAAATTCTTGGATACGCAGGGTCGTGTCGAGAAATTCATGAAGCGACGTGCAGATGCAGCTGGCAATGACAAAAAGAAGAAACATCAAAAGCAAGATGCTCCAAAAGAAGAGACATTGTCCCTCAAAGACATGTTGGCTCAAGAAAAAGCCAAATTGGTAGCAACTGAAAAAACTGCCTAGATATTGCAAAATAAAGTCCTTGTATATTCTGATACGATCAGTGTATGCAGGGACTTTTTGGTAAAAGTCTCACCTATGGACTACTTACAAATACAGATCAATGAGCTCGACCAAAAAATAGTCGAAAATCAAGCGCTCTTGGCGGATCCAGAACTGGGGCCGCTCGCACAAGCAGAGATCGCGACGCTTGAGGAACAGCGAAAACTTCTGCAGGACTCTTCGACCGCTATCGAAAAAGCAAAAGAAAAAGCGACCATTGCAGTCAGTTACGACAACTGCATTATTGAAATGCGACCAGGCACTGGTGGTGATGAAGCCAAATTATGGGGTGGTGAACTTCTTCGCATGTACTCACGATATGCAGAATTAAAAAAACTCAAAATTGAGATGATCGAAGATGACGTCATTAAGATCATCGGGAAAAATGCGTACAGCAACTTTGAGTTTGAGTCAGGGGTGCATCGCGTCCAACGTGTACCTGCTACAGAGTCGCAAGGTCGCGTCCATACGTCTACCGCTTCTATTGCAGTGATCCCGGAGCTTCCAGAGTCCGCTGTCACCATCCGAGAGGAAGATCTCGATTGGCAGTTCACGCGAGCTGGCGGACACGGCGGACAAAATGTGAACAAAGTGTCTACGGCAGTGAGACTGACGCATAGACCTTCAGGCATAGTCATCTCTGCACGAACTGAGCGATATCAAGCACAAAACCGACAAATTGCATTGGAACTCCTGCGAGGAAAACTTTGGGAGCTTGAAGATGCCAAGCGAGCAAAAGAAGTGGGCGCTGCTCGCCAAGCGATCGGACGAGCCATGCGCGCCGAAAAAATCCGAACTTACAACTTCCCTCAAAATCGAGTGACCGATCATCGCATCCATCAATCTTGGTATGACCTCGAAAACATCGTTGAAGGATATTTGGAACCGATCATCACCGCTCTCCATGATGAGAAGAATTGGGAAAAAGAAGGCGATGTTGAGCAAGACGAGTAATCGTCGCTACTGTTCCCCCGCCTCTTCGAGCGTGACTGTGACCGACGCCTTATTTGAATCCCTCATGTAATCTACTGAGACTTTGTCTCCAACTTTCTTTTTGCTGATGAGGGCACTCAACGTAGTCTGGTCGCTTAATGTGGTGAGATCGGTGCCGTCAAATTTGGTAAGCACATCTCCAGCTTTTAGTCCCGCCTTCTCTGCTGGCGAATCCTTGACCACATCGATGACCAAAGCGCCGGCTGCGACATCATTCAAGAGCGCAGTTTGCTTGGGAATGATTCGATACTGCACGCCGAGGAATGGACGAGAGAACTTTCCTGTCGCTTCGAAATTTTTTAGTGACTCTTTGATCACGTTGATGGGAAGTGCAAACCCGATACCATTAGCTCCTTCTGCCACGGCGACGTTGACACCGATCACTTGCCCATCCCAGTTGAGGAGCGGTCCTCCAGAATTCCCAGGATTGATCGCTGCATCTGTCTGGATGACATTATCGAGTTTCTCAGCGACTGCGCCACCATTTTCACCTGCAGTGATTCCTCGTCCCAATCCAGAGATCACCCCGGTCGTCACCGTATGTCGAAATTCACCGAGGGCGGTGCCAATCGCAATCACCGATTGTCCGACTTTGAGCTTTTCGGAGTCACCAAGCTCTATTGGAGGGAGCGTCGCTTCTACTTTAAGAATCGCCAGATCATTGATCGGATCACGATAGATTTTTTTCACTTCGTATTCCTTATCATCCTTGGTGATGATGCGATAGGTCGCTTGCGTATCCGAGACGACATGTTTATTTGTGACGATGAGTCCTTCTTTATCCACCACAAATCCACTACCAATATCCTGCTTGATCTCTTGTGTCTTGCCAGTGTCTTGGCTAAATGATTGCCCTCCAAATACTCCAAATGGATCAAATCCCATAAAAGGACTTTGGCGCAGGATGCGCTGCTGTTTCGTGATAGCGACGGTCACGACACTTGGTGAGACTCGTTCTGAGGAATCGATGACTGAGGACTGTTCATTGACGATATGCACGGAGCCATTCGCGTCAGTCTGAAGTGTGCTTCCGGTGCGTTTGGTGATGAGGTCAAGTGGTTTGATGACAAACAACCGATCAGCCAGTGCACCGGTAGTCGCTGCCGCTGCAAAGAGGAGAAAGAAAAGGAAACCGAGTCCGATTACTTTGAGTGATCGCATATATAGTTACTATATACAAATCTGACTGAGTAAAAACTGAAAAAAAGTGATTTTATTGCTTCGCAACTTCCTCGACTGCACGATCGAGCTGTGGATCTTGTTTTGCATCTCGGAGCTTCTGGAAATCTGCAGGATCAATCTTCACTTCGATATCTGGCTTGAGACCAGTCCCGTGAATCCAATCTCCGCCAGGGAGGATCCATTTTGCAATCGTCACGTGAAGTCCAGCGCCCGATGGTAGCTCTTGAGCATCTTGTACGGTACCTTTTCCGAAACTATTCTCGCCGATGAGCAAGGTTTTCTTGCGATCATGCAGAGCTCCGGAGACGATCTCAGAAGCACTTGCAGATCCTTTGTTGATCAGCACGACCACTGGATATTTCGTCAAGCGACCTTTGCCACTCGAATAATACGGTACAGACTCAGTTTTTCCTTGTTGCTTCACTACGACTCCATCTGGGACGAACTCGCTCGCGATCGCAATCGCATCGTTGAGGTATCCACCTGGATTGTTGCGAACGTCGAGGACGATACCTTTGATCGAGGTGTCAGCGATAATTGTATCCACTGCAGTCTGCCATTCTTGAAGTGTTCTGCCACCAAATTGAGAAAGCTGAATGTGAGCGATCTTCTTTCCATTTTTTTCTACAGTTGTAAGTTCGACAGATGGGACAAGGATGGTATCGCGAGTCAACGTCTTTTCAAATGGCTGACCACCTTCACGCAAGAACGTGATCGTGACATCGGTGCCTTTTGGTCCACGGATCATCGAGACGACTTCAGGAAGATTCATCCCTGAGACGTCTTTATCAATATTTTTTGCAGTGTCTTTGACATGAATGAGGTAATCTCCAGCGAGGACACCAGCTTTGGCAGCCGGTAAGTCTTTCAGTGGAGAGACAACCGCGATGACTTGATTGCGATAGCCAAGTTGGATGCCGACTCCGTCAAATGAACCATTGAGATCATCTGACGTGCGTTTTTGATTGTCTTTTGAAAGATAGAGCGTATAGGGATCACCGAGGCCGGAGACCATTCCTGAGATCGCACCATCGACCATTTTTTGAGCGTCGAGTTTACTCGGATCATAATATTGATCTTCGAGTCGGCCCCACACGAGCCAGAAATCCGAAAAATCCACATTGCTGTATTGACTTGGAGAAGAAGTATTCAGGAGCTTGCTGGATGGCAACGCAGCTGCGGCTTGTGACAAAAGCGGCAATCGCTCTCCACGTGCCAATTTAAACCCAATAACTCCACCAAGGACGATGAGGAGTATTCCGACGACGACGCTTCGAAGTTTTTGCATTGTGAAAACCATGAGTTGAAAGTGTACCAGACAATTTCTCAAAACTCAAAATCAAATCACTTGCCTTGCAATCCGTTTTTTTGTGCTCGTGTCGTCCAGTAAGGACATACCTGCGCGCAAAAAAATTAGATTGCCAGGCAATTATTTTTCCGAGTTGTACTCTTCAACCTTAGAGCGTGGTGACAAATGGGAGAAGTGCGACGTGTCGTGCTCTCTTGATCTCTTTTGCCAAACTTCGCTGTGACTTGTTACTCAAGCCTGTGCCTTCACGTGAGAGGATCGTACCTGATTCTCCCATGAAGCGAGTCAACAATGCAGTGTTTTTGTAGTCAAACGTGAACTTCTCACCTTTGCGAGCGACTGCACGTCGATTGACGAATGGTTTGCGTACTGGTTTTTTTTGCATATAGATATTCCTTTATTTTTTAAAATGGGATGTCTTCACTGACATCTTGTGAGTTCATGTCTCCTGCTGGTTTTGACTCAACTGGAGCTGTCTCTTCTTGTGGATAGGCGTAATCAGATTGGTTTTGATTGCCACCGGCTGCGCCTCCACCTGCTTGCGGACTCAAAATGATGACTTGATCAGCGACGATCTCGACCGTCTCTCGCTCTTGTCCTTCTTTTGTAGTCCATTTGCGATTTTGCAATCGCCCGGCGACGTAGGCTTTACTTCCTTTTTTGAGGTACTGCCCGACGATTTCTGCCAATTTACTCCACACGACAATGCGATGGTATGTGGTCTCTTCTTGTCGAGTTCCTCCTCCTTCTTGCGTACTCCAACTACGGTTGGTTGCCAATCCGATCGTACAGACGGCAGTCCCATTTGGGGTATATCGAAGTTCTGGGTCTCGAGTCAAATTTCCAATCAACTGTACCATGTTCAATGATCGCGCGGACATAAACGGCCTCCTTTACTCTTTAATCTCTTCTACTGTACCAGATTCTGCTGGAATTTCAGGAGAAGCGGTTTTTGGTTCGTACAAGATAAACAAATGTCGCAACACATCTTCAGTGAGGATAACGTCACGCTCAAATGCTTGAGCGACACTCGCATCCAATGAGATGGTAAAGAGGACATAATATGCCTCTCGCTGCTTTTTGATCTCATAGGCCAAGGCGCGTTTGCCCAAGGTTTCACTCGAGTCAACGGAGCCTTTTTTGGCAGAGACGAGTTTCTCGATATGAGAAATAAAGGTTTTTACTTGCTCGGGCGTAAAATTCGCCGGCAACAAAGTCATCAGTTCGTACTGCTTGACCATAGGAGTCCTTTCCCGCCCAACGTTGTGGGCTTGTCCTCATCCCAAAGGTAATGGATACTACACACCACGTGTATAGCAGGATGAAAACTATGCAAAGTATACCAGAAATAACCACCTTTCTCAAGACAACGTTCACCAACCAAGGCAAATCCGCCGCCGTTATCGCTGTCTCGGGTGGGATCGACTCGGCACTCTCGCTCACTCTCTTGACTAAAGCCCTAGGTCCGGAGGCGATTTACCCCATTTTTCTCCCATACGGCAACCAGTCTGTGGAGGACAGCCACTTGATAGCAGAGTGGAACAAAATCCCTCAAAAAAACTGGAAAACCGTGAATATTCAACCAACCGTAGATCTTCTTGCCAAGACACTCGAGAGCACGAAGTTTCGTACAGGTAACCTCATGGCAAGAGTCCGGATGATCGTCGTCTTTGACAGAGCAAAAGAACTCGATGCATTGGTGTGCGGGACTGAAAACAAGTCTGAGCATTACCTTGGCTACTTTACCCGATTTGGCGATGCCGCCAGCGATATCGAGCCAATTTGTGGACTCTACAAGACAGAGGTGCGAGAAATGGCAAAAGAACTGGAGCTCCCATCGATTTTCTTAGAGAAAGCTCCAAGTGCAGGACTCTGGGACGATCAAACGGACGAGTCAGAGATGGGATTTACCTATGATGATGCTGACAAAGCTTTGGCAGTTCTTCTCGAAGAAAGTACAGAGAAGATCGATCCCATCCTTCTATCCAAAGTGAAGAAACTCATGGACGCTATGGCCTTCAAACATCAGGTGCCGTATGTCCTTGTCGATTGAATTATATAGAGTGCGTTATTAATTATGACAAGGACCCATAAGATATTTACTATGCGTTCAACATACAAATTAAAATTTTTATCTTCTTTCCGAACGATATAATCGTTGGCTATCTTCCCTGCCAAGATCACAAGAGCAGGTGCAAGTAAAAACTTAAAAGCCAAAAAAACTTCTCTATTTGCCAAAAGATTGGCAGCAAATGGGTCCGCCTCACTTATCCCTCGCTGAGTCCCAATTTGAGTCATACAGCCATCGGCGATTTGAAAGGCAAAGACGAGATATCTTGAAAAGATTAGCGTGTTATCAACTTCCATAGCTAGCTGCCGATCATGAACTCGACGACATCGCCATCGCGCATGACGTAGTCCTTACCTTCGATCCGAAGTTTTCCAGCCTCTCGCACACCTTTCCATCCATTCGTGTGAATGAAATCCTCATAATGGACGACGTTCGCTTTGATAAATTTCTTCGTAAAGTCTGTGTGAATTGCGCCTGCAGCGATCGGAGCAGTCGTCCCGACAGGAATGGTCCAAGCACACACTTCTAGCTCACCGGCAGTGAGGAAACTTTGAAGTCCGAGCGTCTTGTATGCTGTCTCTGCGAGCCGCTCGAGCCCACTCTTTTCAATCCCAAGCTCTTTCATATATTCTTTTTGATCTGCTTCAGAGAGGGAAGAAAGTTCACTTTCAATTTTTGCACTCACGACCACGATTTGCTTTTCACTCACTCCCAATTTTTTTGCATATTCTGCATGGAGCTTTGATTCAGTCTTCAGTTGGTCTTCATCGACATTGATCGCAAAGATTTCTGGTTTCGTCGACAGTAACGACAATTCCTTGGCGACTCGTTTTTGCTCATCATCAAGCAGTTCAGGATTTGGCTTCTCTCCTTTTTTTATTTTTTCTTTCAGGACCACGATCGCATCCCATCGCTCTTTGGCTTCCAGCTTCACTGCCCCTTTGGGCTCTGCCTGCTTTTGCAGCGTGGAAAGATCCGCGAGCATAAGTTCAAGTCTGATGGTATCCAAATCTTCTACAGGTCCAATTGCACCTTCGCGAATGATTTCTTCATCAGTAAACGCGCGCAGGACGTGACAAATCGCTGCAGTCTCGCGGATGTGTGACAAGAATTGATTGCCTAAGCCCTCACCGGTACTTGCACCTTTGACAAGCCCTGCCACATCGACGAACTCGACAGTCGCGGGTTTGAGGACAGTGGTATGGACGACGTCGGCAAGTGGTTGTAGTCGACTATCAGGGACCTGAGCGATGCCGACATTTGGCTCGATCGTCGCGAATGGATAGTTTGCGGCCAACGCCACTTGTTGTTTTAACAATGCATTAAAGAGAGTACTTTTCCCGACGTTTGGCAAACCGACGATTGCGACAGAGAGATTCATGAGCAGTATTGTATCAGCTAAGTGAGTTTTTTTGCGGCTTCCTGCAATTTTTCTATTGCGATCGCACTCAACTTCCTGCACTCACAATTTTTTGCATGGGCGACGTGCCACTCCAACCGTTCTTTGGCATTTGGATTCTTTGGCATTTTGTGAGCGAGATGCCAGTTTGCGTTGAGATGCATATTACGTGTATCTGTAGTACCAAGCGAGGATGACAAATGCGACTGCAAATACTCCGATCCAAGTACGAATCGTGAAATGGATGAGCATCGTCGATGCTAGCAGGATTAAGGCGGCGATCACTCCCACTGTCTCCTTATCGATGTTGGATTTTACCGAGACAGGTTCTTCAACGGTTTTTTTCATAGTCTCAGTAGTATGAGACGACTCACATTTGAGTTTCAGTGATTTCCCTCACTTCGATAAATGCTCAGAGAAGAACGTGACTGTCGACTTCATCGCTTGGGAGAATGAGGCTCCAGAGATGTTGTGTCCACCAGTCGGATATTCATGAAGTTCATGTTTCACTTGTGTCTTGTCGAGTATAGCAGTGAGATTTCGGCTGTACTCGATGCTGACGACGTCATCATCTTTCGCATGATAGAGCGCAAGCGCTCCAGTGAAGTCATTCAAATAATTTGTTGGAGCAACCATTTTCCAAAAATCACTTTTGGGATCAAATTGCCCATACTGCAGAAAGACGGCTCGTTGTTGTCCGGATTGGCTGGCGGCGACGCTTGGTGGTCGGTAACTATTGTCGTGGATCCGATATTGCTGGAGATCGGCATACGTATATCCTGCACCGGCCCAAATCGCTGCAGCTTTGATTGTTGGCTGTGCGGCTATGGACCGAGCGACGATATTCCCTGCCATACTATGCCCCCACAGGCCGATACGATTCCCATTCACAAAATCGGTATGTGTTAGGGCATTGTATGCGGACAATGTATCAATCACATAGTCACTCGAATAGTAAGCTCCCCCCGGAGTGCCTTCAGACTCGCCGTGTCCCCGTAAATCTATTTTCAACACGACAAATCCATTCCGGGCAAGATAGTCGACATAGTCTACATATTTACCAGTAGTCGTGTACAACGTCGGAGGGATGTATCCATGCACAAAGACGATCGCAGGCCAACCTCCATCGGGAATCTTCCCGTTTGGTTTTGTCAGTAATGCATTGACTCTCAGACCATCAGATGTATAGCTCGTCAAATATTGTGAGTACTCAGCTTTTTTGACGAGCGGTTTTATTTCCCCAAGCGTACTCTCATACGAGCGAACACGTAGATACGGTATCGTCATACTTTCAAATGGAACATTCTTTGGGGCGATCACTGATTCAATTGTACTGATGGATTCGTGAGACAGATTCTTGCTATTTTTCCAGCTAAAGAAAACAACTCCAATTCCGAGAACGATAAGCAGTGACAGGAAGACTTTCATTCCCTCATTCTAATGGAAAAGTGTAAGAGATTACTGAGTCGAAACTGGAATACTCATAATCTGATACCAATCATCTTTGACCCAAAGATATTGATCATCAGTAAGGAGGACAATTTTCTCCCCTTTCGTGTATGCACTGATCATCGTAGAACGATACTCTGCTTGAAAATATGGACTTGCCCAGTGTGGGAATACGACCACATCAGTCAGATGCAATGCTTTCTCATTCTCAAGTTCTGGAGACTTGGATGGATCATCTAGTCCCCAAGTCAACTTGACGTCAGGCCCAGCGACAATTGAACCCGCACTACTGCCAATGTACACCATCCCTGCAGCTACTCGCTCTCGTAGATAGGGGATGGCGCCCGAGCGCTGCATCTCCTGCAAAAGATAATACGTATTACCACCTGCGACCATAATGATGTCGACAGGATCCAACGCTTTTTTCACCTCATCAATCGAACTATTTTTGAAAGTAAAATCAAACACATCAAACCCCACATCGATGAGTGCTTGTCGATCGGCATGAAGCCAGCTCTTATCTCCCTCTTCTACTTCAGCAGCGGTGGGGATAAATGCAAGTTTCATCCCTCGTGTAAACGATGGGATGTGAGCGATGACGTCGTGCATCACATTAGAGTTACTTGATGTCAGAAATAGATTTTTCATAGTGGTGACTATTCTTACACAACTCTTTCTTGATTGCCACCCAAGTGACCGCTCAATACTGCTATGGTTGGTACCCTATGAAAGTATCTACCTGTGCGGTTATCGCCATATTCAGTGCGTTTGGACTCACCGCATGCAGCTCATCACTCAGTTCCATGGCTCCGTCGCCACTGCCTCGACACTTTGAAAATCAAGTCATATTGACTGCCGATGAAATCGCAGCTTCATATCATGCTGGTGATTCCATGGAATGCACGATCGAGCTCTCAAAAAATAAACAATCGATCGACGCACGTATTCAAGGGAACAAGATACTACTCTCAAATGTAAACTTTGGAGATGATGTCTCGACCGGTATGGTGCTTCTGGATAGCACAACTTTCTATGCATGGAAGGATGGCGCGACTACTGGCTGGAAATCCTCATTACCTCCGACCGCTACTCTTCATTCGCTCTCAGAGCAGGCGCGTACAAAAGGAATTGATATTCCTGATATCTCGACTGCAGATGGAATTGCGCGAAGTGTTGAAGATGGAGACGACATCTCATGCGTTAAGATACAGTTTGAATCAAGCACATTTATGCCGCGAGAGTCTGTCAGCTTTACTGACATTACTTCGCTCACAAATCACTTCTTGGAATAACCCGTCTCAATCAGCCTGGGCTCGTTTGCGGAATGCTTTCCCACCTTTGCGACCAGCTTCCTTCGCCTCATGAGTACTGAACTCATGCGCAGTTCCTTTTTCATGAGCGACTTTGCCACCCTTGCTAGCGATTGCTCGCTGGGTTGCACTATCCATGGATGCGAAACCTCGCTTACTAGATTTGATTGTTGCCATAATTACCCTTCACGCTCAAAGCGATACTAATAGATTTAGTTTAGTATCTTAAGTAAGTGTAGTAAGTATACGAAATGATTGTAAAAAAACTGTAAGAGTTTTCTGAGGGGAAACTGAAGAGCTTGAAATTATTTCTGTTTTGATTGCCAGGTGACGGAATTAAGAAGTGGAGCAAAGATGTCTTCTTCTTTTGAGATCGCAAGTTTAGCAAGTTCTTCCACAGTAGGATTTTCTTCCTGAAAGTGCACAAACTCTGCATCACTGATGATTGCCAGCGGAGTCGACTCATTGCCTTCGCCCATTGCCACGACGGCCGCACTGGCAAGTCCTTCCGCGACGTTACTGTACGTGACTTTGAGATTTCTTCCAAATAGATCTGGTTGCCCGATATAAGAATTGAGTGCCTCAAATCCAGAGTGAGCGATCGAAGTGCCGACTGTGCCCCAACGAAGCGGAAGTACATGACTATCAGTGATGAGCACTCCAACATTTTTTACTCCAAAAGTTTCTTTGAGAATCTTTCGGATTTCATTTGCAGAGTCCTGAGGGTTTTTCGGCCACAAGACGAAGTTTCCATCACCATTTGACTCATCTATCCCAGCCGAAGCGATCAACGTATTATTTTTTATGGTGATATGAAAGCCATACGGATTTGCTTGAGCCGGCAAAATATAATCAGCTTCCGATGTGATGAGTTCATCGCGCGAGACTTCGGTAACAGTGCGGACGTTCCCTTCACACAGAGACACTACCTTTGAAGTAACAACGACGATCTCGTTTTCTTTCACTTGAGTGAGCGACTGGAGCAAAAAATCTTTGAGCGTGCTGTCATTTGCTTTCACAGTTCTCGTTTTTATTGGTGTTATAATCATAAATGTAGCCTCATTGTACCAAAGGAATGACATATATGAAAAAATTTGCCCTCCTCTTTACTTCCGTTGTTCTCTTGGCTGGATGCAAGCAAGCAGTCGCTCCGACGACTCCTACCGTCGATAATTCACAGTCTGAGTCGGCCGCATCATCACAAATCGCCGCGGCCATAAGTTCTGGTCAACCTATCTCGTGTACCATGACGAAGAAAGATGGCACGTCGTCGATGCAGTACATGATGAAAGACAAAAAAATGAAAATAACGGGAATCGTCGCGCAAGGGACGACCACCCCTGCTTCAATGATCTCTGACGGATCCTTTATGTACACTTGGGATGCGACCACAAAACAAGGGATGAAGATCGCCCTGTCGACTGATGGACAGTTGAGTGAGGAAGATCGACAAAAGACAGGCGATATCCCGTCGATAAATTCGGATGCAGATAAGAAAAAGCTCGAGGATGAGGGCTATACGGTTGATTGCAACGCGGCGACCATCGACGATGCAGAATTTGTCCCACCGACTGACGTCAAATTCTCCGATTTTTCAACACTGATGCAGAAATCAAAAGTCATGATGCAAAACAAGACCGGAGATGAGTCGCAGCAATCACCTGAGGAGATGCAAAAGCAAGCTCAGGAAATGATGAAGCAATATCAGCAGTAATTATTCCTGCGGCATCGCAAACCACAACACCAGATACAGCAATATTCCTGGCGCGCCGCCTGGCAGTCCGAGGATGATAAAGACCACGCGTACAAGCGTCGGATCGATGTCGAAATAATTTGCGATACCAGCACACACCCCCGCGATCTTTTTATCCGTTTTGGAACGCAGTAATTTTTTGATTGGTTGCTTCATATATGGTCTCCTCCAATATATATAGTCTACACCGTCTTTTTTTTCTTTTGCCACTCGAAGACCAGTGAGGCTATCTCGGCAAGGCCGGTGAAAGCCAAGAGCATGGTCCACATGAGATCACCTCGCAAGCCAGTGTGAAGGACAATCAGCCAAAACGCAGGGTAAATGATCTTATGAATTTGCTTCCAATACTTGCCCATGTGCTTCATGCTGTAGAGATTTGAAGTCAAGAAAAGTGGAGTGAGCGCTGCCATCGACAGGATTCCAAATAATTCATAACCAAATCTCGGCAATAGCGGTGCCCCCATCGCGATATTGGGAAGTGTCGAGACGATCAACCCATGCGCCAAGCCAGCCAAAAACATGCTAATTCCAGTATGCCGGCGAAACATTATGCCTATCGTAATGAAAGGATGACGAATTCCAAATCTTCCGAGGATACCCGGCACCGTCACGACCAGAAAGAGTATCGCCGCCAACTTTCCGAGCAGAGTCCCAATTGGATAGATGGTGTATGCCAACGTACTGCCTGAGAGATTTGCCCAAGTCGCAACGAGCATGGCAATCAGCCACACGGCGTACGCTATCTGAAATGCCCAGATGATTTGATTGCGATATTTCGTGCAAAAGGGAACTAATTTTTGAAACATGGGTCTATTTTACCCGGGTGATCCTTAGAATTACATGAAGTGCATCACAATCGAAGTTCAATGAGTGTTTTGCATGGCTTCGCCCACTGCGGTCTTGCGGCGTAAAGGAGATGGACTCAACGCGTGATACTCACTGAGATCTTTTACTGCACGGAATACAAATGAAAGGATGACATCCTCGGTCAACGAGTAGATGTTGTACGCCAGCGTCGGCAGAGAATATTGAAGATACGACATCTCAGCTTTTCGGGTCTCACCTTCGACAAATGATGGCAGGCCAAATGGCAACATATGTTTGTCCAAGTATTTCGTCCGAGCCGAGGCTTCGCCTCCATACGGCTTGTAGAGCTTCCCTTTGCGATCGACGCAATAGCGCATCCCTCCGGGGCTCTCGATCGTCCCACCTCCAGCAATACGCGAGACACCGATCCCACTCGCTCCGATCGCAAGTGTCGTCGCGATATGATCACTCGCTCCGCCTTCGACGATGACAGGGATACCGATTTCTCCCCGCATATCCCAGACGAGCTGCGGCCAATCGATGACGCTTCCACTGCGCACACCAGTGATACATCTGCCACCTCCACCAATCCCTACATAGATGCCATCAGCGCCAGCATCTTCGAGGCGTTTGGCCTGTTCGACGTCCACGACTTGACCTGCAAAGATCTCAATATCATCACCAAATTCTTTGTGAAGTTTTTGTACGGTCGCGATGACAGAAAGACCTGGTTCGGGAGAGTACACGCGAAAAGCTCGAATCCCTGCTTCATAAAGTGCGCTCGCTCGCGCAAAAGCCTTATCCTTTTCGGTCTCCACCACTCCCATGAGATTATTTTTCCATTGATCGACCAACCACTTTTTATCCTTCCTCCCGAGTAGCACTTCACTCGCCTCGAGTGCTTGGAATGTATCTTTCACTAGTGCTACTTGTCGCTTCACATCATGAAATACGCTATTGCGTGGGACGCCGACGAGACAATGGAGTTGCGCCATCGTCGAGAGTGCCGAGACACTCCCGTAGATATCAGGCATCGCTGAACCGACGAGTACCGATCGTGCGCGCTTACCCAGTTTCGTGAATGGTCCAAACTTAAATCGTTCGGCTCGACTCACTCGCTCTTTATCAGAACCGACGACTTGGACACCAAGATCTGAGATCGACAGTGAAAGTCCTTCTTTCACCGCACTCTCCATGATTTGAGACGATACTTTCGAAGGAGCCACAAACTTGGTTGACTGGAGCCTTCGCATCTCTGCGACTCGCTCTGGATGATTGAACACTTCGAGCACATATTGCCTGACTCGTAGAGTATTTATCATGAGTTCTGGCGAGAGCATCACGGTCTTTTCACAATCGAGGAAATCAAATGGAGTTTGCAAAAGACCTTGGCTAGGGTAACTCGTGACTTCATCACCGCTTTCCAAAAACCAAAATTTCAAATAATCGGAAACGTCTTTTTCAAAGGGAGCGAGTTTGTCGACAATATACTTCTCAAACTCTTGCGAGCGAAAGGCAGAAAATGCAGGCTGTACAATTTTTGTCATTCTTATTTTTTCTTGACCACTTGGCCGGTGGCCGTGTCCTCGACGATCCATCCAAGCTTGGCGATCTCATCGCGAAGCATATCACTGTCACCAAAGTTTTTTGTGTCGCGAGCGGTTTGTCTCTGGTCGACCAACATTTGGACGCCACTTGGAATGGAATCGGCCGGCTTTTGAGAATGCTCGGTACTTGCGTTGGCGAGATCAAGTCCCAAGACTGTATCAAATTCTGTCAATAAATCAAATTTATCTTTTCCAGGAATATTGCTTTTCGCCACCTCCCACAGAAGTGAGATCGCTTCTGGCGTATGTACATCATTTTCCATCTGCTCAAAGAAACGCGTGCGGTACTCATTCACTTTTGCGAGCTTCTCATCCGAGAGTGTCGTACGCTCCTGTTCTTCTTTTGCTTGCGAAAGTATGCCAATGAGTTTGTCGTACGCTTTTTGAGTCGACTCAAGATTCTCCCAAGTAAAATTTTGCTCACTTCGGTAGTGTCCAGAAAGGAAAAGAAGCTTTAACGCCATCGGTGAGTATCCTTTGGCGATGACATCATCGACCGTGAAGAAATTACCGAGCGACTTACTCATTTTCTCGCCATTTACCCGTACGAAATTATGATGGACCCAGTACTTCACAAATGGCGTTTTGCCGGTCGCTCCTTCAGCTTGAGCAATTTCATTTGTATGGTGAACCGGTATGTGATCAATGCCGCCAGTATGGATCTCAAACTGCTCACCTAAATACTTCATCGCCATGGCACTACACTCAATATGCCAACCTGGGAAACCTACTCCCCATGGACTTGGCCACTCCATTTGACGTTTCTCACCAGCAGGACTCAACTTCCAGAGAGCAAAATCTGTCGGATGTTTTTTCCCGGCAGTCATCTCGACTCGTGCCCCAGCTTTCAGATTTTCGATATCAAGATGAGCAAGTGCACCATAGGTGGGAAAGGTGGTCGTATCGAAGTAGATACCATCGGCGATCGCATACGCATGACCGTTTTTTTCGAGCTTTTGAATGAGGGCGATTTGTTCCGCGATGTGATCAGTCGCTTTGCACGACGTCGTCGGACGAGCAATCTTCATTTGATCGAGACTTTTCCAAAAGAACGCTTCAAATTCGGCAGCGATGTCCCAGACGCTTTTGCCATATTTCTGAGCGCCTTTTTCCATCTTATCTTCACCTTCGTCAGCGTCAGAAGTCAAATGTCCGACATCTGTGATATTCATGACATGGTTCACTTCGAAACCTGCATGCTTGAGCGTCCGTACCAAGACATCATCCATCAAATACTTGCGGGCATGACCAATGTGAGCGTAGTCATACACGGTGGGTCCGCAAGCGTACATTCCGAGGCTGCCCGCATTGATAGAGGTGACTTCATCGATTTGACGTGTGAGCGTGTTATATATTTTCATACGAAAAGTCCGAAGTGATCCAAACTTATTGCCTCGATCATACAACATGAACGCTCATTCTGGAAGAAATCTATCCTGCGCCAACGCGCTTCTCAGCGCTTGAAGCATCTTTGGCGGCTCGCAATGCGACATCGTCGCTTTTTTTCTTCTGAAGTTGCTTGATCTCAAATTTCTTTTGTTCTTGATGCTGCAACTCAGCCTGCCGCTTTTGCTCTTCCATTCGCTGCTTCTCTTTATAGTACGAGTTGCTACTATCATAGATTTGCTTGTGAAGCTCTTCATGCTTTGTTTGCCTAAAGGAATCGTCCTGTTGCATTTTTTGCTGCAAAGCGGCTGCCGCCATTTGCCCTCCATCATCCTTTTCTTCTGAGGCTGGAGTTTTTCCGTCTGTTTTTCCTGAGGATCCCAACAGTTCCTCCAGGATATCGAGTGGAGTTTTAGCGATTTGTTTAGCGGTATCGGAGGCAGCAGTGACCACGGAGTCTTTGACATCACTGGCGACGTCACTGACTGCTTGACCGACGGCTGAGGCTGCGGCTTGAATTACACCCATGCCTTAGATCATAAACAACTGTTTACGAATGGACAAGTAGCCTGCGCTCTTTGATGAGCCGCACTTTCATTTTGTCCATGGCGCCAAAAAATGCTTTATAAAAATCCGAGCCCACATCGGTGACGGTAATATGTTTCCCTTTGAGAGTGCCCACGATCTCGACGACCGCATCAGTACTGGCACCTTTTCGTTTTGAGTCGACATCAAGAATAATTTGTAGATTTGAGAGTTTTTCTGAAGAATATTTTGAAAGCTTTTCAATTTTTGAAGTGATAAATGTTTTTAAGCCTTCGGTAAGGGGGACGTTTTTGCTTGCGATTGAAACTTGCATCGTTAATCTCCTTTATTGTGTTTGGATTTTGAAATCTGTCCGTCAGCTAACGGGTTACATTTTTGTTTACATACTTCTCCTTCCTTCGAGCGCTCTGGCGAGTGTCACTCCGTCAGCGTACTCGATATCAGCTCCGATCGGGAGTCCATGACCAATACGCGAGATGTGAATAGGACTATGATCGACTCTCGTACTGAGATATTCCTGAATCATTGATTGGATATACATTGCGGTGGCTTCACCTTCCATCGTGGGATTCGTCGCCAGGATCACTTCTTCCACCACATCCAATCGATTGAGAATATCTCGTAAATACAACTGATCAGGTCCAATATTATTGAGCGGTGATATAGCTCCATGCAAAACGTGATAGAGACCGGTAAATGTCTCACTTCTCTCAATGGCCAACAGATCTAATGGTTGCTCGACGATACAGAGTATTTTTTGATTTCGTGATTCATCACCACAAACTTCGCACGGATCGCTCTCACCGACGTTGTGGCACTGAGTGCAAATTTTTGTATTTTTCTTCAGATCAATCAATGTTTGCGCAAATCGCTGGAGTTCACTCTCTGGATTGTGAAGCAAGTAGAAGACCAATCGCTGCGCTGACTTTGGTCCGACGCCAGGTAATTTCTCGAATTGCTCGATCGTCTGGCGGATACTTTTCGGAAGTTTCATGAGTGCCTACAGACTACACTAGACTCGATGAAAATTCCAGGCCCTTGCACCATATACCTATAATCAACTACCATTGATAGTAATGTCATTTTTTATAGAGGCCAACGATACTATTTCCCCTGGCGGTCGGGCCGCATTGCTGGCTCGTTTACTCAAGCAAAAAATTCCAGTTGAGCCTGGATTTATTGTCGCCGCCCAGGCATTTGATTCATTCGTCGAACACAATCGCATTCAAGAAAAACTGCAAGAGTTGCTCTCCCAAGCTGATCAAACTTCGATGAAAGACATGCAAGCAGTGTCACGGCAAGTGAAGAAAGCATTTCTGCAAGGAGAATTCCCCGAAGACATCGCCAGACAGATCCTTTCGATGTATCTGTCGCTCGGTCAACCCAGAGTGATGCTCTCCCCAAGTTTTTTTACAAACGATGATGATAATCCGCTGTTTCGTGAGTTTGAAAGTCGCTTTTATGGATATCAAGGAGACGCAAATCTGTTTGAAGGTGTGAAAGAAGTCTGGAGCCATTTTTTTGACAGCAAACCGCTCTTTTATCGCTTAAAGCATGGGCAAAACCACTTTGCGCTCCCGTTTAGTGTCTGTGTACAGCGCCAACCGATCTATAAAGTGACCGCACTCATGCACACTGATGACCCTACCTCAAAAACCAAGCAGACGACCATCGTCAAAGCGGTCTTTGGTGAAGGAGCACTCGTCGAAGATTTGATGGGAGCTGACTATTACTGGATGAAGCGAGGTACTGGAGAGATTTATAACACGTTATATGACGCACAAGGTGAAAAAGTAGTGATCGACAATGGACGTGAACGAAACGTACGTCTTCCCAGTACGCTCAAAGACAAACGCAAGCTCTCAAGTGCACAACTGGAGTCCATCGCCAAATTGGCTCGAGATCTCCAACAACATTTTTTCTTTCCGCAAGAATGTGTGATAGGAATTGATGGGACGAGCGTACGAGTAATCGAGACAAAGGAGTTTATCTCGAAGGCACTGCATGACACGGCACCAGTACCAGCTACTCCCATGGTTTCGACTCGTCACGAACCTGCGGCACACACATATAAACTCGGTTTATTTCATCCCTGGAGTGGCGAAGCTCACCTCCCAATTGCGACCACCATCGAAGGCCATTTGTGTATCGACCCTCGTCCATTTACCAAACTGCAGGAGACAGAACTCTCCGCATCAAAACAAAAGCTGTTCACGCATGAAGTGAATCATGCCTTAGAGTTCATTACTTCCCATGTGCATGCGAATCAAGGACTCCTCTACGTGTTTGACTCTATCTTCGATTCGCCAGACCAAGCACTTGCCCAAGCGCAAGCGATCTCACATCTGCATACGTCGCATCCAGCATTACCGATCGGTCTTGTGAGTATCCCTGGCACGTTTGAAGAATACCAACGCATCACTACTTTTTTTATGACAAACGGGTTGCCCAGATCAAGCAAGATCTCTCATATCGTCAGACTGAAGACTCCTGCGTCACTGTATACGATCGCTGATTTTGTCAGAGTCGGACTTGACGCCCTTATGATCGACATTGATGCATTGAGTCGAGCCGTGCACGGGGATGCCAATGGTAAAAGTGATGAGAGCGAAGCATTGTTTGACCTATTGCGAAAAGTCGTCCAAACAACGAGTGATCTAGGACTCCCACTGATTGTAGAGAGTACAAATGTACCGAGCCATGCTATGCTGGATATCATCCAATCCGCGCCTGCTGTAGAGTGGCTGACGAATGCAAAATCGTACGCACGGTTGACGACGAAATAAACACTATATATGGCAAAAATTGTAGATATCAAAGCGAGAGAGATTTTAGATTCACGTGGGTTTCCTACCGTGGAAGTTCGGATTGATCTCGACACTGGACACAATGTCAGTGCGAGTGTTCCTGGTGGCACAGGTACAGGAAAACATGAAGCAGTCGAGATCCGTGATGGAGATCAGACGCGCATGGCCGGCAAAGGTGTGAAAAAAGCGGTCGCAACCGTCAACGACGTCATCAAGCCGTTATTAATTGGTCAAGATCCGCTCCGCCAGACTGCGGCTGATCAGATTTTGTACAATCTTGATGGCACCCCAAATAAAAGTAAGCTTGGTAGCAATGCCATCCTAGGAGTCTCAATGGCGATTTGCAAAGCCGGAGCGGTCAGTGTCGGCATGCCACTGTATAAATATCTCAAGGAAAAATACAACCTAACCACACAGCTTCACATTCCGTCTCCGATCTTTAACCTCATCAATGGCGGAGCTCATGGTGCAGGAAACTTAGATTTTCAAGAATTTCATGTCATCCCGACGACGAACAAACCATTTTCACAATCGCTCCAACTCGGAGTCGAGTTTTTCATGGCTCTCGAGCAAGTGTTGATCTCAAAAAATGCGATTCACAGTGTCGGTGTCGAAGGTGGTTTTGCTCCAAATCTGTTTACTAATCTTGATGCGCTCGAACTTTTGTTGGAGGCGATGAAACGCACTCCATACTTATTTGGACAAGATCTCTTTTTGGGACTTGATGTGGCTGCGAGTTATTTCTTCAAGAACGGCAAATACTCGATCCGCGATCGCCAAGAGCCATTCACCGCCAAAGAACTTCTTGAATATTACAAAGAGCTCAATGCGAAATATCACATCTTTTCGATCGAAGATCCATTTCATGAAGATGACTGGGCATCATGGAGCGAGATCACTGCAGAGCTCTCTGATCGTGTCGTCATCGTCGCAGATGATCTGATCACTACAAACAAAGAACGACTGCAAAAAGCCATTAGTTCCAAGGCTTGTACCTCGGTCATGGTGAAACCAAATCAAATCGGAACCGTGAGCGAGACTGTCGAAGTGATTAAAATAGCCAAAGACGCAAAGATGCAAGTGATTGCCTCGCACCGCAGTGGTGAGACCAATGATGATTTCATCGCTGACTTTGCAGTCGGCATGGGTTGCGAATATGTAAAGTTTGGCGCTCCGATTCGCGGTGAGCGCGTCTCAAAATACAATCGGCTACTGGAGATAGAAGCAGAGATACTCAAATGAATTCAATTCCAAAACCTGTCGTGCTTCTCATATTAGATGGATGGGGTATCGGTCCTGCAAACGCAGGCAATGCGATCACACGTGCAAACACTCCAAACATGAAAAAATATAGTGTGGCGTATCCACACACACAACTCACTGCTTCTGGCGAAGGCGTGGGACTCCCACGTGGTGAAGATGGGAATACGGAGACGGGGCACCTCAATATGGGTGCTGGTCGCATCGTGTATCAAGATCTTCCTCGCATCAACATGAGCATCGCTGATGGGACATTTGGGGCGAATCCGGTGTTCACTCAAGCATTTGAACATATGAAGCGCAACTCGTCGGCACTCCATCTGATGGGACTCGTCGGATCCGGCGGGGTGCATAGCAACATCGAGCATTTGTACGCTTTATTACTTGCAGCCAAAGCGAACGGATTGACTTCAAATGTCTATCTCCACTTATTTACAGATGGCCGAGACTCTCCTCCGACATCAGCAATGTCCTTTATTCAGCAAATCCAAGATCATTGCAAGTCTATTGGACTCGGGCAAATTGCGACCGTCATGGGTCGATACTATGCGATGGATCGTGATAAGCGCTGGGACCGAATCCAACTTGCCTACGATGCCCTGACGGTCGGCAGTGAAGCAAAGACCGGTGATCCGATCTCGACAGTCCAAGAGCGATACAATGCTGGTGAGACCGACGAATTTATTAAACCGATTTCTGTCGTCGGTGCAGATGGGGCTCCGATCGTCATCAAAGATAATGATGCCATCATTTTTTACAACTTCCGCATTGATCGACCTCGTGAGCTCACCAAAGCCTTTGTCCTCCCAAATTTTGAGAGTGGTATCTCCTCTGAAGGCTTTGACCCGTATACCGTCAAATACAGTCATACGCATATCCAGGCGCAGCCTGCAGCGACGCAAACTTTTGATCGCCAGCGTGTGCTCAAAAATTTATTCTTTGTGACGATGACTGAGTATGAGCGTGGGCTACCGACGAACATCGCGTTTCCTCCACAAATCGTTGAGATGCCACTCGGTCGGGTCCTCGCTGAGCGCAACTTAAAACAATTGCGAATGTCAGAGACAGAAAAAGAGCGCTTCGTGAGTTATTACTTCAATGGGTTGCGAGAAGATGCGTTTCCCGGAGAAGATCATGTGTTTATTCCGAGCAAAAAAGTTGCAACCTATGATCTAGCTCCTGAGATGAGTGCACGAGAGATCACAAGCACTTTACTTGAAAAACTCTCTGGTGATATCTATGACTTTATGTGTGTGAACTTGGCAAATGCAGATATGGTCGGTCACACAGGCAATCTGACTGCAGGGATCAAAGCCTGTGAAATTATTGATGAGTGCGTGGGGAAGATAGTCCAGGCAGTCATCCTGCGAGGTGGCGTCGTCTTAATCACTGCTGACCATGGAAATGCTGAAGAGATGATCAACAATGAGACGGGAGAGCTCGATACCGAGCACTCGACGTATCCGGTGCCATTACTTATCATCGGAAATCAATTTCAAAACAAAGCGGTGATGCTTCCCTCTGGGATTCTCGCTGATATCGCACCAACGATACTTAAGTTGATGAACGTTCCCAAACCTGATAGTATGACCGGCAGAGTATTAATTTAACTGCTATGAGTGAAGGTATTCAACAATTTGTAGACGAGAACGCGTCCTACGAAAACGGATTCTACGTAGTTAGAAATGGCTCATCTTTACTCGTTGCTATTCCCAGAGATGAGAACGTTCCAGATGGCGGTCGAAAAGCATCGGTAGTTGGCAAGTTAGTCAATGGAGAGTTCACAATCAACTCAATAAATGTGAATGCAGATCAGCAGGGTCATGGATTGGGTTCAAAACTTTTACGATATCTGCAAGAGCTTCCTGAAATAAATTCCATCACTGCAAACCCATCACTTGAGGCACTTCAGAAAGAATTCTATCCAAAAAATGGATTTTCTCTTGAAAAAAAAGTATATCAATGGTCAAGAGAAGTAGCACGCGCGTAGACTTTCGACAGCAGCTGTTATTTTATTTCGTATTCTATTGAAGAAATAGGAGGTCATATGGGACTTGGAAATTGGTTTGGACAAGATACAAAAGAGCCATCCGGGAAAATTGAAAGCCTAAGTGTAAATGCTCGAAAGCTTCTCATCGAAGCAGAACGAGAATTGAAAAGTGGTGTGGGACAAATTCCTGATTTCACGTTTAACGAAGCTGATGATCAGGATTTTAATGACTATGTACGAGCGAAGGGAGAGAAAAAGCCAACTTTGGAATTGGCTAAAAGTTACCTTCAAGCCGCATATGATCGACGAAAGCAAGGCATCGCCAGTGTGACTAATAAGAGATTTGATTAGCGAGCCACATTGAATTCTGCTATTCTTAAGAGATGATTGATGCGTTGCTTGATCCTAAATCCATAGCGGTGGTTGGTGTGTCGTTGGAGGCACTCAAAGTCGGACACCAAGTCTTCGCAAATCTCTTGTCATTCCCTGGCGACGTCTTCCCTATCAATCCAAAACATAAAAAGATCTTGGGGAAAAGTTGTTTTCCTGATCTTTTGAGTATTCCTGCACCTGTGGACCTCGTGGTAATCTGCACTCCCGCTGCCTCGGTCGAAGACGTCATCAACCAATGCATCGACAAAAAAGTCAAAGCGGTCATCGTCATCACGGCAGGCTTCGCTGAAAATGGAAAAGCAGGCAAAGAGCTTCAGGCCAGTATCGCTGAAAAACTGCGAGCAAACAATATTCTGCTTCTCGGACCGAATACACTCGGAGCCATCAATCCTCATTCAAAAATGAATGCGAGCTTTGCTCCCGCCGATATTTCCAAAGGGACGATTGGACTCATCAGTCAGTCTGGAGCGATGCTCACGACTGTCTTCTCGCAGTTTGCTCATCGGAAAGTCGGCTGCTCATTTGCACTCTCCTTAGGAAATAGTGCTGGCGTTGGCGCTACAGAAGCACTCGAATATGCGCAAGATGATCCACACACAAAAGTGATTGCGCTGTACCTAGAATCCCTCCCTGCTGCAAATCCGAAGCAATTTTTTGCACTTTGCAAAAAAATTAGTAAAAGTAAACCAATTCTGTTGCTCAAAGGTGGCGTCACTGACCATGGGCAGCAAGCGTCACTTTCACACACTGCCGCTCTCGCAACTGACTCGACCCTTCTTCGAGAAGCCCAATATCAATATGGGTACACCATGGTCGATACGATCGAACAGTTTTTTGAGACGTCTTTTTTTCTTGATCGACTCTTATCTGCAAACGATGCTTCTACTGCTGCCCTACCGAGCAGCCTCATGATTCTCACCAATGCTGGAGGTCCAGGCGTAAATTCAATTGATCTTGCAGACAAGGCAAGCATTCGATTGGCCACGTGGAGTCCAGCATCAATTCAGCGATTCGCGGCTGCGCTACCTCGCGTGCGCCCAAGTAATCCGACAGATATTTTGGGAGACGCAAATGAGACTGACATCGAATCGTCATTGATTTTTGCAAATGAAGATCCGCTGATCGATTCTATTTTGCTGATTCTCACTCCACAGGCAGTGACAGATATTCCCGGCATCGTCAGAATGCTCATTGCAACGCATTCTAAGTTGCGAACACCACTCATCGTGGCACTCATGACCGGAGAGTTGTATCGCCATGAACTAGTAAAGCTGCGCGAAGCTGGAATTTGCGCAGTGGAATATTCAAATGAAGCTGTCGAGATCTATGAGTATGTGAGCAATGCTCGCAAAGCGATGCTCGTCGATCGATCACAAGTGTTGATGAATGAACTTGCGAAAAACCTGGGACCAGCAGCTCCATCACAGCAAACGCGTCGAAGCATGGCACTGCGTTCGACAAACTTGGAAGAAGTGTATCTGCTACTGGAAGCATATGGACTGACACTTCCTCATGCTGCGATCGTCAGTGACCCCTCAAAACTCGATGAGCTCGATGAATTGGATGCAAGTCGGGTGTATCCATTAATCGCAAAGACTGCAAATCTCGGACTCAAGCATAAGGCAGTGCTTGGCGCGGTGATTGGAGACATCAATTCAAAAGAAGATGCGAAGTCGGCCTACGAGAAATTAGTAAAGTTTGGGCCGAAAGTTTTGTTTCAAGAAGTTATTGAAGATGCGATCGAAGTCATCATCGGATGTCGAAAAGATCCGAGTTACGGGACATTCCTGGCGGTCGGCACCGGTGGGAGTTTGACAAATATTCTCGCTGATCGCTCGTATATCTTTTTGCCTGCGAGCGGGAAAGAGATTCGCGCGACACTCAAGCGAACGAAACTATCGACGTTGCTTTCTGCAACGCAACGCGAGCAAGTATTACTCTGTATCGAGCGCTTCCAATATCTCATGAATGAACATCCCGAAATCATCGAACTCGAAATCAATCCGCTGATGCTCACTGCTGATACTGCTTATGTCGCCGATGTGAAGGTTACTTTGACTCAGTAGTCGCTGGCGGTTAGAATAAGGTACCTCTATGGAACTGAATTGGAAAATTGCTGGACGAGCTGGAGAAGGCATTGCTGCCACGAGTTTTCTCATGTCAAAAATTTGCCAGCGTGCTGGACTGCAAGTATTTGAGTACAGCGAGTACCCTTCCCTGATTCGGGGCGGTCATACTGGCGGACAAGTTCACGCAGGTGAATCCATCTTTTGCCAAAAGAAAACTGTCGATGTCATGATCGTCATGAATGAAGATGCTATTAAACTTCATTTGGATGAGTTTGATGACAAGACTCGCTTCATCGTCGATACCCAAGACGACAAAATTGATTTTTCAAAATATCCTTCGATCAAACCAGAACAGATCATGGCAGTGCCGATGGTACAAATCTCCCGCGAACAAACGGGGAAATCATTAGCATCAAACATGGTGGCGCTGGCTATTTCGTGTCACGTGTTTGGACTTGATCAAACAGTGCTTCATGATGTCATCCGATCTTTTTTTGGTCGCAAAGGTGATGAAGTCGTCGATGAAAATATTCGAGCTGCGACTGCAGGCTTTGCGTTTGTGACAAAAGCAGAAACTCCTGGTCAAGACACAAGTACACCGACTAAAGGGACGACGTATCTCATGAATGGCTCAGAAGCGATCGGACTGGGGGCACTGTCTGCAGGAGTCCAGTACTTTAGTGCGTACCCCATGACACCGACGTCCACCTTGATGACATTTATGGCAGATGCGCAGGAAAAATATCCTCTTGTGGTCAAACACGCAGAAGATGAGATTGCTGCCATCAACAATGTCATCGGCGCGTCCTACAGTGGTGCTCGCTCGATGACGGGATCAGCAGGTGGAGGATTTGCATTGATGGTTGAAGGAGTGTCTCTTGCTGGTGTGATGGAGCTGCCACTTGTCGCAGTTGTCGGCGGTCGTCCGGGTCCGGCCACGGGTCTTCCGACGTGGACCTCGCAAACTGATTTATCATTTGTGATGTATGCTGGCCACGGTGAATTTCCAAAAATTGTCTTTACTCCAGGAAATCTTGAAGAGAGCTTTAAACTCACCAGACTCGCATTTTTATTGACTGAGAAATATCACACACAAGCCTACATCATCTCGGATAAGCTCTTGCTTGAATCTCGCATGACTGTAGAGCAAAGCAAGTTGCCAAGTGAGTATTCCAATCAACGTTACTCATTTGCACCAGAAGCCTTACCGGAAGATAACTCATACCGACGTTTTACAGATACAGCAGAAGGATTTTCTCCTCGAAGTATTCCGGGACAGCCACATGGACTTGGGTTGACCAATAGTTATGAGCACGACGAGTATGGATGGGCAACTGAAGATGGGCCCACTGCAAAAAAAATGGTCGAGAAACGCATGCGTAAACTCACTGGCATTCTCTCTGAAGTGCCTGGTCCTGTCCGTATCGGTCCTGAGGATGCAGATATGACGTTTGTATGTTGGGGCAGTACACGACTTGCACTGGAAGAAGTCATCAAACACACCAATGCCAATATCATTCACATCATGACGATGATGCCGTTTAAAGCCGAAGAATTCAAAGCCCTCGCTTCGCAAGCGAAGAAATTGGTGATGGTTGAAGAGAATATGCAGCGTCAAGCTGAGATGCACATCAAAAAAGAAACTGGCATCACGTTTGAGCATCGGATCAATCGATACGACGGAAGACCATTCTATGCAGAAGAAATTTTGGAAGAAATAAAAACGATATGACGACAAACGACACTCTCAAATCTCCAAACTTCCCGACGTGGTGCCCTGGCTGCGGTGACTATGGCATTTGGAGTGCGATCAAAAAAGCATTGGTTGAATCGAATATCCCTGAAGAACAACTCGTTATTGTGTTCGGAGTCGGCTGTTCAGGTAACATGGCAGACTTCATTCGTTGCTATGGATTTCACGCATTGCACGGACGTGGCCTCACAAATGCCGAAGCAATCAAGCTTGCCAATCACAACTTAAAAGTGATTGTCATTGCTGGTGATGGCGATACGTACGGTGAAGGCATGGGGCATTTTATTGCTGCTTGCCGTGGGAATCACGATATTACGTTGATCGTTCACGACAACCAAGTGTATGGATTGACGACGGGACAAGCTGCGCCGACGACACCAGCAGGCTGGAAAACCAAGTCCACCCCAACTGGTCAAGTGGAAGTACCGGTAAATCCAATCGCGATCTCAGTCTCCGCCGGAGCTACCTTTGTCGCCCGAGGGTATGCTGGGAATATTCCGGTGACTGCGGATCTTATCAAGCGAGCGATCAATCACAAAGGATTTTCAGTTGTTGATACGTTCCAACCATGCGTGACGTTTAATAAACAGAATACACACGCTTGGTACAACGAGAGATTGAATGTCTTGGATGACGCAAGAGATAAGACCGATCGTATGGAAGCAATTCGACTCTCACTTGATACTGAAAAGTTACATATCGGGGTGCTGTATGAAAACACACAGTCAGTACCCTATCATGAAGCGGTGCCAAATCTCTCAAAAGGAACATTGGTTACTCAATTTCCATCGCAGGTCTCACTGCAAGAAAGCCTTACACAATATCTCTAGGATCGAGTTTGTGATCCTTACTGCCGCGCATGTGGATCACTGCGGGGATCAGTGAGACGACGACGATGACAGCAATGATCGGAAGGAGATACTTATCTGCATTTGGAATCACTCTTCCTAAAAAGTATCCCCCTATCGTCATCCCAGCGGCCCACAAGGTCCCGCCAATGATGTTGTTGAAGAAAAATTTGTCGTAATGCATGTCAGCTATGCCTGCAGCGATCGGGGCAAAGGTACGCACGGCTGGGATAAAACGAGCGAGAATCAGGGCTTTCCCGCCATGCTTTTCATAAAAGTGCTGTGCATCCGTGAGGTAGCGTTTCTTGAAGAAAAACGAGTCCTTTTGATGCATCAACCACGTACCTAATTTTTTTCCTGTCCAATATCCAGCATTGTCACCCAAGACAGCAGCGGCGACGAGCAAAGGCACAAGTACCCACAAATGGAAGTAACCTTGGGATGCAAGCAATCCTGCTGTAAACAACAAACTGTCTCCAGGTAGAAAGAATCCAAAAAAGAGACCTGATTCCGCAAAGATGATGCTAAAGAGTCCGACATAGCCAGTAGTTTGGATGAGTTCAATCAAGTCAAAGTGAGGTAATATCATAAGTCGATGCCTTTCTTCTCAATGTCAGGTAATGCATTTACACTCTCACTCGAGGCGAGCTGACGAATATTTGATAAGCCACGCTCGAGCGCTCCCAATGACTGCGATGACGTGCCATACATATTTTGGGCATTCGTCAAATGTTTTCCAAGAGTATTGAAATTCTCTGAAAATTTTTCGTAGTCTTTTTGGACACCTCGAAGCAATTTAAATGCTTCTTTGGTTTTTGTTTCTATTTTCTTTCCCTCGAATGATAACATGATCGTCTGCAGATGTGCATAGAACGTCGTCGGTGAGACTGGGTAGACGCGTAAATTACTTGCATACTCCAGTAGTGACTCACTGGAAGCGATCTCATAGAAAACAGATTCACTTGGCACGTACATCAGCGCAAAATCCATTGTCCCTTCTTCTGGCAAAATGTACTTTTCGGCGATAGCATCGACATGTCGTTTGACATCTCGAGAGAACTCTCGCTTTGCGAAATCTCGCTCCCCTTGCGTCTCGCCTTTGATCATGGCTTGGAAATGCTCCATCGGAAACTTCGAATCAATGCAGAGGATGCCTGCGTCTGTTTGGATGGCTGCATCGACGATCACTCCGGACTTAAACCGATGTTGCAAAAAGAAATGTTGCTTTGGGAAGACCTGACCGATGAGGTCGGCCAGTACTCGCTCTCCCAAATTTCCCCGTATTTTTGGCGATTTGAGAAGTGCATCCAGCTCTTTCATCGATCGACCGATCTCAGAAAATTGTCCGGCTTCTCGCTTGAGTTCCCCAATGATAGATGCAGCATGAGCGAGTCGATCATTTATCTCTCGTGTCTGCATCGATATGCTCTGAGTGACTTGAGTGTTTGAGTTTGCTGCCTGTTGTTGACTCGCTTTTAGCCATTCGATGAGTGTCGGGTCAGTCGTTTGTTTCTTTGTCACAAGATACAATACGGCCCCAGTAAGAATGATACAGAGAATCACTAGAAGAGTAGTTAAAAACATGAGAAATCAGTATATCAAAATTGCTTGGGTACCTATAAGCCAGATTCTGTCTTTGTGCAATCATCTATCTCATGCCTGCGTCTTTATCACCAGATCCTCACTTTCGCGAGGATGAAGGGGAAACATCCATTATGGTGAAGGTCGTCAGTTGCAGCGGGGAGGATTGCCCGTTTCACCCGAACTTAATCGGTTCGTCACTGTTGCTCTCCAGCCAAAGGCTGGTCCGCCTATGGCGGAAACTGTCGTATCTTGCGATACTCCTCCGGTATTGACCGAAGCACCCTGTTTCCTGCTGTCTGGACTTTCCTCCACGTACAGTTTTCATGTACGCGGCGACTGCCCGGTACCCAAGCCCTTGTATTATACCTTGTTTGGAGGCACAATAACGGGTATATGTTTGACCCAACTACCTCCACGTACTCTCTGCAAGATACTTTCAACGCGAGCGTGTCTGCGTTTGTGACCCAAATTGTGGTGTTTCTCCCGAGACTCTTGGGAAGTGTTCTTGTCGTGATCATCGGGATGGTAATCGCTCGCACGATCCGCGGGATTCTCATTTCTTCGCTACGACGTCTACAACTGTCGTCAAACTTGGAAAAGACTCCACTTGGCCAGTTCCTTCACAATACCGAGATCAAAAATACGGCTGAAGTGATCGTCAGTAACATTGTCTACTGGATTTTGATGCTGTTTGTGATTTACACGGCTGTGACGGTCCTTGGATTGGATACTGCCTCAAATCTTCTCAATCAAGTCCTTCTCTATATTCCAAAGATCTTCTCAGCGCTTTTGATCTTAATCTTTGGGATCTTGATCGCTGGTGTCGCTGAGGCTTTCGTAAAGGGACTGATCAAATCCGTCGACCCGCATACCGGACGACTCGTCGGTAAAGTGGCATCGTATCTCATCATCGTGTTGTCCTCGATGGCTGCGATCAGTGAGTTGGGGATTGCGCAACAATTTATCTTGATCCTGTTCACTGGATTTGTGATCGCTGTCTCCTTGGCTCTCGGACTTGCCTTTGGTCTTGGAAGCAAACTGACCGTGGAACGCATGATGATCGAATGGTATGACCGCATGCGCAAAGAGGATTAATTTCTTTTGAATTCAAAAAAGCTCCGGTGTCTGCCGGAGCTTTTTTTATTTGATGTGGGTTAGACCGCGAACTTGCGAATCAAACCGACACACTTCCCTTGTACTTTTACTCTTGTCGCAAAGATAGGCTGCATCTTTGAGTTTGCAGGCTCCAATCGGATACGAGTGGCTTCCTTATAAAACTTTTTTAATGTCGCCAGTCCATTGTCGAGTAAAGCGACGACGATATCACCGTTCACCACTTCTTGTTGTTCTTCGATGACGACATAGTCTCCATCAAGGATGCCTTCTTCGATCATGGAATCACCTTTTACTTGAAGCACGTAGGCGCGTCGCTTGCCAGTCACCAGTTCTGGAGAGACCTTAAACGTCGCATTTGGATCCGTATATGGTTGGATCGGTTGGCCAGCGGCAATAAATCCCAAGAGGGGAAGATCGACTGCATCGGTGAGTCGTAAGAAAGTTCGATCGACAAGTTCAAGACCACGGACTGTCCCTTCGTATTTCTTAATTACTCCTTTTCGCACTAACGCAGCGATATGCTCGTGCACTGTAGCCAAAGATGAGACGCCAATCGCAGAAGCTATTTCCTGCAATGTTGGGGAAAATCCATTCTTTTGTATATATTGCGCGATAAAGTCCACGATCTGACGTTGGCGTTTATATAGGGTAATTGGCATAAATTCTCCTTTTTTAATAAATAAATACAAACAAAAGTGCTATAACCAAACGTTACACTTAACATACCCAAAACACCGAAGAAGCGTCAACTAGAACAATACACATCTGACTATATACAACTATTCGTGACCACTTCATCCACTTGCAAATGACTGACCAATTAAGGTACGCTAGACTTCAATTATGAAAAAAATCGCCATCGCACTTACTGTCACGTTGTCACTAGGCGCTTTAATCGCCACTACCATTTATGGGAAAGAACCAAGTAGTTTGATGCGACCAATGCCCTCGCAAATCACGATTCCATTTGCCAGCGGTTCTGGAGTTTTGCAAAGTCGAGAAAAAGAACTCCTCAAGCGAGAGAATAAGGTGAACAACACTGCAAGTAACAGTGCCGAAGCAAAGCGACAATTCCAGGAGAAAATGAATGCTGCTCGCAAGGCAAGATTGGAATGCCTCAAGACTCGTGCAGCGGATATTAGAAACTTAGAAGTTGCGAGTCGCGCGTCTGGATCCGCATCACTTTCGATCTGCAGTCCAAAAGCGCTTGAAGTCTCCTACCCTCGTCCCTCACGACCCATCCTTGATGGACTCAGTGCAGCTGATAAACAAGCAGCCATGACGACCTATCAAGCAACGCTCAAAGAATACTACGTTCAGGTGCAGACTGCGATGAAGGCTTGCAAAGATGCTGCAGCGCAAGCTCGACTCGATATCAGAGAGAAGATTATTGCCATCAAAGAAGAGTGTTCTGCCACAGAACGCACCGTGCTCGGTCTCTCCACAGAGATACCGTACAACGCGCAGTAGATGTGAGATAATAGGCAACATGCCATTTACTCTCAAGTCCCCATACAAACCCCTGGGAGATCAGCCTCAGTGCATTGATCAGCTTTCTGCCGGCTACATGAGCGGGAAAAAGCATCAAACTCTTCTCGGAGTAACTGGGAGTGGCAAGACATTTACCATCGCAAATGTCATCCAAAAAATTCAAAAACCGACTCTCGTCATCGCTCATAACAAGACGCTCGCGGCTCAACTGTACCAAGAATTCCGAGATTTCTTTCCTGACAACGCGGTCAGTTACTTTGTCTCGTATTATGACTACTACCAGCCTGAGAGCTACATTCCCAGTACGGATACCTATATTGAGAAGGAGACACAGATCAACGATGAGATCGATAAGTTGCGATTGTCGAGTACAACAAACCTCTTGACCAGACCAGATTGTATTGTCGTCGCTTCTGTCTCGTGTATCTACAACTTGGGTTCTCCTGTCGAGTACGGGAAGTATGTCTTGCAATTGATGGAAGGAGAACTCATCTCACGCCAAAGCATCTTGGCTTCATTGGTGAATTTGCAGTACGAGCGAAATGATATCGATCTCGCGCGCGGGAATTTTCGCGTCCGTGGAGAAAATATCCAAGTATGGCCAGCTTATGAGGACAATGCACTTTCAATAGCGATGCTCGGCAACCAGATCGAACGCATTGATCGTATCGATCCGCTGACCGGCAACAAGATCGAAGGGACAGTGCTTGAAAAAGATCGCATGAGCGGTACGATTGGCTCGCGTAAGTACGTCTTGTACCCAGCCAAGCACTACATGACTGACCCTGTCTCGCAACCTGAAGCAATTGCAGCCATCGAACAAGACTTACAAAATCGATTGGCAGAACTTCGAGGCGCAAACAAAATCATCGAAGCGTATCGGCTGGAACAAAAAGTTCACTATGATCTAGATATGATCCGTGAACTCGGGTTTGTGAATGGCATCGAAAATTACTCAAGATACTTTGATGGGAGACAGCCAGGAGATGCACCGTTCACCTTGCTTGAATACTTCCATGAAAATGCCAAGACGTTCGGCGATGGATCATTCCTCACCGTTGTCGATGAGTCTCACATTAGCATTCCACAGGTTCGCGGTATGTACAATGGCGACCAGTCGCGAAAAAAAACATTGATCGATTACGGTTTTCGCTTGCCATCTGCCCTTGATAATCGTCCATTAAAATTTGAAGAATTTGAGCGTCGAGTGGATCAAACGATTTATGTCAGTGCGACTCCAAGCCCATGGGAGATTTCGATGAGTGATGGCGAAGTCGCCGAACAAATCATCAGACCGACCGGGCTGATCGAACCGACGATCGATATCCGCAAGAGTGAAGGACAGATAGAAGACTTGGTCCGTGAGATTTTCCTACGCACATCAAAAGGCCAACGCGTCCTCGTCACGACCATCACCAAGCGAATGTCAGAAGTATTGACTGATTACCTCAATGATGAAAATAAAATGCGAAAAGTCGTCCCTGATTTGGATTCCAAGCTTCCGAAAGTAGCGTACTTACATTCTGATATCGTCACCCTGGATCGATCAGATATCCTCGATGATTTGCGAAGTGGCGTCTATGATGTCCTCGTTGGAATCAATTTGCTTCGAGAGGGACTAGATCTACCTGAAGTGACACTCGTCGCGATCTTAGATGCAGATAAAGAAGGGTTTTTGCGATCGGAGTCATCGCTTATTCAGATCATGGGACGCGCTGCACGCCACCACGAAGGTCATGTTATCCTCTACGCTGATCGTGTGACCGGATCGATGCAACGCGCCATCGATGAGATTGAGCGACGTCGTGTGAAGCAACTCGCTTTCAACGAAGCCAACGGCATCACTCCGGTTACGATCACCAAGCCAATTCGTGAACAAATGATCAAACGAGAGAAAAAGGAAGAAGAAGATTCGGAGGCAAATCGAAAATATACTGTGCAAATCGATAAAAAAACCAAGATCAATTTGGAAGGGATCAAAGCAGAAGACTTAATGCCAAGTGACCGAAATAAATTGGTCAAACAGCTGACTCGCAAGATGAATGAAGCGGCGAAAGATTGGAACTTCGAATTGGCCGCCAAACTCCGCGACTCTATTGCAAAACTCTCATGATGTCATGCTTGCGAAGGCAAGCATCTAGACAACAAGTGAATCAAGAAGAATCATGAACAGTTACTCGTTTTTGGTTGAGAAAAGATGTTTGATTTCGGGCGCGAACTCACGAAGGACTACGCGTACAACGATATAGTAAGGTACGACGAGCAAGGCACCGAGTACTCCCCCAAAGCGCAGACCAATCAAAATAAGCACGATTGAAGTCAGCGGATTGATGCCGACCGCGCGTCGCATCACAAACGGGACAATGAAATTATTTTCAAGCGCTTGAATTGCCCAGTAAAGGACAGCCACGAGTCCTCCCATGAGCGGGCTCACCGTCACGAGTGCGACGACGATCGCTGGAACAGCTGCAAATGTGGGTCCAATATTTGGAAGTGCTTCCAAGATACCTGCAGTGATCGCAAGTGGAAGCGCGTATGGCACTCCCATCAACGTCAATCCCACAAAGGTCATGGTCCCGATCGTGAGCATCAGCAGTGATTCTCCACGGACCCAGTTTCCAAGTGCACGCTCGATCGCATCAAATAGCTTCTTACTTCGATCTTCGCCATCCGTTTGAAACATAAAATAGGTGTATCGAGACAGATGGTCTCGCTCAAGCAAGAGATACAGTGTCATGACGAGCACGGTGAAAAATGAGAAGACGACAGAAAATGTCGACGTCACGAATGTGATCAGCCCGCCTACTGATGTGCCGTATTGCGTCCACAAATCACTGAGCTCAGTGACTGAAAACTGCAAATTCTTCAGTTCATCGAGGAAAGGCAGTTTGGGGATATCGAATCGATTGACCAATCCAATCGTCTGCTGCACCAGAGGAGGTACGACCAAAACGACTGAGAGAATGAGTAAACCGATGAGCACCGCATAAATCCACAATACCGCCAAGAATCGAGAGAACTTCAGTCTCTGCAGTCGAGAGACAGCAGGGTTGAGCGCCGTCATGAGGACGAACGCGAGCATAAGCTGGACAATGATATCGGTGATACGCGAACCAATAAACAGTCCAGCGACGATCAGCAAAATCGTAATAATTGTTTTTGCAGAGATCTCAATGCGATGAGTGAGTGAAGAGTTCATGTCGTCACATTGTAGCAATTTTTCAGTTGCGATAATACCTGCTCTTTCAACGTTTCACTCGCTGCTTCAAACCAAGTGATCTGTTGCTCTCGTTTCCACCAAGTCATTTGCCGTTTGGCATACTGGATTTCATGAAGTGTCCATACTGCTATGAGTTGATCTTCCGTTATCTCTCCGGAAACAAATTGACTGATCTCGGCGTATCCGATCGCAGCTCTCGCTTCTTTCGTCCAGTGAGGGAACGTTTGAGAAATTTTTTTATACTCTGCTTTCGCACCACTTTGGAGTCGATAGAGTACTCGGTCGCGGATCTTTGATTCGAGGGTCTTTTTGTCAGTTGCCAAACCGATCCAACAACACTCGCTGATGAGAAGCAACGGCTCATCGTCTTCTTCCTGTTCTACGGTGCTCGTCGCTACTTCTATCGCCCTGATCAATCGTCGCGGATTATGTCGATCCGAATGATTGAATGATTCGAGTTTGCGCCGATCCAGTTCTCGAAGTTGAGCTTGTAAGACTTCGACGCTTTGGGACTCGAGTTTGGCTCGTAACACTACATTTGGTTGGACGAAAAACGATGTTTTCTTTTCAAACACTGAGAGTAAATATTGAGGAGTGCCGCCGACGATGATGAGAAACCGATTTTCTTCTCTGGCCTGTCTGATGACAAATTCTGCGTATGAGATACTTTGAGCCACTGACCACTCTTCATCTGGATTCACGATATCGACTCCAAAGATGCGGACATGCATTTTCTTCAGTTCACTCGCGCTGGGGAGATCTTTACCGGTGACGACATTTTGATGTTTGTAGACTTGCTTTGAATCCAGTACGAGGATGTCGACACCTTGCGAGACGAGTTCTGGAGGAGCCTGCGTCGCGATCCAAAAAGAGAGACTGGTTTTCCCCGATGATGTCGGTCCGACGATGACGAGTGGTTTCATATGCAATGCAAATTACACCACTTTTGGTCGTACATGTAAGTTGTCCTTGTTAATAATTTGATCCAAAACTTCCCAACGACGTTTTTTTTCTTTTTGTGGGATATCGTCAGGGTACAACTTCCATCCTGAGGTTCCCGGTCGCGGCGAGTACTGAGCCACAAATCCCAGCTTCCAATCCATCTCTTTGGCAAACTCTACGGACTCGGTGAATTCCGCTTTAGTCTCGCCAGAGAATCCGACGATAATGTCTGTGCCGATGACAATGTCTGGGACTTTTGCCCGAAGTTTTCGAATGATCTCGCGATAATGCTCTTTGGTGTAGCCACGGTTCATACGGTGAAGTACCCCATTGCTCCCAGATTGCAGTGGTAAGTGAATGAATCGGTCAATTTTTGGATTGTTTGCGATCTCATCGATCAGCTCATCGTGAAAGTCCCAAGGGTTACTCGTCAGAAATCGTATTTTTTGAATTTGAGGGAATTTTGAAATGGACTGCAACAACATCACAAATGGCGGTAGGCCGGTTGGTTTTTCATACTGGGTTGAGTTGTCGGGGATATCTTCTCGTTTGAGTGCATGCTCTTCTCGCATCATCATTTTTCGCAAACCGATCCCCTCTTTTTCTAGTCCCCAGGAGTTGACGTTTTGTCCCAATAGCGTAATTTCGCTGTATCCTTGCGAGACCAATTTCTCGACTTCAGTCATGATACTTTCATACGATCTCGACTGCTCGCGCCCTCTAGAATACGGCACGATACAGTACGTACAAAATGAGTTACAGCCTGCTGAGATTGGGATCCACGCATGCTTTTTATCTTTGCGGACGACGGCAGAATTGAATCCCACTTCATTGATAGGGAGGATCTCATCGACCATTGGGAGCATCTCGTAAATCTTGTCATGACCATGATGCGTCATGCATCCCGTGAGAATGACCTTTGGTTTTGGCGCGCCGATAGTCTCAAAGTGAGTGACGACATTGTACAAAAAGCCTCGAGCTCGATCTTCCGCAGATTGGCGGATCGCACAGGTATTGACGATGATCTCATCGGCGTCCTTCCAATCTGAGGCTTCCGAAAATCCACGCGCTTCGTAGTCCCCTGCGACTCGCTCGGAATCTGACTTATTGGATTGACATCCAAACGTGTGGATAAAATAACTAGGCATTCCCCTATTTTACCAGAGAAAGAGCTTATTCGTAGCGAAGGGCCTCGATCGGGGAGAGTTTGCTCGCGCGACGAGCCGGGATCACACCAAAAACGATTCCTACAGCGGCACTCACTCCAAATGCCAACGCGACTGCATCGAGCGTCACAGTGGCCGGAATAAAGCGATTGAGGATCAGCGTGAGCACATACGCTAATAGCGTCCCAATCATGCCTCCAAAAATCGAAAGTGTCGCTGCTTCGATCAAAAACTGAATGAGGATCACGTTTGGAGTAGCTCCCAACGCTTTTCGCAATCCGATCTCTCGTGTACGTTCGATGACAGAGACGAGCATAATATTGAGAATGCCGATGCCACCGACAACCAAACTAATGGCAGCAATGCCTCCAAGACCAATCGTCAAAACGCTCAAGATCTGATTGATTGTGTCGAGGATTTGTCGCTGATCAAAAACAGAAAACTCATCTTTGGCAAGACGTTTCCCTAACTCTTTTTTGATATCTGCGATCGCCAAAGGAATCTCTTCGCGAGATTTCGCTTGGACTGTCATTTGCGTAATTGCTTGTCCCGAAAACATCCGTTGCGCGAGTTCAATTGGGATGAAGACATAGGTGTCAAATGATGGTCCGCCAAATCCACCGCCTTTTTCGGAAGCAACGCCGACCACTCGGAAGCCTTGACTCGCGATGGTCACTTTCTTACCGACGGGATCATTGTCACCAAACAATTCTTTGGCAATTTGAAATCCGAGCACGGCCACCGGCGTGTTTGCCACATCTTCGGCGGGAGTGAAAAAACGTCCTTTGATCGTCTTCGTATTCGTCACACCACTGTATGCTGCTGACGTCCCTACAATCGTAGTACTTTTACTTTTTTGAAGAAACGAAATTTTGCTGCTGTTTTGATATTGTGGCGCGACAGCGACGACATGTTCGCGAAGGCGTTCAATACTTTTTGCATCTCGCAAACGAAGCTTATTATTTGAGAAAGCTGCTATTTGTTTTTCACGGTCAAAGCCTCCACTCTCTCCAAAGATATCTCCGGGAAGGATCGAAATGTTGCTTGCTCCAAGTGCATCAAACTGACCGGTGATATATGTTTGCAACCCATTGCCAATGGAAGTAAGGAGAATAACCGAGCCAACACCAATGATAATTCCCAGCATCGTGAGCAGCGCACGCGTCTTATTCGCAAAGATGGCTCCAAAGGCGATGGGAAATGCGCTCAAAATTGTTTGCATATTGCTACTTTTTTTTCGAATCAGTTAACACTTGGCCATCCTTTACCACGACTTGCCGCTTCGCATGAAGCGCGATATCTGGCTCATGGGTCACGAGTACGATTGTTTTTCCTTCTGTGTTTAATTCATCAAACAATGCCATGACTTCGCTCCCGGACTTGCTATCAAGATTACCTGTGGGTTCATCTGCGAACAGAATAACCGGATTGTTGACCAAGGCGCGAGCAATGGCTACTCGTTGCTGCTGGCCACCTGACAATTGCGCTCTCGTGTTTTCCAATCGATCTCCTAAACCGACCATCTCAAGCATTTTTTTTGCACGTTCATGACGAGCCTGCGCAGGTATATTTGCATAGACGAGCGGTAAAGCTACATTATCAAGGGCACTTGTCTTGGCAAGTAAATTAAACTGCTGAAATACAAATCCGATTTGTTTGTTTCGTACTGCCGCAAGTTGCGTCTCAGAATATTTTTCGACATTCATGTCTTGCAGCCGGATACTGCCACTCGTCGGAGTATCCAGGAGACTCATGATCTGCAGAAGAGTTGATTTGCCTGAGCCAGAGGGGCCCATGATGGAAACATATTCTCCCTCTTCGATTGAAAGATCGATGCCTCGAAGCGCACCTATTTCTTGATCGCCGACTTTGTAGGTCTTAAATACTTTTTGAAGTGAAAGCAACATAAATACTTTTAGGGGAGGATGACTTCGTCAGACTCGCTCAAACCTGAGATTACTTCGACAGTCGTTGCCCCCTCTATCCCTGTCTGAATTTGACGCACGTCACCAGTCGGGTTTGATGAAGATTTGACACGTACCGTCGTCTTTCCATCGGTTTGACTTGTCGACTCGAGCGGGACTGAAAGGACATTTCCCTTACTGGCGATAATGATAGTCATCGTCCCATTCATCCCAAGGCGAAACTTGGAGATTGAAATATTCGGAAGATAGACTTTGACAGGAAAGATCGTCCCTCCACTCGACTTACTTGAACTGCGAGCCTTGAGTCCGATTGACTGAATCACTCCATCGACACGCTCATCTGGATATGCATCCAAAGAAAGTCGCACTGGAGTCCCTACAGTGACTGAGCCGACATCAACTTCATCGACTTCGGCTTCAAAATATAAAGTATTTGGATCAACGACTTCGAAGACATCGGTTGCGAGCACCTGGACACCAGGAGTTGTGACTGGCACTGACGTGACGATGCCAGTAATTGGAGAGATCAAACTTGCGTTCTTGATGGCTATGTCTCTCAGCTCTACGGAGACAACGGATTTATCAAGTGAGTTCTGTAGCTTATCAGCAGCACGGCGTAGCGAGTCTGTCAGGGCACGATCTTTGCGATCATCGATGCCTTGCTCAAAGTCAGACCGAGTGGAGGAGTAATCGAGTAATGAACTTTGTAAGTTTTTTTGAAGATCACTCGCGTCGATACTTGCAAGTCGCTGGCCTTTCTTGACTTCCTGACCTTCTGCCACCGGAAGCGACACGAGTTTCCCGCCGGCCAAAAACCGTAAGTCAGCTTTGATGCCGGCATCGACTTTCCCAGGTACGTCGATCGTTTGCTCGACAATGCCTCGCACTGGATGTGCAGTGGTGAGCGCTTTTGGCTGAGAGCGCCGACTGTAGATAACGTAGCCAATGATCCCGAGGAGGATCACTATGGCGACTACTACCCATTTATTTTTTAGTGACGAAAATGACATACTCTTCTCTAACTATAGCTGGGCTCGCCGCGAATTGAAACTAGACACTTGACCCTACGGAATTTGGCCAGTAGTCTATATAACTTATGACAAAGTTCGAAAAATATTATCAACAAATGTGGGACGCCCACAAAGACATATTGAGTCAATTTCAAGATATCCATGACAGCTATGCATCAAACCAACGAGACATGAGTGTCAAAAATGAATTTGATCGAATAGGTGCGCAAGCGAGAGCAGTCATGGAAGAATGGGACTCCAGACTGTGCCAACAAATGGAACGCGGTCACAACAGCGTGTTTTCAGCGAAAGTATCTGAGAAATTTTGGGCAGAAGTAAAAAAAGACTTTAAACTTGTCGATTTGGTAGGCGTTGAAATCTCATTTGTATAGATGTCATTCCAACTCTGGAACGTGATTTCAGTCATAGACACAGATGTATCCGTTTATTATGCTGAATAGATACTCATCACTAGCTGTATGAGTTGTTTTTCGTAAGCACACGTTATGCAACGTCATCGTATTGGACTCGGCGCCATCGCACTCTCACATCAAGTCGTTATTTACTATCGCGATCTCGTTGACTCAAACTGGACACTTCACACTGCATACTCAAAAAATGGTATTGAGATTCATCAAGATTCAGAGACGCCATCCGTGCTTGATCAGCAAGGAGCTCAAATCTCTCCTGAGCGTTTTTCTTCATTTTCACCATCAAGTGATGGTTCCCTGTTTTCACTTCTCTACACGCTTGATGAGAGCGACATCGTCTACCAAGCGACTTCACCAGATGGGATACGTTGGCAGACTGTCGATGTGATGAATGGCTTGAGCAAGAATGTCGTCTTGTGCACACCATCGCTTTTGCCTACGTATGCATTTGTAGGGATTGATGGCATCCACCTTGCGAAATCAATCGATGGAAAATCCTGGGAAATGGAGCGGAGACCAATTATTTTGCCTCATGATGATAAGTATGGGAGTGCTTCACTTCTTCCTCAGCGTGCACTGGTAACCGCTTCAGGGATCCTTCTCATTTACCTTGCAAAAGGAAGAGAGATCGAGGGTTCTTTTTATTCATTGCACGCGGTGTTTTTGGATCCAGCTGATCCGACACGTGTACTCCAACAGTCACATCCGTTGTGGGAACAGTCAGATGCGTGGATCGGATCGGACGTCGCACCAGTTGGAGTAGTGTACTTCGACCGAAAGCTCATCTCCTATTGGGATTTTCATGAAGAAGGAATCTTTGCAATTACGCATGCTTCCCTTCGTCATATCAAGGCGCCAACGGCGCTTGCTACCAATTTAGTCCGCTTGACACAAAATCCTCTCTTGTCACCAGTTTCTTGTCACTACTGGGAATCAAAAGCGACATTCAACCCAGCTGCGATCACGATCGACGGGAACGTTCATCTGCTCTATCGAGCTATCGGAGATAATGATGTGTCGGTCATGGGATATGCTGTCAGTGCGGATGGCATCAGATTCGAGCGGACTGACGATCCAGCATACATTCCACGCGAAAGTTTTGAAGGAGCACCGAGTGGAGCGATTCGCAAGACGTCAACGACCCCGTATCACTCTGTATATGAATCAGGGGGCGGCGGATGGGGTGGCTGTGAAGACCCTCGCTTAACGCGAATTGATGACACACTGTATCTCGTCTATGTCGCATACAATGGATGGGGACCACCTCGCGTCGCGTTGTCTTCTATCTCAGTAGAGAATTTTGTGAATCGCGTATGGAACTGGGCAAAACCAGTCCTGATTTCACCACCAGGTGTCGTGGATAAGAATGCAGTAATTTTCCCTGAAAAAGTAAATGGCAAATATGTGGTCTTGCATCGCATTTATCCTGACATCTTACTTGATTATGTCGACTCACTTGATTTTGATGGTGAGACATATCTCAAAGGAGAACATAAAATCACGCCGACGCGTACTGGTTGGGATAATCGTAAAGTGGGAGCGGGTGCTCCTCCAATAAAAACGAAAGACGGATGGCTCCTGATCTATCACTCAGTCGGTGAGTCCGATCCAGGGCGATACAAAATGGGCGCAATGCTTTTAGATTTGCAGGATCCGACGAAAGTCCTGTATCGAAGTGTATCCCCTATCCTAGCTCCTGATCACGATCATGAAAACAATGGCTGGAAATCTGGAGTGGCCTATCCATGCGGAGCTGTCGTCGTCGATGGACTGCTCTATGTGTATTATGGCGGGGCGGATATGGTCGTGTGCGCCGCGACTGCACATCTCGACGAATTTCTTGCAGAGCTCAAAGAGTCTGGAACTGCAGTGCTCAAACCAGTGAACATTCATAGCACACATAAAGTAAGATAAACCTATGGTGAGCGTAACGCGGTTTGAATCAAATCCGATCCTCATTCCCAATCGAATGAATGCCTGGGAGTCAGAAGCAGTTTTCAACCCTTGTGTAGTCAAATCATCTACAGGGGTATATCACTGTGTGTATCGTGCGCTCTCATCAATGAGTGATCATGAGGGAGTCATGATGCAACAAAGTACGATTGGCTACGTACAAAGTAGCGATGGCGTACATTTTCAAAATCGACAGCAGCTTATTCGTCCAGAGTTTGCCTGGGAAAAATATGGATGCGAAGATCCTCGCATGGTATGCATCGAAGGAACGTATTACATTACGTACACCGCACTCTCGACGTATCCGTTTACTGCCGACGGCATCAAGATCGCTATCGCCAAGACCACTGATTTCGTTCATTTCGAAAAGCAGCCGGTGACTCCGTTTAATAGTAAAGCGATGGTCCTCTTTCCACAGAAAATTAACGGCAAGTTTGCAGCGTTCCTTACCGTGCATACAGACATGCCTCCAGTTAAAATTTGTTATGTCGAATTCCAACAGGAAGAAGAGATGTGGAGTCCCGCATTTTGGGACGCGTGGTACAAGGATATCGATGCGCACACACTTGATCTCCTGCGAGGTGATGATGACCATGTAGAAGTCGGAGCTCCTCCAGTACTCACCCAAGACGGCTGGCTACTCATTTATTCGCACATAGGAAATTATCACAGTGACCACAAAGTATTTGGAATCGAAGCCATCCTGTTTGATACAAATGAACCGTGGAAGATTATTTCACGTACCGAGCAACCGCTTATGCTTCCAGAAGCAAACTACGAGCGCCAAGGTATGGTACCGAATATCGTCTTCCCAACTGGAGCGCTGATCGAAAATGACGAACTGTATATTGCGTATGGCGCTTCTGATACGACGTGCTGTGTCGCCAAACTCTCGCTGCCGAAACTCCTTCATCGACTGAAATTAATTTCTGATCATCCGACTCGATTGATACCTGATAAAAAATTGATCATGAGTCGGTCTGATGCCAATCCAATCCTCGCTCCGATCTCTGATCACGGATGGGAAAATAAATATGTGCTCAATCCGGCTGCGATCCTTGAAGGAGAGAAAATACATATTTTGTATCGTGCCATGGGCAGCGAAGATATCTCAGTCATCGGCTATGCAACCAGTCAAGATGGGTTTCATATCGACGAACGGTTAGCTACTCCTATTTATCTACCAAGAGACGAGCCTGAGCTCAAGAAGCGACCTGGGAACAGTGGCTGCGAAGACCCTCGACTGACCAAGATTGGGAATCGCATTTATATGACGTACACAGCCTACGATGCCCAAAGTACCACCAAAGTGGCGCTTACATCGATCAGTGTCGATGATTTTCTTCACCGCGAATGGAACTGGACTCGTTCGATCATCATCACAGATCCGCGGCTGAATGATAAAGACGTCGTGATGTTCCCTGAAATGATCAGAAATAAGTATTACTTCTTCCATCGACTCGACCCAGATATGTGGATCGATGCGGTCGACAGCCTGGAATTTATAAAAAAGCCATTTTTGACTGGGACTATTTTCATGCATCCGCGAAAAGGGAAATGGGATGACATCAAAATTGGCGTGAGTTGTCCCCCGATCAAGACAGAAAAAGGGTGGTTACTTATCTATCACGGAATCAGTTCCGTTGATCGAAAATACCGACAGGGCGCGATGCTACTTGATCTTGACTATCCTGATCATATTCTCTCCCGACTTGATCAACCTATTCTTGAGCCTGAGCTTGCATATGAAAATGATGGGCTTCGACCTGGGACGATTTTTGTGTGCGGATCGGTCGTGAAAGATGGAGTGCTTTTCCTCTACTATGGTGGTGCCGATCAGTTCTGCGCCGTCGCTTCCATCGAGCTCAATACTCTGCTGAATGCTCTAAGTTAAACTAATGACCCTATTTGCAAACACTGCAGCTAAATAGAGTTCTGCTCCACATCCCAATGATGTTGGAGCAGTGGATATTTTAATGACGTCGCGTGGTTGAACTTTCATACTAGAAGCAACTTTGGCAATTCTCTCAGCCATGAAAATATATCCTTCTTTTCTTTCTTTTTCTGGCGCATGGTAATTGTTCATGACTTCCTGCATTTGAGGTGAAAGCAATATGGATGAAAAAAATGATTTCGCCTGCTCGTCCGGAATACCTAGCAGTAATTTTGCAGAGAGCAATAGATATTTGGATTCTTTCCACATTTCACCATTTTCGTCATATCTAATTCCTAGACTGTGAGGGAAATAAATGTGTTCATATGATAGCTTTCCGGATTCTTGCAACATTTTTAGTTCTGAAATTGCGTTCGTCCTATGGACTTGAATACGTTCTTCGAGTGAAAGCGCAGCACTAAGTCCAGCGACGCTTGTAACAGGTGTGCAAATATACGCATCAATCGGACTGAACTGCGAGCAACACGCCATCTGAAGCAATGAGATCATGCGTTGTTCAGGTGGGATGACAATTTTATGTTCGACCATAGTGGTTTTGGACTATAGCATATTTTGCGATTTGAAAAAGTGCTAGACTAAAAGATAGCTATTTGCCTATGAACTCTACTACTACCGTCGTTATCTCTGTCTTTGCGATCGCAGTGGTCGCAAATTTGCTGCTTCTCAACTACACCATATTCAAATTATTGCCTGCCAGACTAGAGTCTTCACCTGCAAAAGTTGAGTCGTCAGCGACACCAGTCGCCCAGTCAAACGATAGTTGCGGTCTGGCTTGCCAGCAAGCACTGCAATTCGCGCTCAAGCAAGTCGATCAAAAGATCGCGACGTTGTCAGGCAAGGTCGCTACCTCAAGCTCACAACCAATAGCGGCCAAGCCAATACTGCCTGCCCAGACAACCAAAGAGTCATTTATCCCTATGGGCACAGGATCCACATCTAAAGCTGACTGGGAAGATGTCGCAGGCAGCGATGTGTATGTAAATACTTCCAATTATCCCAATACAAAAGAAACTTATTTCGAAGTCAGCATGCATATTCCCACAAAAAATGGAGTCATGTCGGCACGCTTGTACAATGTCACCGATAAACATCCTGTGTGGTACTCAGACGTCTCCACGGATCAAGATGTGAGTACATTCGTCGCTTCCAAGATTACGCTGGACTCTGGCAACAAACAATATCGCATTCAACTGAAGACGTCTCTCGCGTACCTATCCTTACTTGATTCTGCCCGAATGAAAATAGTTTCCAACTAACAAAGTCTCATGAATAAAAAAAATACGCGATATTGAAGTTGACGATCACCTGTACAAAATAGTACCTGCTACCTAGGCTGATGTTTACGTAGCAGTTGCTCCATGGTCTCTTCAATTTCGTAGGCTCTCTGTTTCGTATTTCCAAAGATAATGTAGCCAAAAACACTTCGATGAAGTAAATTGGCAGCAACGATCAAAACGCCTTCTTTTTTTTTCTTATCAAATAAAATTGGTTCCAAACTCGACTCGAGTTGCTGATAAGATCTCGGCAATTTGTCTGCAATCGGATACAAGTTGTTTGAAAGTGCATACGTTTTTTTAGCAAATGATTTGCCAAACAGGTCAAGAGCTGCAAGATACACGTGCGTTCCACCGGTGCGTCTGACATTGGATTCACTCACAAAAATGGTTCCGTCTTTTGAAGCAAGACAGTCGACATCAAAAAATCCACAGTAGTTTGCTTCCGCATACATTTTTCCAAGTCTATTCCCATATGTTCGCAACTTGGACTCCTGACTCACTTCCATTGCACCTACACCAATCTCGACTCCTTTGAACTCTCCGGAGGAATTCACGCGCATGCCACAAGAATATAAATAGGAGACCGTTCCTTTTTTTGATACGTAACACTCGGCATTTGGGAACCCGCCTCCGATACTAGGATCGCAACTCACAAACTCCTCTATGGTAATCGGAAATTCGTTCCAATACGACTCCGTCATTTTCGCAGCAATTTGACTTGATAACGTGATACGAGTAGACAGGTCACCCTTGCGAATGATGAGAACGCCCATTCCTGCATGGCCCTTATTTGTTTTAATCACCACACCGTCATATTTTGAATAAAAATACGCCGCCGCCTGCGAGGCGTTCTCTACTCCCATAAGTGAGAGTCCAGCACACATCGGGAACAGCTTCTTTCCGTGGTTGTCGTACTGAATTTGCCGAAAGCCTGCCTTAGTCCCGAAATAGTCGGTAGTCCATGTATCTTCTGGCGTATCTGGGAACGTGACATGAGGAGCTTTTTTTGAAATTTCAATGCAAAGATTATGAAACTGATGCGTCGAGGAATAACTAGTGATTTCAACTTCCTCGTACTCGTTCATAATAGCGATGAGATCACGAAATAGTTTTTGATCATTATGAATGTCGAGAGAAAGCTCTCCCGAATGACGATCCGGCCAGAGCACTTGGAGAAATTTTCTCGGAAATTGGTTGCGAAAAGATTCCAAGAAATCTTGATCGATTGATTTTGGCATGATCACAATCAAATTCTCTTTTTTTAAGAAACAAAACAGATCTCTATCCGAAAGCTCGGAATTCTCTCGAATCTCAAATTCCTTTTTCTCATTGGGAAGCGTGTTGATGAATTCCCAGACATCTTCCGATATATTGGAGATGTGTATATGTAATGTGCCTATACCTTTTTTCATAAGGCTCTACTATAAACTACAATCGAATAACTATACACTGTCTTTTATGACTGGACGAACTCATGACATTGCAGGACTCAGTGCGCTACTCCTCGTGATCGTGTTGCTGCCACAAATACCAGAGATGACTGTCGCGACTGCCATCACCGCTTTTGGTGCCAATTTCGTAGGTAGCTTATTTCCAGATATCGATCAGCCCACTTCGGATCTCTGGGACAATTTTCGAGGGGGTACCGTCGTATCCAAATTTGTCTGTAAATTTTTAGGTGGTCACCGACACATTTCTCACTCAATTATTGGAGTCATTTTGTTTGCGACATTGATCGCCTGGTTTCTCAAACTACTTCAATCCATCGTCCTCATCGATATGGGAATAGTCTGGTATTCATTCATGATCGGATACTTGAGTCATATTCTCTTCGACATGCCCACAAAGGAAGGAGTCCCACTATTTTGGCCAATTATGTGGAAGATAGGGATTCCCCCAGTGCGATCACTTCGCATCCGCAGTGGATTCTGGATCGAGAACTTCGTCATTTTCCCTTCACTCCTTGTCTTGAATGCATATCTTATCTATGCAAACTACGGGAAGTTTATCGAACTCTTTCACTCACTCAAAAGATAAGTTGATTTTTCTTGTGAATCAAGCTTTACTCAACTTTCACTTCTATGCACGATCAGTTCTCGACTCCCATGATGAAGCAGTATCTTCGGATAAAATCGCAATATAGTGATTGCTTACTGTTCTATCGGATGGGTGATTTTTATGAACTGTTCTTGGACGATGCTATCGTCGGAGCCAAAGTCCTCGGGATTACACTTACCAGTCGAAGCAAAGGTCGGGACGGTCGGATTCCGATGGCTGGAGTCCCCTATCATGCAGTTGATACGTATCTTCACAAGTTAGTCCACGCAGGTCACAAAGTAGCGATCTGTGAGCAACTGACTGAGCCAAACTCCAAAGGAATTGTCGAACGAGATGTCATACGCATCGTCACACCCGGCACCATCGTGACAGAGTCTGCGCTCGATCGATCAAAAAATAACTACATTGTCTCCATCGTATTTGGAAGAAATGCAGTCGCGCTGAGTTGCGCGGATATCTCTACCGGTGAGTTTATGACTGAGCAACTCAACGGCGAGGATACGGTGCAAATTCTGCTCGATGAACTCCATCGGTTAGAGCCTTCAGAATGCATTCTTTCATCGCGAGACTATGAAGACAAAGACCTGCTTCTTCAGTTGTCGTCCCTCCGACACATGAGTATTACACCGATAGCTTCATGGGAAACGAAAAAAGAAGCCGTTGCAAGCAAACTCCAATCATATTTTGGACGTGCTTCGTTACAGGTATTTGATCTCCTAGATAAAGTCCTTGCGCAACAAGCAAGCCTAGCTCTCTATGAGTATTTATCGGAAACTCAAAAAGGGAAAATTGATCACATTCGTAGCATCCGACTCATGAATACTGAGGATGTCGTCCTCTTGGACCGCTCTACGATTATCAATCTCGAGCTTTTTTCGACTATTCGAGAACATGACACTGATGGTTCCCTTCTGCAAGCGATCGATGGCACGCAAACTGCTATGGGAGCTCGATTACTTCGAAGTTGGCTGTGCGCCCCACTTGGAAGGTATGAAGCCATTGAAGAGCGACTCGATACGGCGGACTATTTTCGCACTCAACACACGCTTCGCACGCAAACTGTTTCCATCCTTTCACGCATTGCAGATGTCCAACGAGTCCTTTCCAGACTTTCAGTCGGTATTGGAAATGCGAGAGACCTCGTCCTACTCTCACAAGCGTTGACACATTTCATTGAAGTGAAAACGACGTGTAGCGGATCGCTCCCTCCTTTGCTCGCTCACTTGTGTGAACGTATTGACGACGAGTTGCCACTCGTTTGTTCGAGAATTCAACACACATTTTGCGAGGACCCAGCGATTACGCTCAAAGACGGAGGAATCATAGCGACTGGTGTCGACACTCGTTTAGACTACTTGCGTGGACTCATCGACAATGGCGACCAGTGGCTTAAAGAATTTGAACTCCATCAGAGGAAACGCACGAGCATCTCCTCTTTGAAAGTACGGTACAACAGTGTGTTCGGATATTATATCGACGTCACCAAAACAAACACTTCACTCGTCCCCTCCGACTACGTCAGGCGACAAACGCTGGTGAGCAGTGAACGGTATATCACTCCAGAACTCAAAGAGCACGAAATAGAAATTCTCGCCGCAAAAGAAGAAGCCAATCGGATCGAGTATGAGATCTATACGAGCACGCTCCGTGATATTTTACAATCCGTTTCGCACATGCAAGTCGCGTGTGATGCCATCGCCACGATTGACTGTCTCGTCAACTTCGCAGTGCTCGCGACCAAACACTCGTATTGTCGACCAAAACTTCTCTATTCCAATGAACTGCGGATACACGATGGAAGACATCCAGTGGTCGAACGATTACTCCACGATGACCCGTTTGTGCCAAACTCTGTCCACCTTGATACCTTGCAACATCAATTACTTATCATCACTGGTCCGAATATGGCTGGTAAATCAGTGTTTATTCGTCAAACTGCATTGATTGTCCTTCTTTGCCATATTGGGAGTTTTGTCCCTGCGACGAGCGCGCACATTGGTATCGTTGATCGCATTTTTGTCCGCAGTGGAGCCTCAGATGTCATAACCTCAGGGCTTTCAACGTTCATGGTTGAGATGGTCGAGACTTCGTATATTTTGCATCATGCGACCAAGAAAAGTTTGATCATCATGGATGAAATAGGGAGAGGCACAAGTACGTACGACGGAATCAGCATCGCGTGGGCAGTTGCGACATATATCGTCAACGCTTGTCGGGCAAAGACATTGTTCGCCACTCACTACCATGAACTACAAGCACTTGAAGAACTGCATCCAAAATCGATTCGCAATTTCCATATGGCCGTGCAAGAAGAATCCAGTGGTCCTGTCTTTTTACATACATTGCTTCCCGGTGGAGCGACCAGCAGTTATGGTATTCAAGTCGCAAAACTTGCAGGCGTGCCTGACGAAGTTATCGCACTCGCGAGTGAAAAACTACGCGAGCTCGAGCATCGTGACAGCAGTCAAGACGATCGTGGAGCAGAACATTTGGAATTTAGTGTATCGAAACGAATTAAAGAAGTATCGCTCTCGCAGACGACACCACTTGATGCACTTAATTTGTTGTCTGAATTGCAAAACGAACTGAAATAAGAATCTATGGCTTCAATACTTCAACTTCCCGACGACGTGATTGCTCAAATTGCGGCGGGCGAAGTCATCGAACGACCTGCATACGTAGTCAAAGAACTCATCGATAATGCCATTGATGCCCAAGCGACGAGTATCCACATCGAAACGTCAGGAGAGCTACTTGAAAAAATTGTAGTGACCGACAATGGCGTCGGAATTCCTGTGGAAGATCTTCAGCTCGCATCCAAACTTCACGCAACCAGTAAAATTTCGACCAGCGATGATCTGCGAACGGTGAGGACTCTAGGATTTCGTGGAGAGGCGCTCGCTAGCATTGCAGCCATAGGCGCATTAACTATTCACAGTCGTGTTCAAGATGCAGATCTGGGCGCTAGTTTCTCTTCAAAAAATCAGTCTGTACAAACGGCAGGTATGCCCCGCGGAACTCGAGTTGTCGTCGAACAACTATTTGAAAAACTACCTGCGCGTAAAACGTTTCTTAAATCGACGCAAACGGAGCGACGTATACTTCTCGACGTCGTGAATGCGTATACGTTAGCGTATCCTGCGCTTCACTTTGCACTCACGATTCAAGGAAAAGTGATGATTGATCGATCAGGCGAGTCCATCGAAGAACGATTGCTCTCACTCCACGAGTCACGAGCTATTGAGGATTTTATCCCCTTGAGTCTTGAAGACTCCTATATTCGCTTGCAAGGATATGTCTCCAAACCAAACTTTGCGTTGAGTTCTCCGAGAGAACAATATATTTCTATTAACGGCAGACCTGTTCGCGACTCACTGATTTCCAGCGCGATTAAAGAAGCGTTTGGGACCCTCTTACCCCGAGAATCACATCCTGCCGCAATCCTCCATATTCATATACCCGTGCAGCTTATCGATGTGAATGTCCATCCGCGAAAAGAAACCATTGCGTTTACGTCTCCAGATCACATATATCTGAGTATCCAAAACGCTGTCCTTCATGAGTTGCAGTCTCACAATTTGACTTTTCAACTGCAGGACTGGGGGCATTCAAATATACCGTCGCAATCAAAAGCAGGAAGTGCTCTGAAAGACGCCGTTCTTCCGCAATCGACGACGCCTCGCTACGATTGGACGACGCTCAATCAATGGCATATGACCTATTGTAGCGTTGAGTCAAATCGCGGAGTGATTATTTTCGATCAGCATGCTGTGCATGAGCGCATTCTCTACGAAAAATTTATGAATGAATACAGAGCGCAAATCAAAAAGCCGCAAGTGACTGCACTGGCTCATACGCTGCCACTTAAGCTTTCTAGCGCGGATTCAATGGTGTTGGAGGAGCACATTTCGATTTTTGAAAAAATGGGATTCTCATTTCAGCTTGATCACGCTCAGCACTATCACTTGTCAGGAATTCCCTCGCTACTTTCAGATAGAGACCTCATCCCTGTCATCGAAGAGTGTATCCACGATATTCGAGAAGGAAGGCCTGTCCGCACGGTAGATGTCATGACAAAAAAAATGATCACATTCCTTGCATGTCGAAATGCGGTGAAAGCTGGAGATGTGTTGTCTCATGAGAAAATGAAAGAGCTTATTGAAGAACTTGATCACACACCAAATCAATTTACTTGCCCGCATGGTCGGCCAACAAAGATCGAGATGACGAAAAATGATTTAGACAAAATGTTCAAGCGAGTGTGATCATTCGAATATGATTTCCCCAGGGATCTTGGAAAGTGACACTCATCTTCTCTGACGCAAAAGAAATTTTTGCTTTCGATAATTTCGCTTCGATTCTTTTAAGTGCTTCACGATCGGGAAGCACAAACTCAATAGATTTTAATCCTAACGTTTCTACTCGTTTCCCTGCATGAGCGCTTTCCCAAGTATTTAATCCCAAATGATGGTGGTATCCATTGACTGAGATAAACAGAGCCCCTGGGAATGCAGCGGTTACTTCAAATCCCAGGACATCGACATAAAATGACTTGGCCAATTCGATATCTCCAACTTTCAGATGAAAATGTCCCATTCGTACGGACGTATTGGGTTCTTCTAGAGTGACGTATGATTCCAAATACTCGCGTGGAGGAAGAGAGATTGTTGCCATTTCAACTTGATTATTCTTCCAGTTCCACTTGGTTTTCTCTCGATCGAAATACAATTCGATGCCATTCCCTTCGGGATCATTGAGATAAAAAGCTTCGGAAACCAAATGATCCGCTGATCCGCTATACAGCTCAGGCATGTGCTTGAGTACTGAAAGTACCGTACGCGCTAGTTCTCCTCGACTCTCAAAGAGGATTGCGAAATGATACAACCCTGCATGCGTAGCTACTGCTCGAGGGGCATCACTCGTGATCAACTGAAGTAGTGGATGGCCATGTTTTCCGAGAGTTGCTCTGGTAGCTGAGCTGTCGATGATCTCAAGGTTGAGTACATCTTTGTAAAAACTGATCTCCTTATCAAGGTTTTTGACGTGAAGCTCGATTTGGCCAAGGGTAAGATCTAGAGATTTTTTCATACAACAATTCCTTGAGCTATAAGTGAGATTTTCTGGACCCTCGTGAGTTTTTTTAGTTCATGTTCGCGTTTACGCGCCGTTGACAAACTGTCTGTAAGCTCGTGATACACCAGAGCTACCGGTCTGCGAGCACGAGTGTACTTTGCACCCGATTTGAGATGATTGTGAGCATGCAATCGCTTGTTGAGGTCATTGGTACTGCCAATATAAAATGTGTCATCTGCGCACCGTACGACATATGTCATCCATTGCATGCCATAGATACTATCACGGTCACTTTCATTTACATATGATTACAGATTCCTGCACTTGATTTTTCATGAGTACATAGGCGAAAATGAAGAAATGAAATCAAGGCAATCTTCCTCATCAATAGCAACTTCTATCGGACAGTGGTTAATCTTGGGATTTTTTGGACTCTTGTCAGCGTTTTGTTGGACAATCATTTTCCAGTATATTGTCCCTGATTTCTCAAACACGATCGAAACTGCGAGAACGATTACGATCTACGCTGTGCCTTTGCTTTTTTCTGCTACGTTTGTGCTTTTACTCATACGAGTATTAAGTCGAACAAGGCGCTTCAAGCACCTTCGAAAGTTTGCTCAACTTTCTGGTGTTGGTCTTCAGATGACGTTGCTCCTTTTCCTCCTGAATGCTGGAGTCATTTACTCTGTCTTTACGACCAAAGCGGCGACGTGTGTGAGTGCCGCTGACATCATGAAAGAAAATCGGTGCATCATGATATACGAAAATCAAGCGTTTAATCACATGTCGAATGGAGTCGCTGATAGTAAGACGACCACTCACCAAGGCAACCCTTGCCAAAAACCAACGAGTTCTACTGCTGGCACAGTCTATGTCGCTTCATTCGCAATCAACACCTTCTACACGTTTCACAAGACACTAGGGTACTTGACCACAACGACCAAATCGACGAACTTAGGATCGCTCTGTCCGACAGTCAACGTGGCTCTGGATACCGGGACGAACATCGCGACAATTAGTGATCCGGTGGTTACACCATCGCCGACTCCCACAGTTGCTCCGACCCCAACACTTACACCAACCCCGACTCCAACAGCTCGACCCACTGCAACTCCTACGCCGACGATCACACCGACTCCAACCATTGTCCCGACCGTAGCTCCGACGCCAACATTGACGCCAACCCCGACAGTTCGACCGACTGCAACTCCTACGCCCACGCCAGTAGCGACAGCGACTGCGAGCCCATACCCAACACGTACGCCCACCGCTGCACCGACAACCTCACCGACGCCACGACCAACACCAATCCCAGTAGATCCTGTCCCGACCGTGTGTGACCGACGTGGAGGATTTACATCATCTTCACGTTGGCGAAATTGGTTCCGCCGAGTCATTCTGCGACAGAAGTGGTATGACTTCACTGAGCGCGATTGTGTTCGCAAGAGTGATGACGAGAATGGGAGGGAAAATCTGTTTCGAGACAGAGACTAACCATGGAAACACCACAAGTACAGACAATCCAAGAAACGCCGGAGCTTACGCCGCAGCCAGTCCAAAAATCAAAAACGCCGTTCATTATTGCCTCAGTGCTGAGTGTCATTGCCATAATCGCAATACTTGTTGGCGCCAAAATGTATCTTGATCAAAGTAACGCTCCAAATGCAACGCCAATAGTCACTCCAGTGATGAGTCCGACGCCACTTCCTCAGTTGGAAGACACTGAGGATCTCATCCAGTCGCCGCGCTCGTCTAGTGCTAGTGGTTCTCCTCTGACGAGCCCCCGTGCAACTGCGACTGCGAAAGCAGCGATCAAACCTACAGCAATTCCCGCAGTTACCTCTACTCCTGTAGTCTCTGCAACTCCGACACCATCACCCATGGTTAAGACTCTCAACAAGGCTGCAGGACAGGAAGGAAACGTCACCGACACTGGGTATGTGAGTGCTCAAGGATACATTGATGTTGGGCGTACCACTGGATTTATCTATCGAGGATTTGTGGGTTTTGATTTGACTGAAATCCCCTCCACAGCAACCATTAGCAAAGCGACATTAAGACTCTATCAACGCTCAGTCTATGGTTCACCCTATAGTGCATTGGGGACCATCCAAGTCGATCACCTCGACTATGGCACGACATTAACTGGTGATTCATTTTCAGGCGGCACTCTCTATCAAGCCTCATTTGGCACGATCGGATCCAGTCAGATTGCGGAATGGAAAACGCTTGATGTCACCTCGCAAGTGAAAAAAGATCGCGCACTTCACAACAGCTCCCAGTTTCGATTGCATTTCTCAACAGAGGCTAAGGGCGGAAGTAATCCTGGAGATGTCGTCTCGTTTAGCGCTTCAAATAATGGAAGTGAACAACCGCAATTAGTAGTAGAGTATTACTGAAGTAAACTACTTTCGTCTCCTCAGTTGCGGTGAACGGAAAAACATTTTCATGGCCTCAGTAGTTTGGGGAAATTCAAAATCATGAGATTTTCCCTTCAAGCAACGTATCGCATACAGCCAAGTGCTTCTCAGATAATCCAATGATACCGATGCCGGATATGTATCAATAATATATGGCTTTGTTTCGTCGTCCTCGTCAGTGGTGCCAATAACGATGTTAATAAAGCCTGTCGAAGCAATAATATCTGGGATAGTTCTTTCTCGTTTTCGTTCGTTCAAATTATTCATTCCGAAAAGAAGAACGCTAGATAATAGACAATCCAATCTACTCGCCAAGTGACTATCAAGCACGTGGATTTTTTGAATCTCCTGCCCCTCTACCTTTTTCATGACGATGAAGCCTCGCTCCTGAGTAAGATATGGATGAGATCTTCCCCACTGAAGTGATGTGTCTGGAATGGAATATGCTAGTCCATTCGATGGATCACTCAAAATTTCTAACGCACCTCCGACTTCCTCTATGAAAAGCTTCTTATCATAGTCCGGAATTCTTACATTACTCATTCGTAGAGAATTGACTTCTTTCACCAGGACACTCGGATCACTCGGTGTCTCAAAAATTGAAGTTGAATATCCGTTTATATAGGTTTGCGAAGGCACCAAGTCCGTATAAAGAAGTTCATCAATCATACTTGTATCTAGTTACTCGCGATGAATGTATGTCTCTATGTCTTTCCGAATGCCTTCGACAGATATGAACTCTAATGCTTCCTGGGCAGTGACCCAACGAAATGCTTGATGTTCATGAGAAATTTTCACGTCAGTCTGAAGTGTTGAGCAGACATAGGTTATACCGATCAAATCATTCTCAGCGATTTCCGGTCCGCGGTACATGTGCCACACTCGAAGGATTGAATGAATTGAGAGATCTTTGATCCCTATCTCTTCAGATACTTCACGCCGCAAACCATCTTCTGGATTTTCATGTTGGTCAATGCGTCCGTAGGTGATTTCCCATTCATTTGGATGCCAGTCTTGGCTTGACGCTCGTTGCACAATCAAAATTTTCTTTGAGACATCATGAATAATGAGAGCACCCACTGCCACCATAAATCGTCCCACAGGATTTTTGTCACTATGAGTATTGTTTGGTTGTGGAATTTCTGAAGTCATAATATGAAATTATAGCGATAATACCATCTCAATTTCTTTTGCTTTGAATCCCAGTGATTCGTACATGCGAAGTGAACTTACGTTATCTGACATGACTTTCAGTCGAACAGTGGCGCAACTATTTGTTTGAAAATATGTTTTCATATTTTCCATGAGCTGTTTCCCCACTCGCTGGTTTCTGAATTTTTTCGTCACGATGAGCAGTCCAATCCACCCGTCAATGCTGTCATTATGACCAAGTACATGCATGACTTGCCCCTCATGCATGTCAATGATTCCTTGGACAAAGCCAATTACCATTCTGTTACGCTCAGCGACAAAACAGACACCATTCATCTCACGAATGTCTTTCAAGCCTTGATCGACATACTGCTTTGCTTCCTCTCCAGATGAAAATTGTCGTGACTCACCCATCGTGTCCACTTGTGCGAAGTGCGTTTGAAGTTCACTCATCAACGCACAGACAGCATCGTAATCTTTGGGCTCATACAGTCGTATGATAGATTGTTCCATGCACCGATTGTATCAAAAAGAAAGAAGGTCGCGATTGCAGTGCTACCAGTATCGGTCACTAATCAGGCCAATAACAGGAGTAGTTATTAATTTTCAATTCTCACCGACATTTTCTTCTAAGGCTTTGATAATGTAGAATACCCTCCAGATGACTAAAGATGCAGAAAAAATCATTGAAGGAGAGAATGAAGAGAATAAGTTGGTTAGCACAGGCAACTTGCCTCACGATATTTGGGAACCAATCTCTGCTTTTTCCAATGTTGACGGTGGCACCATAAACCTTGGAGTCGATAAGGATGGAAATATAATTGGAATAAAGCCGGAATTTCTGGATAAACTCCAGCAAGATGTCACCTCATTATGCATTTCTGGATTTAATCATAAATTGTATCCCGATATCTCTGTTGATGAAAATGATGTAATAAAAATTTATATCCCGCCGGTACCAGCTTCACTTAGACCTATTTATACACCGAGCAGAGGAATAATCAAAGGTGGAAGAATTCGCATTGGAACGGCAAATCTTCCGCTTGATGACGAATGGATTCGTAGATTCGCAGTTGCTGCACGTGGGGGAGCAGAACTTCAAGAATTTAGAGGAGACTATACAAAACTTTTTTCACTATCAGCAATTGAAAAATATCTTGCAGCTGTGAAAGAGAAACGTGGAGATGTTTACAAGGATTTGAGTGTTACCGAAATTCTTGAGAAACTTAGGGCAGTAACTGAAAATGGCATCACTATGTTTGGACTATTAGCTTTTAGTGACGCTCACAGTTTGCAAGACGTTACAGCTCCTACTGTGAGTATTGCCGTTACACAGTATCAAGGTATATCAAAAGTTAATCCATCCGATACTGAAGAAGTCAGTTTAGACGATCGTGAGTTTTATGGAAATGCATCAGAGCAGTTTTGGAATGCATATAAATTTATTCTGACAAAAGTTCCAATTCGTAGCAGAATTGACCCTGAAGGAAAAAGAAGAGGTCATCTTGCCATTCCTGTAGTTGCGATACGTGAAACGCTTGCAAATTCAATCGCTCACAGAGACTACTCAACTTATACCTCAAAAGTTCAGATTGATATTTATTCTGATCGAATTGAATTTTCAAATCCTGGTAGAAGCTTAGTTCCGCTGGATAAAATCGAAACTGCACATTCAGAAACTAGAAATCCATTGCTCATGAATTATCTGAGAGATCTAGACATCACTGAGCAGCGCGCGCGCGGAATCAGAACAATTAAAAGCTCGTTAAAAGCTGCTGGTCTTGCAGAACCAAAATTTGAGCACCATGCTGATTGGTTCGTTGCCACAATCTTTAGTACGTCGTTCATCAAAGGTGATGACCAGCTATGGTTATCGAAGTTAAATCCGTACAAGCTGAATGAGTCTCAATTAAATGCACTTGTGTATGTAAGACATTATCTCGATGGTATTACCAATGAGATTTATAGAGACTTAAACAATATGAACAATGTGCACGATGATCGAAAAGCTACAAAAGAACTGGCAAGATTAACTCGGCTTGGACTACTCCAAAAGGCAGGAAGCTACCGCTACACAAGGTATGTTTTAGGTGAATCTTTGAAAAAGTAACTCTCACTCTGTTATTGAAGTCCAATTCAATATTTCTTCTCTATCTACCCTCTATCTACCTTCTATCTACCTTCTATCTACCCTCTATCTACCCTCTATCTACCCTCTATGTACCTTCCTTCACCCACTTCAAATTGCACCACAACTAAACATTCAGGATGAGAACCTAATTTCCCAATTTTCTCGATTGTAGTGCTTTTTGGAAATGATCTTTCCGAGTAAGAACGAAAGGGCTGCCAGACTAAGATTCGAACTTAGATAAACGGATTCAGAGTCCGTTGTCCTACCATTAGACGATCTGGCAAAAGTGGCAAAGTCCACAGACTATTTTACCAGATAAAAGCCCACCCGCTGATTCGCACTTGAATACACCACTCTCGAGTCCCTATGATGGAAAGGCATGAGCTCATCAACCCATACGCAAAAAGCGAAGAAACGAGCCGCGGTCTCCAAAAGTAAACTTGAGAGCCTGTATCCCCATGCCGCGACGAAACTCGTCGATCTGAAACTGTACATGAAAGATCTGCGCCGCCATAGCGCCAAGATCGTCTCTGGGGCACTCCTGGCAGGCAGCCTCGTGCTTGGCACACCCACGCTGGAGCGAACATTCTCCGGTATCCATCCCATTCATGAAAAAGTCCAAAAGGCGTCCACTGACGCAAAGTTGCAAGAGAAACTTCATCTGGCTATCCCAAAGAACACACACGCTCTCACAAATGCACAAGAGCGAGACGTCTCGACCATCGTGCAAGAAGTCCTTGGTGTCACGGCCAGCGCAGAGCTTGATGGTCATCGACTCAATAGCAGTTATGGCAGAATTGGTGGAGAACAACATTTGCCACGCTACCCAGGTGACTCCATTACTCAGCACGATGCCTTACAAGTCAAAGGCCTGACGGCTGGAAGAGGCGCATTTGGGTACTTTGCACCGACGAAAGATGCGCTCACCGCAGAAGCGCTTCAGCGAGAGAAATATTACGTTGCGGTGCAGACCATGTATCTGCCGAATTGGAATCAATCGTATAAAGATCTCAAAGAATGGTATAAATTTCGTAAAGTGCTCGTCATCAACCCTTCAAATGGTCGCTCTGTCGTCGCGGTAGTTGGTGATGCGGGACCCGCTGCGTGGACGGGTAAACAGTTCGGAGGTTCACCAGAAGTAATGGAGTATTTGCAACCATTTGCAAATAAAAATAATGGTATGGTGCTCTTGTATTTTGTTGATGAGCACGGAGGAACGATCGCACTGGGACCGGTGAACGCGAACGCAAGTCAATTTATAGCATCGAAATAAAGGAATGCAGCAAATGGCAACACTTTTTTATGATCACTTGATCAACTGGGAAAAAATGACTCAAAGTCTTGATAGCCTTGGCGTTTTTGGCGACGAACGACTCGAGCTTGTCGAAGTCATCGAGGAATCTTTGCATACTGAGATCCTCATTATCATCTTGAGTCAGTTACCGAAAGAGAAACATGAGGCGTACATCGAACGATTTCATGCGGCTCCATACGATACCTACCATTTCTATTTCATTGATTCACATAGTCAAAGTAATATTTCAGAGCTCATCCGCGAGCATAGTGAGCGGTTTTTTGACGAGATGATCAGTGATTTCCTCACCACTGACGAAAACCTCTAAGGAACTCCTCAGACTCACTTTGTACTATCAATCCACCAAGGAAGGAGGCAGCACAAGTAGTGTCAAACCCGTATTCAACAGCGTAGTAGGAGGTCCGTTATGGTGAGTAAAGCAAAACGATTGATTTTTGTATCCGCATTGGCTATCTCGATTGTCGGTGCCGGTATGTATAGCGCGAGAGACGCGTTCGCCCAAGACTCAACCGTTCAATCAACCTTGGTATCAAAGATTGCTCAAAAGTTTAGTCTCAAGACTGAAGATGTTCAGGCCGTTTTTGATCAACAACGTCAAGAGCGCATGGCACAGTTCGAAGCGAAGTACGAACAACATCTTTCTGACGAAGTAACAGCTGGAAATATCACGCAGTCACAAAAGGCGCTCATCCTGGCAAAGCACAAAGAAATTGAGAGTGAAAAGACTGCAAGTGCGGATTCGATGAAATCACTCTCTCCCGCCGAGCGTCGAACAGCCATGGCAACAAAGAAAGCCGAGCTCAAAAAGTGGGCAGACGCCAATGGAATTGACCTGAAGTATTTGGCGGGTATGGGACGGTTTGGACACGGAAAGCTGAAATAATCAGTCAAGCAAGGTAATTGCCTGCTGGATGCGAGCGAGCGTCTTCTCTTTGCCTATTACTTCGATGGTATCAAACAGTGGAGGAGTCGCAGTCTCCCCAGTGACGGCCAATCGAATCGACATGAAAAAGCCACCACGAGGCCATTCATTTGCGTCACAGGTTTGAAGAAGCAATGATTCAAGTTCACTTGCCTTCCAATTGGAAGCGTCAGATACCAATTCCAACGCTTTCGAAAGGTACAGTTTCGCTTCTTCACTCGTGGTCTTTTTCCATAGGAGCTTTTCGATACTCAATGTCGGCTCCTTATAAAAGAAGTGAGAGAGTGGCTCTACATCTGACAAGAAGACCAATCGATCTTTGATAAGCGGCAACACGTTCGGCAATAAATCTCTTGGATATGCTGCAGGCAAAAATGGAGCAATCGCGACTTGCAGGTCGGCATCAGAGATATGCTCGCGAATATATTTGCCGTTCATCCAGTTGAGTTTTGAAATATCAAATATTGGTCCACTTTTCACCATGCGCTCAAACGAGAACTTCTCAATAAATTCTTGCAAATCAAAAATATCTTTTTCATCTGGATGCGACCAGCCCAATAGACACAGATAATTTCGTAGTGCGGTCGGCAGATACCCCTTTTGTTTGTACGATGGGATACTCACATCATTTTTTCGTTTGCTCATCTTCGTTTTGTCTGGATTGCGAAGCAGTGGCATATGGGCAAACACCGGTAATTCCCACCCAAAAAATCTATAAAGCAAAATGTGCTTTGGAGTGCTGCTAATCCACTCTTCACCTCGAATGATATGAGAGATTTGCATCTCATGATCATCGACCACTACCGCGAGATGATAGGTTGGAAATCCATCGGACTTCATGAGGACTTGATCATCGAGTTCTTTCGTATTGATTTCTACGTGACCGCGGATCAAATCCTCCCAGCTGATTACTTCGGATTCTGGCATTCGCATCCGGATCACATGTGATTCTCCGGAAGCCAGTCGTTTCTCGATTTCTTCAGAAGAGAGGTGTGTGCACAAACGATCATAGCGTGGGATTTCTTTTCTCGCTTGTTGTTCTGCACGCATCGCCTCGAGTCGATCGCTCGTACAGAAGCAATAATATGCATGGCCACTTTTCACCAACTCCTCAGCGAACTGTTTATAGATAGGAAGTCGTTCTGATTGACGAAACGATGGGGTATACGGGATCTCTAGCCAGGCCAAAGCGTCATAGATGACCTGTTCTGCACCTTCCACAAACCGTGCTCGATCAGTGTCTTCGATGCGTACCAAGAATTCACCGCCGTTTTTCTTCGCGAAGGCATAGTTAAACAGTGCCATGTAGGCAGTTCCGATATGAGCAATTCCGGTTGGACTTGGTGCGATGCGAGTTCGGATCATAGATAGGCCTATTATACTTCTTCTCTCTCTAGTCGCTAGCTGGAAGTCGCTATATACTAGTGGGTATGGCAAAACCAAAGGCAAAGCCACTGAATTTGACAGAAACCGCTGCCACCATGCGCAAAGTTATTCTGGTTGGTGGGGTCACGCTCTTGACGCTTATCATCGGCCGAGTCTTTGTCGAGTCAGCAGTCGGCTATTGGAAAGCGACGCATCCGGCCGCTCCGCCACCGCCAACAGTCGGATTTGGAATTCTTCCAAAAATTCAGTTTCCAGTGGCAAAATCAAATCCCACAAAATACACTTTGCAGGCTCCGTCCACTCAGTTACAGACATCTTCCGATCGCATTTTTGTGTTTTTTGAGCCGTCGAAGCGAGCGAGTCTCTTAGCGGTCGACAAAGCGACGAAGCAAGCAAACACATTAGGATTCTTATTCGATCCGGAACGAATCACTTCAGAGATGTATCGCTGGCGCCGGACGCAACCTCTTCCCGCAGTGCTTGATTACAACATCATCAATGGGACATTCACGTTACGAGTCGACTGGCAAAGTAATCCTGCATTTTTGCAAAGCTCAAAACTCCCGACAGAAGAAGCTGCGATTGATCTCGCCAAACAAACCATTGCGGGAGTTGGATTGCTTCCAAAAGATATGGCGACCGGCAGCGCAAAGGTGAGTTATCTCAAATCATCTGGAAGTTCATTTACAAATACAGTCAGCTACTCGGAATCGGATTTCTTGCAAGTCGACTTATTCCGAACACCTATCTACAGTAAATACCCCGTGCTGACTGATCGCCCGACCAAGGGTACTATCCGCGCCATCATTAGTGGGAGCCAAGATCGATCACAACAGATTGTCGCGCTCGAGTACAACTATCTCCCTGTCGATTACGCAACGGTGCAGACCTATCCACTGATCACTCCCCAGGCCGCCTTCACACTGCTGGCGAACGGCAAAGGGTACTCAGCAAACGTCTCGGACGGTCAGACTGAAGCAGTTATTCGAAGTATCTCACTTGCATACTTTGATAGTGGGAGCACACAGCAAAGTTATCTTCAACCAATTTATGTCTTCGAAGGAGATGGCGGATTTGTCGGTTATGTGCCAGCGGTTGATGCCAAGTGGATCAGTCAGTAACAGGAACGATTACGGCGTTACTGTTTGTGTCTCTGTGGAATAGTTTGCAAATGCCCACTCCAACAGAGCTCGAGCTTCTTTGAATCGATCCGGGCTATGAAGAACGACAACAATGTACGTTTGATTTCCTCGTGTTGCTTGCGCCACAAAACATTCCCCGGCTTCTTGGGTCCAGCCCGTCTTGATGCCTTCAATTCCCTCAAAGCTACCAAGGAGTTCATTCGTAGTGTGCAGTGTATGGACGATGGTCTTTTCCTGATTGGTGACCTTCATGCTTTGCACTTTGACCATCGAAGCAAACTCTGGATGCGTCATCGCCTCACGCGCCAAAATCGCAAGATCCCTGACGGTTGTAACATGAGCGGGATCGATGTACCCAATCGGGTTGTTGTATTGGGTATGTGTCAAACCAAGCTCGCGCGCACGAGTATTCATTGCTTGCACAAATGCATCAGTCCCACCCGGATACAGTCGCGAGAGCTCATCTGCTGCATCATTTGCGGAGGGTACGAGGAGCCCTGCCATGAGATCTTTGACTTTAATATGCTCGCCAGTTTGCAACCCCATACCACTTCCATCGTGTGCCAAGCCAGAGGACACTGACGCAATCGATTCCTGATCATAGTTCTCGATCGCTAATAAGGCAGTCATGATTTTGGTGGTTGATGCAGGCTCAAGTTGTTTTTCAGCGTTTTGTTCAAACAATATTTCTGAAGTTTGCTGATCGATGACGATTGCTCCACTCGCAAAGGTTTGCGGAGCAGGCTTCCAGTGCGAAGATTTCACACTGAGCGTCAATGGGATCGGTCCTTGTGGATCATAGAGATGCTCCGGGATCGCAGCGAATGTGGGGTGATACAACAGTGAGTGAATCGTCAAAAAAGTGGAGAGTAGCGACGAAAAAAACGAAAAAACCATACGCGTTCATTGTAGCTGTTTACATCCATCGAGAGAAAGAGGGAGGATAGTACACATCAACTGGCGCGAATCTGGCTTTAAATTGAGTAAACCCCTTCCAACGTGGATGCTCATGCGGATACCGTTCATCAAATACTGAGCAAAAATCAAACACCGTTGCACCGTTTTCGATTGCCAATTGAAATGCATGTGAAGCTAATCCTGTGGGCACGTGCGAGGCCTTCCCAGCATCTGAGGTACAGGTGTAAAAATAATATGCAGTACGATCATGGATCAGTACCAGCATGCCTCCAGAATACACATCATTCGTGTGCGCTTGGATCATCCACCCTGAGTCACCAAATGCAGTGATCACGTAAGCCAAGAAACTATTTGAGAAACCGTAGATTTTCTTTTCTGACGACCAGCGTGAGTGCAGTGAGAAAAACTGTTCCTTTTGTGATTCACGTAATGTATCAAATCGAATGACTTCATACCGATTCACAAGACGATCAGACACTTTGATGTTGTATCGCGTTTTAGAAGGAAATGATGAAATCAGTTCGTCGCAGCCAGACGCGAGGTCAAGAATCGCGGTTTTTGTGTGCGCGTAGTGCTCACTCGTTTGGCGATATCCGGCGTCTTCAAAAAGTCGAACTGCTGCTTTGCTTGATTTTACATCTGAAAAACTATAGGAGTGTCTTTTGCCTTGTGTGTCCACACAGACACCTTCAGTTGCTGGCTCAATGATCGTGCGAACAATGTGAAGCCGTTTTCGCAGAGACTCAAGTTTCACAAAGTCCGTTTCCGTGGATCGTTGCATTTTCGCAAGTGACACTGGCCCCACTTGTTTGACTGCAATGCGATGACCGTCAAGTAAGATACTGCTCCATCCAATAGACTCCATTACTTTCGCAAAGCAGGTCGACTGATGGAAATCTTCATGAGACAGAAATCGATGTTTTAGATCCATACCTTGGTTATGCCTTGTTTGGAAGCACACTCAAATTCAAGTCAGTTAGTTGACTTGGTGAGACGGGCGCCGGTGCATCCATGACCGACGTGCGTCCTGTCGACGTTGTCGGGAACGGGATTGCTTCTTTCAGTGAGTTTTGGCCAGCAAGGAGCATGACGAGTCGGTCAAGTCCAAGAGCGATCCCACCATGCGTTGGAGCTCCGTACGAGAATGCTTCAAGCATGTGACCGATACTCTCTTGTGTCTCTTGCTCACTGTATCCCATGATTTTATACGTTGCTTTCAGCAATTCTGGGTCATGTGCTCGGATACTCCCTCCACCTGCCTCGTACCCGTTGCATACCAAGTCATATTGAGTGGTGAGGATCTCATCGATGTGTTCGCCAGCGAGGTGCCACGCCTGGTGTTCTGGTTTCGAACCACTAAACGGGTTGTGAGTGAACGTCCACCCGCTTTTTCCATCTCTGACTTCGGCTGCATCTCCTTTATCCACTTTCTTGAACATTGGAAAATCGACAACCCAAGCAAAAGCTAATGTCCCGTCCTTTTTCTCAGCGTCAGTCCGCAAGTCAAATTTGTCGGCACCAAATTTCTCAATTGCTTCTTTATACGTAAAAATAGGAAACTGCGACTTTTGAAGTTTGCCGCCCACCGCAACGACTGATTCCTTTACGACGTCTTCGACTGTGGCCATGACTGAATCTCTATTCTCAAAACTCATCTCCAAATCTAGCTGGGTAAATTCAAATCCTCGATCAGCACGCAAATCCTCATCGCGGAAACATCGTGCCAGTTGGAAATAACGCTCGATCCCTGCGACCATGAGTAGCTGCTTATATTGCTGTGGACTCTGGGGCAGCGCGTAGAATTTTCCTGGTTGAAATCGTGAAGGGACAATAAAGTCACGAGCACCTTCCATCGTCGCCTTTGAAAGGATCGGTGTCTCAATCTCACAAAAATCTCGTTTCACGAGTGCTTCTCGCAGGGCATGGAAATAGGATGATCGCAGTCGCATCGTTTTGGCCATGCGCTCGCGTCTCATATCCAAATATCGGTAGCGAAGCCTGTGTTCTTCATTGATATCCAGTCCATCTCCTTGGACGTGAATCGGGAGCTCCCCTGCCTTGCTGATGACTTCGTACGACTCAACTTCTATCTCGACTGTGCCTGTCGCGAGCTCAGCGTTGATATACTTTTCGCCTCGAGCTTTGACTTTGCCAGTAATCGAGATAACTGATTCAACTGTGAGTTCTCCCATTTTTTGATAGCCAACACACTGGACTTGACCAGTACGATCACGAAGATCAATAAATGTCAGTTTTCCATGGTCTCGCTTGGTATCTACCCAACCACTGATAGTGACCGTTTCGCCGATTTTCTCGAGAGTTTTGAGGATTAATGTTCGCTCCATAGCTGTCTCCTTTTTCCCCGCCTCAGGCGGAGTTCTACAATTTTGGTCAAAAAAAAGCACTCAATAGTAGAGTGCTCAAGGTCCCGGATTTATTCCGGAAGTGCCGTCCTAGATAAACTTTTCCAGCGATAACGGGCTTACCCGAGATTGTGGCTCGCAGGTTGTCAGCCCTGCTCAATCGCCTATCTACCGGTAGTATACCCCAATTTGCTGGTTTACAACAGCTGTCAGGTGATATAATAACTGCTGTTCTATGTCGTGCCAACACTTTATTACTATGCAGACCCTTCGCGTCCTTCCTTGGACAGGGGCTTGTATGGCAAAATAAGTGTAGACAGCAATTACCTTAGAAACCATACCAAGCCCACTCGAAAGAAGGGGCTTTTTTTATGGGGCAATTAAAAGGAGGCCATATGGCTAAAGAAGTAACCGCTTGGGATGACGAATTCGTTGATCCCCGAAGTCCAGAAGGACGAGCATTAGTTGTCTTGGCACTGTCAGTAGCAGTGACTCAGCAAGAAGAAAAGATGAGGGAGGCGACGGTCTTCAATCCTGACGATCCTCGTGAGCAACCTTTAACGTATGAACTACCAAGAAACAGGCAGTAATTTGTATCACTTACAAAAACAGCAGTACGTCTACAATACGTACGGAAGGAGGGAATATGAATAGGGAAGATTACAAAATATTAATTGGGGCCCAGTACAATCAGAATTCACACCGACTGTCTGGAACAGAAGTTGCAAATATTTACGCTGAAGCTCAAAAAATTGAGCAGGTAGACCAATTTATTTCAGCCTTGGAAGAAGTAAATCCTGTTCTTGCCCGTCATTACAGAGACCTTGAAAAAGAAAAGAATTTGAGGAAGCAATTAGAGAGATCAGTACGAGCTTAAGCTGATGAGAAATCTCTGACCAGGATTTGGAGTTTTTTGGAGCCACGCCATTCGTTGATGCTCAGATGTCCAGCGACCGAGATGTCTTGACCAGCTTGCAATGACTCAATCAGTTTTCCTTTTCCAAAAGCCATTCCATCAATGCTTTGGATTTTGGAATTTGGGATTTGCAATTGAAGTTTGAGATGCTTCCCTTCTTTGCCTACAAGTTTCGCATTGAGTAGTTTCATGGCTGGGAAGGCAAAGAGTGGCTCTCGATTGCCAGCGCCAAACGGCGCTAGAGTTTGCAATGCGTTGGCGGTGTCGAGTGTCAGCAGCTCGCTGTGGAGTTCGCAATCAACATCCAATACAGGCTCCAGTGATGCTAACGCGATTACTTCTCTTGCTCGCGCATACAATGCCATGCGGAATGCCTCAATTTTTTGACTTTCGATTTTGAGTCCTGCTGCGAGTGGATGGCCTCCCACTTCCAGTAAGTACGTCCCGCGAAATTCGCGTAGGAGCGCCGTGATGTGCACTCCGCCCAAACTCCGAGCTGACCCTTTGGCTGTCAGGGGACCCACTGACAGGACGATAGCAGGTTTATGAAATGTCTCGGTGAGTTTGCCAGCGATGAGTCCAATGACCCCCTCATGAAACTCTTCGTCCTCAATCACGATGATATGTTCGTCTTTCCATTCTGACGCACGCTGCATGGCTTTCTCCACCAATACTTGTGTCAAATCTTGGCGGGTGTGATTGGTATCTTGGATCTTTTCAATTAAAGCTGCTGCCTTTTCTTTATTGTGAGTACACAAAGCGCGCATTGCATCGAGGGCAGATTCCAGCCGTCCCATCGCATTGATTCGTGGTGCAATTCCATAATTGACTCCATACGTGTCTATTTCACCTGGTGTCAGCTGCGCTGAATCGATGAGCAGTTTCAGACCCAAACGCTTTGTGGTATTCAGCTGCGCCAGCCCGGCCTTCGCAAACGATCGATTTGCCCCCACGAGCGGGACTTGATCAGCGATTGTCGCAATCGCACACAAATCCAACATTTCTGTGGTCTGTAGTCTCTGATCTGTAGTCTGCAGTCTTGCCTCTATTTCGCGTGCAAACATCCACGCAACCGTTGTCCCGCAAAGCTTCGTCGTATGGATGAGACAATCTACAGCTGGCTTCGTCTCATCGGCTTCGTGATGATCGGTAAGGATCGTGAACACTCCGAGATCTTTGAGTCGCGTCCACTGCTCATGCGCGACTATGCCATTATCGACGGTTATCAAAATTGCAGGTGTTTCTTTTGCCAAGATTTCATCGAGCCCTCGCTTGGACAATCCATACCCGTGTTTTTCACGATGAGGGATAAAAGGCTTGACGTTGTACCCGAGCAGATACAAAGTCTCCCATAAGACAGTGGTCGCGCAGACTCCGTCAGCGTCATAATCGCCGTAGATGACGAGTAATTCTTTCTTTTCTTTTGCGATCAAAAGTCGATCGATCGCGCATGAGACATCCTCACCCGATATGCCCACGTCAAAAAGAGAGAGTGAAAGCGGGGAAGTGGGGTGCAAAAATTCTTTCACATCTTCAATCGCCCGATTGCGAAGAATTTGTGAAATGAGATTTGCAGATGTCTGGGATTTTTCTGGCGACAAGATATTCCAACGCATAGTAGAGATGCTATCATACCCACATGGACTTGAAGCTACCAACCTCTGTACTCGTGATCGTAGACACCCTGCATTCAAATGGATTTACTTGCGAAATTGTCGGTGGGGCGGTTCGGGACGTCCTTCTTGGACGTGAGACATCAGATTGGGATTTCACCACCAATGCCACTCCAGAACAAATACTTCCATTGTTCACTGAGAGTTTCTATGAAAACCAGTTTGGCACAGTCATGGTCGCTCAAAAGCACTTAAACGAACAATTCAAACTTTCACCATCAAATGAAACAAATCAAGAAAACCAAATCTACGATATTACGACGTATCGCTCCGATGGCGAATATCGCAATCATCGAAAGCCAGAATCGGTCATCTGGGGAAAAAGCATCGAAGAAGATCTCGAACGCCGAGATTTTACAATCAATGCAATGGCATTAAGAATTGAGACTGGAGAATTGAAAATCGAAAATGACGGGCAAAAATCATCAATTTCCATTGTAGACCCGTTTGGAGGACAACAAGATCTCGAGGCAAAAATCATTCGCACGGTTGGCGAGCCAGACGCACGATTTTCAGAAGATGCACTCCGCATGCTTCGAGCGATTCGGTTTGCCAATTCCCTTCAATTCTCAATCGATCAAGCGACACTGGTTGCACTACAAGCGCATTGTGATGATCTTCGTCATATTAGCTTTGAGCGCATCAGTAGCGAATTCATGTCTATGCTTGAGTCAGACACTCCCGATATCGCAATCGTCTTGCTTGATAAATTTAAACTTCTCCAATACATCATTCCCGAACTTCTGGCTACCAAAGGAGTCAAACAGTCTGGGCATCATATCTACGATGTGTGGGAGCATTCAATCAGAGCTCTCGCTGCTTGCGAATCGAAGGATCCCGTCGTGAGACTCGCGACGCTGCTCCATGACATTGCCAAGCCTGAAACGTATCAAGAAGTTGGTGGGGGAGCGGTCACATTTTATAATCATGAAGTTATCGGAGCGCGAATGGCAAAGGAGATCGGCAAACGATTGCGTCTTCCAAAAGAAGATTGTGATCGCCTGTTCACGTTGGTGCGCTGGCATATGTTCACGTACGAGACCTTTGTCACCGATGCATACATCCGTCGATTCTTACGACGCGTCGGGACGGAAAATATCGAAGATATGTTTGATTTACGTACGGGAGATAGAGTCGGGAGTGGAAGTAAAGCGACAAGTTGGAGACTCGAAGAACTCAAGGATCGCATTTGGGCAGAATTACATCAACCTCTCAAAGTGACTGACCTGGCCATCAATGGAAACGATCTCATGAAAGAGCTCTCCCTCAATCCAGGACCGACGATTGGCAAACTCCTCAATGACTTGCTGGAAGAAGTGCTCGAGCATCCCGAGAATAACACAAAAGAGCTTCTGCTTGAAAAAGCAAAAGCCCTTTTGTCTAGTTAAGTATTCGTTTCAAACTATTGATTTGCAATGCCAGGGAATTTAATTTCAATCTTGGCACTGTTCTTGACAGTGGACAACCAAGTTTGCACTTCTTGCTGGAATTTCTGATCCTCTAACTGCTTTTTGATCGTCACTTTTGCATCAGCTTCGCTGGTGCCCTTGTAGAAATCCTTATTCTTCTTGTAGGCATCATCAATTTCCTGATCTGAGACTTTGATCTTGTCAGCCAAGATTTTTTTCACAGCCAACTGCAATTTTACTCGATTGCGGAACTCGTCCATCGACAATCGCTGTGCATCCAACACTGCTTTGAGTCCACCTGAGCTACTGGCTTCGAGTTCGACATTTGCGACTTCTTTATCGATATCACTATCTGGCACAGTCACGTTTGCTTTATTCACCGCTTGAGTGATCATGAGCTCAGTCGTCATGCTATTGAGCTGGTCACTGCCATATTGCTTGTGAAGTTTCGAAAGATACGTCCACACGTAAATTGGTTGACCGTTGACTGTTGCAGGCGTCAGCAAGTAGCGATATTTATACGCTGCTGCTGCGAGGAGCAAGACAATGAGGACTAGGACGATACCAATTCGTTTCTGCACACTCATTCCATTTGCGTTTGTTGAAGTCGTCTCTTCATAGGTGTCATTTTCTTCGACCATGTCGACTGTTTCCACTGGAGCCATTTTTGTTTGTTTTCGTTTGCGTACCGCCATACTTATTCTTTCCATTTCAAACTATAGATACTTGAAATCGACAATCGTATTTCTTGAAGCCTATGATATCACACTACCCGAAAAGTCAAACAGTCGAAGACAAAGGAAGTACAAAAGAAGTGAGCGGGTAGGGGGAATCGAACCCCCGCCGAAAGATTGGAAATCTTTCGTTCTACCATTAAACTATACCCGCGCGCCAAGACTAATCCCGACTCCGCTATTATAGCAAATCATTCAAGCTTAGAGATCGAGGATGTGATTTTCGCTTTCTCTCGAGATGATCATCGTCAAAAAGAACATCAAGACGATGGTCAAGCCAGCACCGTAAAATGCGTACGAGACATGCTTGGTCGCGAGCGCACCACCGATGATCGGACCAATGATGTTCGAGAGACTCGCATAGGCTTGGTTGATGCCCAAGATACCTCCCTGATCCTCCTTTTTGGTGTGCTTGGATAATAGCGTCGTCAGCAGGGGAGTCAAGAAAGAATTTCCGATCGCCAAAGCGATTGACGCCATGATGAAAAGTGGAAAGGTCACAGCCAGACCCATCGCAAAGAAACTGATTCCAGTCAAGATTACTCCAAAAATTAACAGTTTGACTTCCCCAAATAGTTTTACCAGCTTCCCCGTGGCAAATCCCTGCATGATGAGACCGACGATCCCAAAGATCACAAAAAGCAAAGAGATATTACTTGGAGAAAGTTTGAGAATGTCATTCGTAAATGCTTGAAAGCCCAAAATGAAAATTGAGAATGCGAATGTGGCGATGAAACTCGCGATGAGGAGTAAGCCGATATATGGTTCGAACAATGCATTCACCAATGACGCAATATCAAACAACTTCGCAACCGGCTTTGACTCCACAAATTCTTTGACCAATGATTCCTGTTGGACAAAGTAAATGATGACACAAGCTACCAATGAGATCGCGGCCGCAAAATAGAATGGAGCTGCCAGTGACACTTTACTTAAGATTCCTCCGATCGCAGGTCCGACCACAAATCCGAATCCAAACGCGGCTCCCAGAATCCCAAACCATTTTGCGCGATCTTTTGGTTCTGTCGTATCAGAAATGACTGCTTGTGCAACCGAGATGTTACCACCAGTGATCCCATCCAAGATACGAGCAATAAAAATCAATGGAGCACTGTTTGCGACCGCAAATAACAGAAAAGAAAGGGCAGTACCAAAAACGCTATACAGGAGCAGCGGTTTTCGCCCATATTTATCAGACAAACGCCCGATGATCGGAGTCGAAATAAACTGAGCCAATGAGTATGAAGCAAAAAGTACGCCAACCCAAAGCGCATTGATTCCAAACCTGGCGACGTAAGCATACTGCAGCGGAATAATGATCCCATACCCGAGCGCATTTACGATCGACACAATTGAAATGACGATCAGAGATCGTTGTTTTGCAGTTTCATCCATAGATTGGTAATTATCTCTGAAAATCAGATTGAGGTCAACCTTCGGATCTTCGAAGTGTCCAGTGAAGTGTTTCTCTGATATGGACGAGGATGAGACTCTAAATACGTCTGCAAGCTTCCCCGCTGCACTCCCCTATCTATCCTATAATATTGCTTCACAAATTGCGCAAAGGTGAAATCACTATATTCGGGTTCTGTTGTGGTGTGAAAAATGCCAGTTGGCTTGTTCATACATACCCATGCCAACAGTTTCGAAAATTTCTCAATGGACGTTGGTGTCCAACTCGTATCATCAAATTGTGGAGGTAACTTCCCTGCCTCAAGCTGTGACTTCACTTTGTGAAGAATATCGAGCTTCGGAAATTCATCCAATCGGTACGGTCGGTCAATGCGCAAAATAGAGTACTCCCCAGCATGCTCATGTACCGCCTCCTCTGCCCAAGCTTTTGTTTGTCCGTACCATTCGATCGGATGCATCTCATCCTCTTCGACATATTTCCCAACTTTGTTCCCATCGAAGACATATGCGGTAGAAATATGGACTAGATATTTTCCGGTCGCTTTCGCAGCTCTCGCAACATTTTGAGTACCAATCACATTGACCTGATATGCCGAACCATTTTTGTCGCCTTGTTGTTCAAATGCTTTTTGAGTGTCTGTGAAGGCCGCAAAATGGACGATGACATTGGCGTCTGATTTTTCAAATGCATTGTGTACTTGTGACTCATTGAGGATGTCGACGCCACTCGTCAAATCGAGATTTTGAAACTCATGAAGCTCTTTGTTCGTGTCTACAAATTTCGAACCGACGAGACCTGATAATCCGGTGCCAAGTATTTTCATTTGTATTGTGAATCGTAATAGTGTTGATACTCACCTGATTTGCAGCGTTTCCACCACTCTTCATGCTCCAGAAACCACTTCACAGTCTTGGCAAGTCCTTCATCAAGCGTGAGCGATGGCGACCAGCCTAGTTGGTCATGAATTTTTTTCCATTCGATCGCATAGCGGACATCATGTCCTGGACGATCTTGAATATATTCAATCGAAGATTCGTCTTTCCCCATGAGAGCGATAATTTTTTTGACGACTTCAATATTTGGGATGTCTTGACTCATTCCACCGACGCAATATGTCTCTCCAACTTTCCCTTTGAGGATGACAGCTTCAATTGCTGTACAGTGGTCAGTGACGTACAACCAGTCTCGCACTTGCATGCCATCGCCATAGACTGGCACTTTCTTTCCTTCTAACAAATTGGTAATTGCGAGTGGGATCAACTTCTCTGGGAAGTGATATGGACCATAGTTGTTACTGCAATTGGTGATCGTGATTGGCAATCCGAATGTATCTGCAAACGCGCGGACCATATGGTCTGAGCCAGCTTTGCTCGCTGAATATGGCGAGTGCGGATCATACTTGGTTTCCTCATTGAACATGGTTGATGACCCCAGCTCTAGGGAGCCGAAAACCTCATCCGTACTGATGTGATGAAACCGTTTCACTTTTTGCTTGACAGCTTCATTGAGTAGTACAAGCGTGCCTTTGACGTTCGTCTCTACAAATGCAGTCGGATTTTTGATCGATCGATCGACATGCGACTCTGCCGCAAAATGGATCACCATGTCGGCACCACTCATTGCACTAGCGACGACGCTCGGGTCACAGATATCGCCTTTGACGAAGTGATAATTTGGATTCTTTTCTATGTCTTTTAAATTCTCAAGGTTGCCTGCATACGTCAACGCATCGAGATTCGTGAGTTGGTCTTCAGGATGCTTCTCAAGCCAATAGTGAATAAAATTGGATCCAATAAATCCAGCGCCGCCAGTGATGAGTACTTTCATAAGCTTTATTCTAACACTAAGACTTGTTTTATGGGACTTCCCTCGTTCGAGGTCAACATCAGTTGGGATTCAGAAAGGCCTAAGTGACGTGCCAAGATTTTTATGGCATCTTTATTTGCTCGCCCTCGTTTCGGGGCCAATTTTGAACGCACTTCGTACTCATCAGGTGCAAGTTCGACGACTTCATCTCTGGGCCAAGTATGTTTCACATGAATGGTAAGTACTTTCATAGTGTCTTTCAATTTGCTAACCAAGTCGATACAACTGATTTCATTTGCGCATAGGTTGGATCGACTGGGAGATACACCCACGCGCCTCCGGGAAATCGGTCAGGATGCGTAAACATGCCTTTAGCATCGACTTCCTTTATCGTGAACTGATGAGCTACAAACACGGGGAATTGTTTCCGTTTCACAAATTTCCAACCGATCGCACTCATATCTTCCAGTGAGACCGTTGAGTCAATTTCTGTCGTATACATATGGAGGAGTTTACCAATCTGTTCTGGATTGCGAACTAAAAGCGGATCTTTGAGCTTTGCGATCAGAGCAAGCATTACTTGCTGCTGCCTTTTGACACGAGCGTCATCACTTCCCTCTACTGGATCAAGACTGTGACGCGATCGAATATACCGAAGTGCCCGGTCGCCACTCATGTGTTCCACGCCTTTGGTGAACGCAACCGTTTCATAGAGCTTATTAAAATCGTGTTCCGTCCTGACATCGACATCGCTTCGGGGAAATTTGTAATCGACGAACGATCGTTCGACAGTGACATCCAAGCCTCCGAGTGCATCAATCAAGTGGGCTACCGTCGCAATATCGATGACTATTTTCCCTTGGATCTGTACGCCCGTCATTCCCTGAATCATATCTTGTGGAAGACTTGCGTCCTTCGCATACAACCCATTGATTTTCGTCGATTGCGACGCGATCCAGAGATCACGAGGGATACTAAACGTATCAATTTTCCCTTGATCAGCTGACGCTGAGATCACCATAATCGTATCCGTCAGTTTGCTTTGTTCATCTCGATTGACAAGCGCATCAGTTCCCAAGATCACAAACGTTTGTCTTGGCATTTGCGTGAGTGGACGAGACGTTCGACTCTGGAGGGCGATCGAAAATAAGCGAGTGACGGGAATATCGCTGGTCTTAGAAATGGATCGAGCATACATGATCCCTACGACGACACAAATTACCGTCAACGCACAGAGGAACCCAAGCAAAAACACTCCGAGATAGCGCAAAAAACAAAAGAATGTCGTCACAGTGAAATGGAGAACTTTGTCGAAGCCAGTTGGCCCCTGCGTGATCGGTACTTTGAGTATTTTTGAAGCAACGAGCGTCACTTTTTTTGACTTTTTCGCTTTCGCTGTTGGTTTTCGCTTCATAGGCCGTGCTGTGATTTCAAATACTTACCGGTCTCAGATTCTGGCATCTCCATGATTTCTTCAGGTGTTCCGACACCGACAATTTCACCGCCTTCATCCCCACCCTCAGGACCTAAGTCGATAATCCAGTCGCTATTTCTGATCACATCGACGTTGTGTTCGATGACAACGACCGTATTACCACTATCTACCAAACGGCGCAAAACGAGAAGTAGGTTTTGAATATCTTCAAAATGTAAGCCAGTCGTCGGTTCATCCAGCAAGTACATGACGTGATCAGTGGATCGCAAACTGAGCTCCTTTGCGAGTTTGACTCGTTGCGCTTCACCACCTGAAAGGGTTGGCGCACTTTGGCCAAGCGAGATATATCCAAGGCCGACATCTGCAAGCGTCTGCAACTTATGGACGATCGTCCCATGGTGAGCAAAAAACGTAATTGCTTCATCGATCGTCATCGCCAGAATTTGCGCGATATTTTTTTCTTTATAGAGAACTTCAAGTGTCTCACTGTTGTAGCGAGTTCCTTTGCAGACTTCGCAAGTGACGTAGACGTCTGGAAGAAATTGCATCTCGATTTTGACTTGCCCTTCCCCTTGGCAAGCTTCGCAGCGGCCGCCTTTCACGTTGAAACTGAAGCGTCCAGCGGTATATCCACGTGCATGAGCATCGTTGGTAGATGCATAGACCGTACGGATGAGATCAAAGATCTTGGTATAGGTTGCAGGGTTACTTCGTGGAGTCTTCCCAATAGGACTTTGATCGATGAGCGACACACGTTTGACCGCTGGATTTACAGTGATCGAGTTGATCTCTCCCAGCGTGTCATGCGTGCTATACCCCAAATCTTTGGCCAAATTCAAATACAGTGTCTCATGCAACAGTGTCGACTTTCCGGAACCGGACACTCCGGTAATACAGATAAACTTTGTCAGTGGGAAATCTACATCGATTGATTTGAGATTGTGTGCTGACGCTCCTCGAATTGCGATCACGCCATCGATTTCATTCTTTCGTTCTCTCTTAGTTGGCAACGATACTTTCTTTTTTCCGCTCAAATATTTTCCCGTTAATGACTTTGAATTATTTTGGATATCTTTGAGAGTGCCTTGTGCGACTACTTCTCCGCCTTTGCTTCCAGCTTTTGGTCCGAAATCGACGATCCAGTCTGCGGCTTCCATCATTTCCTGATCGTGCTCGACGACGAGCACCGAATTTCCAAGATCTCGTAGGCGCTTGAGCGTCACGATCAAACGCTCATTGTCGCGAGAATGTAATCCAACTGTCGGTTCATCCAGCACATACAGTACACCAGTAAGGCCCGTACCGATTTGAGAGGCGAGTCGAATACGCTGCGCTTCCCCTCCGGCAAGCGTCGCCGCTTCTCGTGAGAGTGTGAGGTACGTCAATCCTACAGAGACCAAGAATTCAAGTCGTTCGCCAATCTCCTTCACGATCGATTCCGCAATAAAAGCTTCTTTTTGTGTGATCAGTTCTTTTTTGACTCCTTCAGCACGCAAATCTTGGATCCATAGTCTCGCTTTTTTGATCGGAAGATCACACACGTCCATGATATTTTTCTTATCGATAAACACCGAGAGACTCTCTGGTTTCAACCGTTTGCCGTGACAACTCGGGCAGATTTCTTTTCGCATGAATCGTTCAATCTCTCCTCTCGCCCAATCAGACTCTGACTCCACGAACTTCTTTTCCAAATATCCAATAAATCCGTCAAACGTCTCTTCGATCTCCGTATCACGCCCAAAGCGATTGGTCCCTTGGACACGATGTCGCTTTGGTTGATCTCCATGCAGTAGGACGTGTTGGAGTTCCGATGGCAATTTTTCATATTCTGTTCGCATGGAACCGTGATACTCGTCGACGACTTGTGAAACCAATCGTGAGAACCAAGTATCTCCGGTGATCACACGTTCAAATGGAATGATTGCGCCTTCGGCAAGAGTAAGTGAAGGAGCGACGATGAGTGTCGGATCTACTTTCAGTAACGTACCGAGTCCGTTGCATGTTGGACACGCACCATGAGGCGTGTTGAATGAGAAAATCCGAGGCTCGATTTCAGGTAAAGAGAGACCGCAATTTGGACATAAGAATTTTTCACTGAACAACTCATCCTCCATTTGCGTCGGTTTTTCCGGGAAAGAAAATCCCGCGTCAGTGACAAAAGAAATGATCATCAGTCCATCCGCAAGCCCCAACGCTTGTTCGACATCAGCGGTCAATCGGCTCTTAAATTCTTTGCGTTCGGTTTCATCTCGTAAGATTTTTTTGTCGACGACCAAGCGATCGAGGATGACACTGACGGTATGTTTATTGTTTTTGAGCAACACGAAGTCATCATCAATTCCATAGATGACACCATCGATCCGAAGGCGGCTATACCCTTTTTTTCTGATGTTATCGAATAGTGCGGTAAACTCTCCTTTCCGATCACGGACAATCGGAGAGAGGACCATCAATCGCACGCCCGTCGCGAGATCCTGGCGTCGCTCAATCTTTTCTAAAATCGAATTGACGATCTCATCGGCGCTACTTCGTTTGATCTCGGTCCCGCAATTTGGACAATGGGGTCGTCCGACCCTAGCAAATAAGAGACGTAAATAATCGTAAATTTCAGTGATCGTCCCAACCGTCGATCGAGGGTTGTGAGACGTCGTCTTTTGATCAATTGAAATGGCGGGAGAAAGACCTCCAATAAAATCCACATCAGGCTTTCCCATGACTCCCAGGAATTGGCGAGCGTACGAAGACAGTGATTCGACATAGCGACGCTGTCCTTCTGCATAAATTGTGTCGAAAGCGAGGGATGATTTGCCACTCCCTGACATACCCGTGAGTACCACGAGCTTGTCCTTTGGGATGTCCAAATCAATGTTCTTGAGGTTATGCTGTCTGGCACCTCGAATTGTGATGGTATCTTGGCTATTTGGCATACATTTTTCTCGTTTGCGTGATCTGCCATTGTACCTTCTTTTCGTCTCGAGTACAATACTCCCTATGGCAAAGTTCTATATCACCACCACGCTCCCCTACGTCAATGCTGATCCGCATATCGGATTTGGGTTGGAAATCACCAAAGCTGATGTCATTGCTCGCTCTCAAAGACTGCTTGGAAATACCGTCATTTTCAATACTGGGACAGACGAACACGGACAAAAAATATATCAAAAAGCAATGGAAGAAGGGAAAGATCCGCAAGCATATTGCGATGCATATGCAGGTAAATTTGGAGAGCTAAAAGAGCTCCTCAATTTAAGCTACACCAACTTCATTCGCACGACGGATGCTCATCATATTCATGCCGCTCAAGAATTTTGGAAACGCTGCGACGCCAACGGGTATATCTATAAAAAACTCTACAAAATCAAATATTGTGTAGGGTGTGAATTGGAGAAGACGGATTCGGAACTCGTCAATGAGCGATGTCCACTGCATCCAAACAAAGCATTAGAAATCCGAGAGGAAGAAAATTATTTCTTTAAGTTTTCACTGTTCCAAACACAATTGCTTGAATTTTATAGAGCCAATCCGCATTTTGTCGTGCCCGATGGAAAGTTTAGTGAGATCATCTCGTTCGTCGAGATGGGACTCCAGGATTTCAGCATCTCGCGACTGAAATCAAAGATGCCTTGGGGAGTCGATGTACCCACTGATCCTGACCATGTCATGTACGTTTGGTTTGACGCATTAGTCAATTACATATCGACAATTGGATGGCCGACCGATGAGTCTCAATTCCACGAATACTGGCCAGGAGTACAAATTGCGGGTAAAGATAATTTGAGGCAACAATCTGCAATGTGGCAAGCGATGCTCTTTGCAGCAGGATTGCCTCCGTCACAGACAATTTTGATCAACGGTTTTATAAGTGTCGATGGAGCAAAAATGAGTAAATCGTTGGGCAATGTCATCAGCCCAAACGAACTCGTCGCAAAATATGGAAGTGAAGGGACTCGATATGTCCTGCTCAAACTTGGAGATTTTGGAACTGATTCCGATGTCAATTGGGACAAGTTTGATCAAACGTATACTTCAGATTTATCAAATGGAATTGGAAATTTGACGGCTCGGATTTTAAAACTCGCTTCCAATGAACGAATCACTCCAGCCGGTATTCCGACGCGAGAGAATGATCTCCTCGCACGGGTCCTGCAGTTGGTGACGGAAGATAAATTGGTTGAAGCAATCGAATGTGTCATGGATCGCGTGCGAGAGCTCGATCGCTATTTGAGCCTGGAGCGTCCATGGAAAGATCGACCAGAATCTGAAAACGCAAATTGGAAATCAGAAATCCTCGGTGAGGCGTTGCTTTCACTCAAAGAAATTGCGGGTGCACTCCAACCGTTTCTTCCCAAAACTGCAGAGTCTATTTTGAATGTCTTTTCGGGAGATACGATCGAGACCATTCCATCACTCTTTCCAAAACTTGAGGCCGTCAGAAAAGAGGTATAATAGACCTAGTTCGCCTCCATAGTTTAATGGATAGAACGGGGGACTTCTAATCCCTTAATCCAAGTTCGATTCTTGGTGGAGGCACCACGTACTTTTTTTCATTTACTCCTTGCAATCTTTCTTCAAATATCACAAACTGATACGTAGTAGTCTGCCCTCTACGTTTTACAACAAAAAAGGAGAAAAATATGGCAAAAAAGCAATCATTTGGATTAGGGACAATCGTCGGTGCAGTAGCCGGTGTCGTCGCAGGCGCAGTCGGTGTCTTTTTGTCTGATGCTGACAACCGACAGAAGGTAGTAAAGGAAGCAAAAAAAGTTGAGAAAATTGTTGAAAAAGATTTGCGATCTGTAAAGAGCAAAGCAAAGAAAGCAGTGAGGAAAGTTTCCAAAAAGAAAGTAGCTACAAAAAAGAGAAAATAATTTTTTGATACAAAAAACAAAAGCCCCTCGGTATGTACTGAGGGGCTTTTTTATTGTTGTTGATGACTATTTCTTTGCGTGAACCGTCGCTGCTTTATCGGAAATTTGCTTCTCTACCTGAGTCGCATTATCTTGCACGGCTTCCAAGATTTGAGTTCCCTTCTCTCTAGCTTGACTTGCCATGTCGATTACCTTGTTGCGAGTCTTCTCATCACTCATCGCAGCGACTGTCGCTCCGACTGCTGCACCGACGACACCCGCAGCGACGCCGACCGCCACTGTTTTTAGTCCGTTCGTTGTGTTTGTTGATTGTTTGTTCATACCATTCCTTTCCATTGATAACTACCCCTATCATGGATGGAAGCAGACAAGCACTCACCAGAAATTGGTAAGAACTCTGTAATGGATTCCCTTCTCCCTGCTTCTCTGGTAAAATAGCCTCTGAATAGCCTTGGTGCCCGTAGCTCAATCGGAAGAGCGCGAGATTGTGGATCTTGAGGTAGCGGGATCGTAACCCGTCGGGCACCCCAAAAATAATTTGTTTCTCTTCAAAATTCTAGAGTCGGATATACTGATGACTCATGGAAGAAACCACACCACGTTACAACTGGATCGATAGTGCCAAAGGGATTGCGATCCTCACGGTTGTCATTGGCCATGTCGGCATGTTTGGCGTAAGCCAAATCCCTCTGGCGTTTCAGCTTGAGTTATTTGCAATCGTCTCAGGATACCTACTCAAGCCCGGCCAGCGACCATTGAGTTTTCTTCAGAAGAAAAGTAGCAGATTCCTGCTTCCTTATCTTCTCGCGAGCGTCATTGCCTTGGTATTTTGGTTGTTTTTTCTCGCCACGAGCCAAGTGTTTGCAAATCTTGAATTTGTCCCTAATACCATCCTTTCGTATTTTCTGATCGGCGGAAATATCATCTACAACGCTCCGCTGTGGTTCCTTCCCTCGTATTTAATCGCTCATCTCCTTTGGATCTTTTGGTCCAATCGCTTCACTAACCACTCTATTATTTCATCGCTCATTGGGATTGTTTGTTTTTTTGTAATCGGATTTGCGTTATCCGATCCACTACATGCTGTATTTGGTAGTCTTCCCATCCCATATACAATAGACCTCGCTTTTGTACTGGCTGCGTATATAGGAATCGGTACGCTTGCAAGAAAAATCGATCTTCCCAAAAAAGTGCCTCTTGCGGCTGTCATCTCCTGCGCCATTCTCTTTTTCATTGGTGCGAGAATAAATTGTGTTGTAAATTTCTATGGACGGGTAAACGGGTCGCTTGGTTTGATGATCTTCAATAGTTTGACTGGCTCCGCCACTGTACTTTTACTTTGCTTGTGGCTAGAGCGGCAAAGCATCGTGCTCCTACGTAGGCTTGATGAAATTTCTCAATTCTTGGGAAAGCGAAGCATAGATATTCTCGTCTATCACTGGCCATCACTCCTGTTACTCAATTGGATTCTCTTCACATCAGGAGTGCTGGCCAGTCTCGGAGCCACTGTAAACCTCGTGTCAGTCTCCGTTTCTTCGAGTCACACGCTGTACGCAGTTGGAGTGAAAATCACTTTATTTGTGCTTTATGTCTGTTGGGGAGTCGTACTATCGCTCGCTATAGGTAGTAGTGTGTCAAAGCTTTTCGCACCAATAAAAAATTTGTATCGTATACTATTGCTCTATGTACAACCACGTCGTCATGGGCGGGACATTTGATCATTTGCACGTCGGCCATATCGATCTACTCAACTTTGCATTTTCACAAAGCAAAAAAGTCACGCTTGGTTTGACAAAAATTTCAATGAACACCAGGAAGGAACTCGCTTCTCAAATCCAATCTTTTGGATTGCGACAAAAAGCACTCGTCGAGTATGCCAAAGAAATTCACAGAGAAAAGGATCTCTCAATCATCGCCATCGATGATGTGTACGGGAGCACTCTGCAAGATGCATCCTTGGAGGCGATCATCGTCACTCCTCATACACTGGCTGGAGCTCACCAAATAAATATAAAACGAGAAGAAATTGGTTTACCGAAGCTGGATATACAAACCTGTGATCTTCGTACCGATGATGAAGGCGTGGTCATTTCCTCAAGTCGGATCCGGAGAGGCGAGATCAATCGTGAAGGACTACGATATGCCGCAGTCTTTCAGGAGGACATCAAGCTCACTGCTGCAGCAAAAGAAATCTTGAGGAGACCAATTGGAAAAGCAGTCGGCGCCAGAGTCCTCAAAGAGATGCGAGGTCCGCTCATCATCGTAGGTGACATTTCAACAGCATACTGTATCTCCCACAACGTGAGATTCACTGCAGCGTATATCGATGGGCGCACCAAACATCATCCATACGAACTGTCAGTAGTGCCACCATATACACTACATGAATCGTCGGTCGAAAATACTGCGGGGACTATCAGTCAAAGCGCAGCAAAACTTTTAAGCCAGACCTCCATCGATTCTACCAACGCAATCTACAAAATTGATGGTGAAGAAGATCTTCTCAGTGTAGCAGCAGTCGTGCTGTTGCCGATCGGATCACATACTGTCTACGGGTATCCATACTCTCCACAAAGTATGAGAGTGATCACGGTGACCGAGCGGACCAAAGTACGATTTGCAAGTCTATGCGTTTCGATCAAGTAACGTTCGTATCAGCGCTCCACTTCCCAACACTGTGACGCAAAGACTTCCGATCCAACCGATCACAGGGAGTCCACAGGCGACCGCGAGGATGAGAGATCCCACCAACAGTTGCTTCACTTGCGAAGTTGTAAGCGTCTTCCAATAGCGCTTCGCGACGATAGAGCCAAGGGCGATCGCAACGAGTGCAGAGCTACACATCAACACAAGAATCCAGACAAGGAGCCACACAAAAGCAAGTGGTATCCCAATGATCGTCAGCAACAGGAGCACGAAAACGATTGGTCCCCCAAACAATAGAATTGCGCCAGCTACAGCTGAAGCGACAGGAACTCGTACCAAAGTCTCGACGACACTCGCAACTGGTTTCGTGAATAATTGGAGAAATATCCAACCGAGTACGAAAGTGCAGATTGCTGAAAACACGATCGGGAAGATTGAAAAATGACGAGTCTTTGGAGCCACATTCTTTTTCATCTCTGGCTTCGGTGTCTCTTGGATGAGAGGGCTCGCGACAGTCGCATGTGAGTCGACAATCGCGGTTTTTTCACTCACATATTTTACTTGTCCACTGATGGAGGCAGTGTCGCCGATATACAGCTGCTTTGTATAGACTTGAAGCGATCGGAGAGCGACTCCATTTACCGTCACCTGCTCGCCTGCAGCCATGAAGTTCTTCGCTACCTTGCCGTCAAGTTTAATAGCTTGACCTGCACTGAGTACTTCCCCACTGACTGTGGCTGTTTTTGCAATGACGATATGTTGGCCTGCGACCATCAGTGATCGGTCGACGTCTCCCGCTATCGTGATATTTTGACCGACTACTCGGATATTTCCATCGACAATTCCAGTTATCTCTAGGTCTTGAACCGCGCATAGTACATCTCCATGAATAGTTCCACTGATAGTGACTGACTTTCCGGCACAGACTAGGTCACCTTGGACAGTGCCATTGACGACAATCGTGGACCCTGTCAAGAAAACGCTTTCATCAATCAGCTCATTCTTGCCGATTGTGACTGATTCTCCTTTACGCATGCTCATTGCCAATGCTGGATGGACGACTACCGAACTTGATAAAAATACCGTTCCGAGATTCAATACACACAGAAGGAAAAGAAGGCAGAATTTTTTCATACTGAATGTAGCATATCACTGTACAAAGAATGCGCAATTTGAGAGAATCACAAGTACTATGTCTATGCTCATCGCCCTCGTCGTCCAAGGTATTGCCGTCTTTTTGACTTCCTACATTCTCCCAGGAGTCACGTTAGATGGGTATGTGACCGCGCTGCTCGTCGCCATTATACTGGGAGTGCTCAATGCGATCATCAAACCAATCTTGTTGCTCCTGACACTACCACTCAATATTCTGACTCTAGGTTTGTTCACTTTTGTCATCAACGCGCTCATTATTGAACTCGTGGACTATCTCGTGCCTGGATTTGCAGTTGGGGGATTTATCAATGCGCTGCTGTTCTCATTAGTGCTGTCAGTGATCAGTGGGATCCTTCACGCGCTCACAAACCAAAAGCGAGCTTAAATCGCTGCCAGAGCGTACGTGAGCCAACCGCTCCACATTTTTCTGCGCCACCTTTTCCGGCATCATACTCTGCTGCAGATGTACCGACTGCTTCTGACTCCTTGATGAGATTTGAGTCGTCCACAATTTTCGCTGCGGCACTCTCTGAGGCAATATGAATCAAGACCTGGTCTTGTTTTTGAATCTCCTGATCTAGATATCCAGGTGAGACTTTTTCTCCTTTTGAGTAAACTGACAATTCTTTCTCGTTTGTAAATGAGTTTAAGTCAAACTTGATTGAGTGGAAAAACGTCCGCCAACTTATCCCGGCAGCATGCAGATGCACGACATTTCCCACTTGATCATGTAAGTGGACGTTTTCCTCTGGTTCACTCGATTCTGACTCATCATTTGTGCACGGTTTGATATGCATCAGACTTGGCTTGGTAAAGTCCTTTTGGACTCCATCGATAAAAACCGCAAAATTCGCGTGGTAGTGTACGGGGATGGTAGGAACTTTTGAGATCTTGAAAACGACGAATCCAACGAAGAGAAAAAGGATTCCGACACTCGCAGCAAAGATTTTCTTCATGGATTTATTCTAAGAGATGTGCGTGGTCATTGAAAGTGATCAATTCCCAACCTGTTTCAGGCGAGTACTCCACTTTGGTGATCCCGGTATTGCTGGTCTTCACCTTGGCATTGAGTAGTCGAAACAACAGCGGTGAAAAATCGGTCCCAAAGAGAATGAGCCCCAGTAGCACACGGATCACATATCCATGCACGACAAGAACGATGACGTCGTTGTCCGACGAGTGAGAGATCACTGACTGCAATCCAGTATCGAGTCGTTTGATAAAATCGAAAATATTCTCTTCATCGCTGTAGTGATAGGAAGGATCTTCCTGATGGGCATTCACTTGCGCGAGGACTTGCATTGAGTTTTGATCAGCATGGCTTTTGCCCCTCACTTCTTTGGGAAGTCGTAGTTCGACAAAAGACTCATTCGATTCAACTTCTACATTGACGATTTTGGAAATTTCGGTAGCCGTTTGCTGCGCTCGCGTCATGGTACTTGCGATCAATCGATCCACTTTGACCGACGTAAATCGAGTCGCCAGCAATCGTGCTTGGTTCTCACCTTTGCCCGTGAGCACTTCAGTCGGCGTCTGATGACGACGCTCGACATTGCCTTCACTTTCCCCATGTCTGACGATGTAGAGAGTCATAAATGCGGATTACTTCGCTACGTCTATTGCCCGGATTTCTCGAATGACAGTGACCGTAACGGTTCCTGGATACGTCACTTCATTTTTGATGCGATCCTTAATCGTATGTGAGAGCAGTACTGCATCATCATCAGTCGACACTTCAGGATTCACAATCACTCGGATCTCACGACCTGCTTGGATGGCATAAGCTTCGCGGACTTTTGGATCTGCTTTGGCAATTTCCTCAAGTTTTGTCAGACGTTTGACGTATTCCTCATAGTTCTCGTATCGAGCACCCGGACGGGCACCGGAGATGGCGTCAGAGACATACACGAGAACAGCTTCCTTACTACTAAATGGCTTGTCTTCATGGTGCTGTTCGACACAATCAATCACTGCTTGTGGAATACGATATTTCTTCAACAAATTGACACCAAGCTCAATGTGACTACCTTCTTCATCATTGACGACTTTTCCAATATCGTGGAGAAGACAACCAAGTCTGACGGTGTCGACATTGGCACCGACTTCATGAGCCAATGCAATCCCAATTTTTGTTTCTTCCAAGGTGTGAGCGATCATATTTTGCCCATAGGAGAATCGATACTTAAATCGCCCGAGCATCTGGATCAACTCATGAGGCATGTTGTAGACACCCACTGCGTGACACAACTTTTTTCCTTCCTCGAACATGATCTTATCGAGTTCTTCAGAGACTTTCTTGACGATTTCTTCAATGCGTGTCGGCTGGATGCGTCCATCTTTGACGAGGCGTTCCAAGGAGACACGAGCGATCTCGCGTCGAACTGGATCGAAACAAGAGAGTCGGACAGTCCCTGGTTGGTCATCCAAATCGACGTCGACACCAGTGATCTGCTCAAAGGCGCGGATGTTGCGTCCATCTTTGCCGATGATTTTTCCTTTGATATCTTCACTCGGTAGTTGGACGACTGAGACTGTATATTCAGACACATAACTTGTCGCACCATGCTTCATCGCATCCACGAGTATCTCTTTGGCCTGTTCATCTGCCTCTTCTTTGGCTTGATTGATCTTGGCCTGAATTACTTCCGCCATGTCTTTGGAGACCGTTCGTTCGAGGTTTTCAAGAATTTGCTCACGAGCTTGTTCTCGCGTCAATCCTGCGACTTGTTCCAATTTTTTGACCAAACTCTTGCGAGTCTCTTCAAGTTGTGTCGATCGGTTATCAAGATCCCCACGTCGCTTGGTGAGCTCACGATCTCGCTCATCTAATGTTTTGAGACGAGAATCAATACTCGCGAGTTTTTGATCGATACTTCGCTGCGCATTCGACACTTCCTCACGCATGAGGCGCGTCTGCTTTTCAGCGGATTCTCGGATCGTCAGCGCTTCAGCTTTCGCTTCGACGATGATCTCGCGCGAGCGAGCTTGCGCTTCACGTACCATCGCTTCATTTTCTTGGGTCGAGATCACTGGTGATTTTTGATGCACGGCCACGGGTTTATTGACCTGTGGGCGAGGAGGTTGAGCCGCGCTCTTCGGTGCCAATGGACCACGAGGAGTAGCTCCCTGGCCATCAGCGGCCGAGCCGAATAGACCTGACAAACGAGTAAAAAATGACATAAGTTCCTTTCATCACGTACAAACAACCACTATCAAATGGTCTCAAGAGAGAATCAAGAAAAGTATAGAAAGAAACACGTCAAACAGCACAAGAACCTGATCAGGCTCCGGGAGAACGTTCACTGACATCAAATCGGATGGGAGTGAGTAGTTTCATAGTAAATACGAGTTAGAGTGTCCAACTATCTTTTTCAAGATTAATGGGAGCAGTGTACCGTTTTTGAAGCCATTCGTCAAGGAACGGACGGATCTCACTTGAGGAAAAGCCTGATGCCAGTAACTTACTATAGGCTTTCATGTGGAGCTCTTTTTTCTCCATTTTTTTCCATTTCGACTCATTCTTTTCCAGTCGCTTCTCCATCGCCCGCTTTACCTCAGTGGGATCAAGCAATGTGACTGCTTGGGAGATGACTTCTTGCTCGACGCCAGCCTGCCGAAGTTTTTGGATCAGAAATTGCTTTCCTTTCGCTTTGTTAACCACTAGTGAATGAGAGACAGCTTCCGCAAACTTCACGTCATTGATATAGCCTACGCGAGTGTATTTGGCGACGAGATCTTCGACCAAGCTGTCGGCCACAGCGATCTTTTTTCGTTTTTGGGCAAGGTAACGACGTACTTCCGCTTCACTGCGTGCGCGGATTGATAGGTACCGTCCAAGCAGCTGCTCTAGATACGTCATGTCTCTTCTGCATCCTCAGTCTCTTTTATTTCCATAGGTGCGCCGGCTTTACCATCTTTGATGCGCTGGCGAATGAGATTGTCGATTTCTTTCATGAGTTCGGTATTGCTCTCCAATTCAAGCTTCAATGCATCTCTCCCTTGTGCAAGAGTCTTCTCTTTGTATTTGTAGAAACTCCCGCTCTTTTGGATGATATTCATCTCCACTGCTACATCGACGATTCCGCCACTCTTACTGATACCTCCGGTATTCATGATGTCAAACTCAGCCACTCGAAATGGAGGTGCCATTTTATTCTTCACGACTTTGGCTCGATGTCGTCCGCCGATGACGGTCTCAGCCTCGGTGATATTCCCAATCTTGCGCATATCGATACGGGCCGATGCGTAAAATTTCAGTGCTTGTCCACCTGTCGTCGTCTCTGGATTCCCAAACATGACGCCGATCTTCATACGAATCTGGTTGGTGAAGATGAGCAAGGTTTTACTTTTGTTAATGGCGGCAGTCAGTTTTCGCATCGCTTGACTCATCAATCGAGCTTGAGCGCCCATGACTGCATCACCCATCTCTCCTTCGATTTCAGCTTTTGGAGTGAGAGCTGCGACTGAGTCGACGACGATGACGTCCAAGCCGCCTGAGCGCACGAGCATCTCCGTAATTTCGAGCGCTTGCTCTCCGTTGTCAGGTTGTGAGATCAACAAATTATCAAGATCGACTCCGATTGCTTTTGCACGCATAGGATCAAGAGCATGTTCCGCATCGATGAATGCTGCCGCGCCGCCATGTGCTTGCGCCTCAGCAATGACATGCAAACAAACTGTGGTTTTTCCGGAAGCTTCTGGACCATAAATCTCAACGATACGTCCACGAGGAAATCCCCCGATACCCAAAGCTAAATCTAGTGCAATCGATCCAGTCGATAATGCCGGGACATTTTGCGACGCTTGCATCTGCTCACCGAGTCGCATGATGGAGCCTTTGCCGTATTGTTTTTCAATTTGCGCCATGGCGATGCGCACTGCTTCCATGCGTTCGCTATTTTGATTTTGCACTGGAGCTGCTCCCGCCGGTGGAACTGGTGGTCGCGCTGCAGGTCGATTTTGTAATGGAATATTTTGTGCCATAGAAAACCCTTTCCGTTGGGCCCATCTAAGCACAGCTCGCGAATCGATGCAAGTACTGCACCTCACAAAAACTTTTCGATGTATACTAACGAGATTCGGGGTGTAGGCCATCGGTAGACCGCGCGCATGGGGTGCGTGAAGTAGGAGGTTCAATTCCTCTCACCCCGACAAATTTTAGGTTCCGATATTTATATCGGGTTCTAAAATTTCTAAGGTAGTTGGGAATTTATCAAATCTCTGATTTGGTTCAACTCGCCGCAGGCGAGAGAATCTTCCTCTCACCCGATAAAAAAAATTTTGCCCTATTTTCGAGCATAGTGAGAAAAACAACAGCTTATCAAGTTGATAC